>NZ_CAXBHS010000010.1:0-131120 GCF_963975625.1 uncultured Porticoccus sp.
GTATTATTCCAGAAAGCTCTACTTATTACCTGTCCAGCTATTGGGGAAGCTTACGCTGCCAAATGCTCGAGAGTTCAGCCACAGCCGTTGCGCGCTGCTCGCCCAACGATGAGCAAATCGTCGCGATTGCAGCGTCAGGGTCAGCACACGGCAAGGCCTGAATCAGGCCAGCAGCAATGCCCTGAACACTGTAATAAAGCCCGCTATCCAGATTTGCGATGATACATTCGTCTTCAAAAACTTCTGCTGCAACTTGTTGATTCAATGTGAAATGGTACATGGTTTATGAGTATTCCGTTATAGATATCCGCTATTGGCCCGAGTTTACACGCAAAGCCTGAAATTGACGACCTGGGTAACTGGACACGGGGGGAGTAAGAGGGTGCAGCAAAAGAGTAAAAAAGGGTGGGGGAAATGCGAGGTGTGTTTTGCAGCATTGCCCCAAGCTTCAAGGTCTATGGTGAAAAAATCTGGCCGCGGCGCCGGGGGAAGTGCAGGGCACAATGTTGGCACAGTCCAGAAATGAAAAAAGGCCCGCGACTAGACTAGCCGCAGGCCTTAAATAATTGTAGTGCCCAGAGAGAGACGGATAAGGCATCAATTTTTATCCCTATGAAACATAAGGAACTATCCTAAAGTGATTTGTCTATAAAGCAAAGATAGTAGCAAATTATACAGAGGCACTAGTTCCTATAAGTTTTTGATGAAGGTCTTCAAGAAACTCTACCTCCTCGCGATTTAATGTCTTCTTTTTTGATCCCTCATGTGCCCATAAATTTCTATGACTATTAAAAACAGCCATCCACTTAACTTTATCTGCTTTGCTATTGAAATTACCAAGGCCCATATCGAGAGCAAACACATCTTCAAAAGTTTTAAACTCTTCCTGAATGACCTGGGGATGCTTAGTCCAATGTTTTTCAATGATTGTTTTGTAGTTGAGAATAGTGAACATCTCCGTCCAATCCACTGTCTTTCTACCTAAGCCCTGTTCATACGCTGCTTGGATTTCTGCGTCTGCTCTATCCTGACATTGTTTTTTAATAGTAGCGATTTCAAGATCCCAGTTATCACCATAAAGTTCTTTCAGCCTTGAGATCACGACATCCTTGATATGTTTTTCAATAGCAACTCCAACTTCACGACCTCTATTCTGTAATTGAGTATCTTGTCGTTCTTTGTAGTCAACTAATTCTGGTGGATTGTAATTTGGAAACCTATCATTGATTATAGATTGATAAAATCTTAACCATTGTCTTTCAACTTCAGAGCCTTGAGTAGAGAGAAGCCCCCGGCTATCTTGTTCGCTCATGTTGTTAAGCTTTTCTAAGAGTACTATTAAATACTTCTTTATTGATTCGAATCTATCACTTGGTTTAGTATTTGTATTGACTGTTCCAAGTTCATTTTCAAATTTGTTCAAGTCAGAAATTAAGCCTATAAAAGGAATTATTCCCCTATTAGAGAATATAAAGTATCTTTCCATGTTCCATACTTCAGGATAGTCTTCTTGAACAAATGAGTAACAAGTATTGATAAAATTCACTAGGCTTTTCTTAGCTCTTGTCATTTCCTTTTCATGGTTGTGGTTGTGCGTATTGTATAAACCGTATTTTGTAGTTTCCTGAATAAATTCGTGACGTTTAGCCTTTGGAATCAAACTGGATTTAGATAAGGCATCTGCAAACCCTTTGAAGCTTAAAGCCGCTTTATCTTCACCAATTTGAATTTTTTCATACAGAGGACCTCCAGCTGTTGAGGCTAACTCTCTTACTACAGCTGACCGTAGAGCCTTAAGACGACTATCGATTCGTTCAGAATTCCAATACAAATCTTCCTCTAAAGTTAGCCTTAAAGATGCGCTAACCGCTTTCTGATTCTCATTGATATCCATGAAAATTTTAAGCTGGTCTGTAGAATCTAATCCTATAAATGCTACCGCAGGTATTGTGTTAGAAAATTCATGGTTTGAGCCGGAGTAACCATATAGCCGATGTTGTCCATCGATAATGTAGGCAATGGCATAGGCTTTTGGTATAACTAAAGTTCCAGATCTGGAATCTGAATCACCTTCTCTTGAGTCAGCTTCAAACCTTATTTTTTGTTTTTTAGAGCTTGTAAAATTTAAAATAACAGAATTTGGAAAGTACCCGCCGTTATTTATAAAGCTAGTTATTCCTCTTAGGCGTGACGGGACTAATAATCTTTGGTAAGTAGGGCTTTCTGACTCATTGGCAGCAGTTCTGTGAAGAATAAACCCAAGCTTTAATAAAATTGAGGGTTCGATAGAAAACATATAATAAGTATGACCACCCATTTTCCCCTCAATGGCAGGAAAACGTAATGATTCATTGCCAATTTGCTGTCCCTTGAACAACATGCCTAAAACTTGGTAATGAGCGGCTGATTTGTATAGCTTAATTAATCTTTCGATATATTTGTAAGTATTGTCATTATAGTAAAAGGCATTGTTTTGATAAATCCTTTCTACATCAGAGCCTTCTAGATCTATCCTCAGGTTTCTTGTGGCAAATATATATTTTATTCGCCTAGTATTATCAAAAATCTGAGCAAGAGATTTTCTATAACCATCTAATTTTAAAGGTAATGATTCAAGCTCTGTCTTAAATGATGGTGCTTTAACGGGTTTTTCTGAAGATTTACACTCAACTAGTATGATAGTTTCATCGTTGACTGCTATGACATCTATTTGTTGGGTTTCTGAAGCAGATTTTCCATATGGTAGTATGAATTGCCTGTCGAAATTTAATATACGATATCCTAGCTCATAAAACTGACACCATATGTCATCTTCGAATTGCTGATCATATGATTTAAGTTTCCTTAGCTTTGTTTTTGTTTTTAATGGCTTTGTGTAATCCTCCCACCCATCTCTTAAGTAATCCTCTACTAGTGAATGATCAACGCTTTTCTCCATGTACTTGTTTTTTTTTGATTTGTATATTTTTCCAAGCATTGAAGGGTCGACAACAAATTTGTTTCTAATCTCTTCAACTTTTACAGGGTCAATAAAAGACAAATCTGGTTCTCCTTAACATTTTTAGTATTTATTATAACCACCCGGCACGTATAAGTAATTCACTTGTCTTTCCTCTAAATTTTGATTTTCCAGATATGATGCTATTTCGATTGACATAAAGAATATCCCCCAAATCTTTATATAACTCTAATATAGATTCGTGGTTAGCATTTGATATAGTAAACATAACTCCTTTTTCTACCCCTTCTAGTACAGAGTCTCTTAATCTGATTTGATCATCCCATGAAAAGATATTTTCGTTGTATTTGATAAATCCGTTATTGTTGTGTTTGACAGTGTAGGGGGGGTCAATATAAACAAAATCACCTTTCTCTGACTGTCTTATTGTCTCTTTAAAATCTTGGCAAATTATTTTTGAATACTTTAATTTCTCTGAGATAAGCTCAAAATTATCTGTATCGAGAATAACTGAGTCTTTTGTACCTATTGGTACATTGAACTGACCCTTTAGATTCACTCTGTACAGTCCGTTCCAACAAGTACGGTTCAAATAGATAAATTTTGATGCTCTTGAATGTAAGGTTCTAGGGTTAGAGGATCTAACATGGTAGTAGTACTCTTTGCTATGTAACTTGGCATGTTTGCGAAGAGATAAATATACCTTTTTCCAATCAGATTGAATTGCCTTATACGTATCAATTAACTCTTTATTAACATCTGCAATAACAGAGATTGAAGGTTGCATCGAAAAGAATATAGCTCCACTTCCGAGAAAAGGCTCTCTGTAAGTCCTGTACTCTCTTGGGAAAAGCTTATAATCAGTTCTTGTTAACCACCTTTTGCCTCCAGCCCACTTTAAGAATGGTAGATTTATTCGGCTTCCAGCTTGTATATTCATCTTGTCGAAATCACTATATAATTTGTTATTTCAAAATGTTATAAATAATATTTTAATATATTTCTAAAAGCTATTTTTTTGTCCTTTTCATTAATTATTTGACCTATAAGTAACTTGACTGAATTGATTACAGGCTGGCCTCTATTTTGTGCTGATCTTATGCTTTTGCACTCTCTATCCTTAATCTTTGGCCTCCTTGAGTGTCTCGCACTCTTTTTCTGGTAGGCCAGACAAGCATCACCGATAGTATTTTGTTGATCTAGGAAGCCATATCATGCTCTGTCAGCTCATCTAGTTCGATGGTGTTAAATTTCCTGTCAATGAACTACGGCTTTCTATTGTAGAAAGGCGGTACCTACTTTCCAGCATTTTAACTTTTATATACGAGTGTATATATAGGAAGAAATCAAGATAAGGCGATAAAGGGGTCGGTGACAACTAAGAATCATTCCCATTTAATTTTCACCGGTCTTCTGCGCTTTACATGGTCCGGTTTTCTTCCCAGGGCACAATTTTGGTACAGTCCAGAAACGAAAAAGGCCCGCGATTAGTCGCAGGCCTTTAAAATCGTGGTGCCCAGAGGCGGAATCGAACCACCGACACGAGGATTTTCAATCCTCTGCTCTACCAACTGAGCTATCTGGGCATTTCTACCAGTGGTAACTGGCGAAGGCGCGTATTAAACCTTCTCATATTTCCAGCGTCAAGGGCGGGCGCGGAAATTATTCCGCAGGCGGTACGTAGCCCTCCGCCTGATCGATGTCCTGACCGGAGAGAAACCTGTCCCGCTGTTCGTTCAGGTAGGTGCGGGCGGTCATGTCCATCATGTTGAGGTGCTTTTCGTTGATCAGGCGGGTCTGGTGTTCGAGCCATTCCAGCCAAGCCTGTTTGGAGACGTGTTCGTAGATATCCTGTCCTTTGGGGCCGGGGAAGGGTGGTGCATCGAGTCCTTCCAGTTCCCGGTTGAGTTTTTTGCAGTGAACCATACGTGCCATTGGATTACCTTGTTGATTGCTTGGGTTGTTGCCGTTCTAGCAATTCCTGTAAAAGTTGCCTGACGGGCTGGGCGGTGCCCACCGCCAGTGTTGACTGGGGGTTATACCAGACCAGCGCGCTGGTATCCATGACCTGCTGCTGTGGCCGAAC
This sequence comes from uncultured Porticoccus sp., assembly GCF_963975625.1. Taxonomy (NCBI): domain Bacteria; kingdom Pseudomonadati; phylum Pseudomonadota; class Gammaproteobacteria; order Cellvibrionales; family Porticoccaceae; genus Porticoccus; species uncultured Porticoccus sp. Next base: position 5,046 of record NZ_CAXBHS010000010.1, read on the forward strand.
GGTGATCAGCGCCGGTTGGTAGTCCAGATGGTAATGACTGAAGCTGTGGCGTCGGCCGGGCAGTAATTTCCAGTCTGTTGCACGGTAACCGAGGCTGCTACAGGTCTGTTCTATCTCATCTTTATGATCGCATTGGGGAAACACCCAGAGTCCGCCCCACAAACCACTGGCGGGGCGCTGCTGCAATAGCACGTCTCCCGCCGGGTTTTGAATGAGCAGAAACAGGCATTGGCGAACCGGCTGTTGCCGACGGGGTTTTTTGCCGGGGTAGCGGGTGGGCGTGCCCTCTGCCAGTGCTTTGCATCCCCCTGAGAGCGGACATTGGCCGCAGGACGGTTTGCTGCGGGTGCAGAGGGTGGCACCGAGATCCATGATCGCCTGGGTGTAATCGCCAAAGTGCTGCGCCGGGGTATGTTGCTCGGCCCATTCCCAGAGTTGTCTGGCGACTGATGTCTGGCCGGGCCAGCCGTCGATGCCATGATAGCGGGCGAGCACCCGTTTGACGTTGCCGTCGAGAATGGCGGCCCGCTTGTCGAGGGCAATGGCACAGATGGCGCCAGCGGTGGAGCGGCCGATGCCGGGCAATGCCATTAATTGTTCCTGGGTATCCGGAAAAACGCCGCTATGTTCTGTGCAAACCAGCTGTGCCGAGCGATGCAGGTTGCGGGCCCGGGCGTAGTAACCGAGACCGGTCCACTGTTGCAATACGTCATCGAGCGGGGCTGTTGCCAGTGATGAAATGTTGGGGAAACGCGCCATGAACCGCTGAAAGTAGGGGATAACGGTACTGACCTGGGTTTGCTGCAACATGATTTCCGACACCCATACCCGATAGGGGTCTTTGTTCTGCTGCCAGGGCAAGTCCTTGCGGCCGTGCTGGTCAAACCAGCATAGCAGCTGTTCGGAAAATGTTGCAGACACTATTGGAAGATACCCTTGAGCACCTCATCGATCAGTTGTTTTTTGGGGTCCGTGGGCTCTTTATCAGCTGAAGGCTCCTCCGTGGCTGAAGGCTCTTCATTGGTTGAGGACTCTTTATCAGCTGAGGGCTCTTTATCAGCTGAGGGCTCTTTATCAGCCGAGGGCTCTTCAACCGCTGAGGGCTCTTCAACCGCTGAGGGCTCTTCTATGGCTGAAGGCTCTTCTGTGGCGGTAGATGGCTGTTTCAGGTATTTATCAAACAGCTTTTCCTTGAGAAGATCCTGCACTTTGCCCTGAATCAGCTGGTTGATGAATTGCTTGTCGGGCAGGCAGCTGCCCCCACCGTTTTCGGCAAAAGAGCCGGTGCAGCGGAATGGAATGTCCCGGTTCTGGATGGATTTACTTTTGATGGTACAGCCGGTCTCCGAGCTGGTGTCGCCGCGCAGATTGGCCTTGATCAGCATGTCGTAGGTCTCCCTGCCGAGATGAGCCGAGCCGTTGCCGGAAACCAGCATATTGCCGATGCCGGTGGTAAAACCGGGCAGGGTAATCTGCTGGTCCTGCCATTTGATGGTGCCCTGCATGTCCTGCAGGGTGGTGTGATTGGGCCAGGTTCTGCCGGTCAATGTTCTGCCCTCTACCAGCGAGGCCATTTCACAATAGCTTTTTTCCACATTGATGTTGTCGACCTGTAGCTCCGAGAAGCTGAAGTCGCCGTTGCCGTTCATGTTATCCAGCAGGGCATCGCTGTTATCGCCGGCGCTGCTGCCGTTGAAATTCATGGTCAGCTTGCCGTGAATGTCGCCCTGCTCGGCCAGTGTCACCAGTGCCTTGTGCAGGTCTATGGCAGCGACGTTCTGGGTGAAGTTGACGGTCGGTACCGCTTTGCCAAGGTCTGCCCTGACTGTGGTTTTGAAGGTGCCGCCAAATATGCCGCCGGAGAGTTCGCTGACTTGCACTACTTTGCCATTGGCCAGCAGTTTGAGGCGGAGGTTGTCGACCCTGATGTTATCCGCGGTCAGACTTGCCAGACTCAGCTCCACTTCACCCTTGCCGCCTTCGAGCAGTGCCAGTGGTGCCAGCAATGGAGTGAGGAGGGCAGCCTGCTGCTCGGTGGATTCCGTTTCGCTGGTGGCGGGCAGGACAAGGTGATCGCCCTCTATTTTCATGGCTAGCTGGCGAGTTCCCTGCAGTTGCAGGTTCATATTGCCGGTGGCATTGAATTTGTCCAGCGCCAGTTTCAGGTTGCTCAGGGAGACGGCTTTTTCTGATACGGCAAAGGTGGTGGCGACATCCACCTTTTTGAAACCTTCGGGAGGCTCTTCTATCGGCAGTTCTGCGAGGACCAGGTTCTGTAGTGACAGTTCGCCCTGCAACGCAGGAGCGGTTTGTAATCCTGCGCCATTGACCGCGCCACTGATGCTCGCCGACCCCAGTTTGCCGGTGATGTCCGTGATGGAGACGCTGTCTGTGTCACCCTCATAACCGGCATTGAATTTCAACGTCAGCGGCAGTTTATCCAGCCCTTTTACCGATAGTCTGGCATCGGAGAGGGTGAGTTTTTGTGGGCTGGCCTCAACGGCGACAAAGGATTGCAGCGCGACCTGCAGGGTCGGCTGGTCGGGGAGCGCGGTGGTGAATTCGAGGTTTATGGCAAAGGGTTTGCCATCGAGATTGAGTTTTGTGCTGGTAAAGTTCAGTTGTTCGAATATCCGGTCAGGTGCATCTGGTGATGTCACGGTGATCCGGCTATCGGTCAGGGCGATTTCATCGATGGCCAGCTCAAAAGGCAGGTCACCGGTTTGTGTGTCACTGGTCGCAGCAGCGGCGCCGGGCAGTGCCGCCACATTGGCGGCTTCGGCTGCTGTTTTCGTGCGGATATCGGCACCATCAAGGGTGATCGCTTGCAGGCGAACAGTGCGTGTCAGCAGTGCTCGCCAGTCGAGAATCAGGCTGGCTTCCCGAAATTTTATATCGGGTATTCCGGTATCTTCTTTGGTGGCGGTGAGTGATGAGCTGCCCGCCTGAACGGCCAGATTGGGAAAGAACGACCAGCTCAGGTCGCCGTCTATTTTCAGCTCGAGGTCATTCTGTCGGGCAAGTTTTTCCAGTTCAGGTTTGTAGGTGTTCGGGTCGACGCCAAATAGCAGAAAAGTTACGCCCCCGGCCACAACCAACATCAACACCAGTAACATTACCAATATAATTCTTAGCAGTTTCATGGGTATTTCTCTCTGTCCGGAAAAGCAAAACGGCCATTGCAGGCAACTATGTTACTCGCAATGACCGTGATTGTTTACCTGTACGCGACGGGTTGGTGCCGCTGCCGGATCAGAAGCTGTAACGTACCCCCAGCTCCAGACTCAGGTGTGCCTCGGGGGCGAACTCCCGCAGAAAGGACGTGGAGTTACGGATTTCTTCATCCAGCAGATTGTTGGCCTTGGCAAAAAACAGCCAGTCCCCGGCGGCAGTATCCACATGGTAGTTGAAGTGGGCATCCAGACGGGTGTAGCCGTCGGTATCCTCTTCAAATTCACCGGCGTGGTTCTGTTTCTTGACGTCGGTGAGCCGGAAGCCGGTGTGCCAGTTGTAGGCCTGATAATCCAGTGCTATGCCATAACGCAGTGGCGGGATTCTTGGCACATCACCGCCTTTATCGAGCTTGGCACGCACGTAATCACCGAATATTTCCACCTGCCAGTTATCCTTGAATGGAACGACCAGTGAGGCTTCGGCACCCCTGAAGGTGGCATCCTGTTGCTGGAACTGATAGATATCCAGCTCCTCTTCCTCATTTTCTTCGCCGGTATTTTTCTTGAAGATAAAATCATCAATTTTGTTGTAGAAAATACTCAGTTTCAGATCAACTGGTCCCTGGTAGCGGTAGCCCAGCTCAATATTGTGGCTGGTTTCCTCATCGAGATCCCTGTCGCCGACATCAAAGCTCTGGCTGGCGAAGTGGGGACCATTGGACAACAGTTCCTCAACGACGGGCGCGCGCTCTGCGCGGCTCAGCGACAGACTCAACGACTGCTCGTCGGTCACCTGCCAGAGGCTGCCAGCGGACAGGCTGTAAATGTTATGGCTGATTTTGGAACCGTTGTCCGGGTCTACGGTTTGCCGGTCAAAGCGTGCCCCGAGTTCATGGCTGAACTGGTTGTGTGTGGTCTCTCCAACCCAGAACAACCCACCCTGACGGATATCGGACTTGGGCACGAAGGCTTCATCGCCGATGGCACCGAAGCGGCGATCTTCCAGCTGTGTACCGAAAGCGCCTTTCCAGCCAGCAATTTCCCGGTGTACCAGTTCTCCTCTGAATTCAAACGCTTCATTGAAGAATTTGGTGCCTTTTTCACCGCTTTCCAGTTCTATGTGCTCATAGTCGTTATAGCCGAGACGGAAGCGGCCCAGTTCGATACCGGGCAGGATGTTTGCCCATTCGCCCTTCAGGTCGATCCGGGTCTGCTTCATATCGATGCGAATCAGCTCGCCTTCTTCTTCATGGTCGTGGTCATGGTCGTGATCGTCATCGTGGTCATCTTCTTCGTGATGCCCGTGGGATCCCGGCGGTATGCCGTATTCATTGTTGATCTGGCTGAACGACAGACCGATAAAACCTTCATCGCCTATCCAGGATAATCCTGCACTGAATGCGTCGGCCCGGGTGTCGGTATTTTCGATATAGCCACGGGTGCTTTCGGGCTCTTCACCGGGTTCCGGTTCCTGGGCATAACCCTGAACCTTGAGGTCATTGCTTTCCCGGTAAATGCCATCCAGATGCCACGCCCAGCTACCGGCGCCGCCGTCCAGTTTGAACACAGTACTGTCCTGATCGCTGGCGGTGTTATGGCGATATTCCACGGCCCCTTTTAGTTTCTCAGGTACTTGGTCGGGAATCCGGTTGTCGATCACATTGACCACGCCGCCGACCGCCCCGCTGCCATAGCGCAGTGTGGCCGGCCCCCGCAGGATTTCGATACGTTCCGCCAGCAATGCTTCCGTGGTGACTGCGTGATCGCCACTCACGGTAGAGGCATCCATGGTGCCGAGGCCATCCTGGAGGACGCGAACACGGTTGTCGCTCTGACCGCGAATCACGGGTTTGCCAACCCCGGGGCCAAACCCCTGATTGGTGACGCCGAGTTCATCCTTGAGGGATTCACCGATGGTTGCGGCGGCCTTGTTGCGCAGGTTTTCACCCGACAGAACACTGACGGACTGTTTTATTCCGGCAGAGTCCTCCTGTAGTGGTGAGGCGGAGATGATCACTTCATTGATTTCGTTGTGGTGCTGGCTTTGCGCCAGGGCAACACAGGGCAGACTGGACACGGCCAGTGCTACCATAAAAGGCGTTTTCATGGGTGTAATTCCTATAACTTAAACAGGTAAATTCAGAGCTTGAATTGTGTGTTCAGTGATAGGCGGGTGGGGCGCGACTGTTGCGCGGTGCACTGGGCTGGAGAAGATGGGTCGAAGCCGGCGCTGCGACGATGCCGGCATTGACAAGCTGTAACAGAAAATCCGGTGACTGACTTTGCAGGGTGGCCAGTCCACCGCTGGCGCTGTGGAGAATCTCACAGCTGACGGTGTGATTGTCCAGATGCACATGGGCGGCCGCCGTCTCGCTCAGCCACAGGGTAGTGACAGCCAACAGGCAGACGAGAAGAATGTTGGGGCTTCGCAAACGCATAAAGGTCAGGCAGATAAGTGTAATAAACAGCCGGTGAGTGTAATGACTTCCTCCTGCTTATGGAAGGGTGGCGGTGAGGGCTCTATAATGGGACGGCCCGATAACGGGACACATGTTGGAGACGCAGATGGCGGAACGGAAAGCAACAGTCAAACGCGATACGCTGGAGACCCAGATTAGCGTTGAGGTAAACATCGACGGAACCGGGCAGGTCAATTTTGCCACCGGCATCCCGTTTCTCGAGCATATGCTGGACCAGATTGCCCGTCACGGTTTGATTGATATAACGGTAACAGCCGAAGGGGATACCCACATCGATGACCACCACACGGTGGAGGATGTCGGCATCACTCTGGGGCAGGCATTCCAGCAGGCGCTGGGTGACAAGAAGGGCATTCGTCGCTACGGCCACGCCTATGTGCCACTGGACGAGGCGCTATCCAGAGTCGTGGTGGACTTCTCCGGTCGCCCGGGTCTGGAGATGTTTGTCGATTTTGCCCGCGCCCGAGTGGGGGATTTCGATGTGGACCTCAGTTACGAATTTTTCCAGGGCTTCGTTAACCACGCGGGCGTGACCCTGCACATCGACAACCTTCGCGGTCACAACGCCCACCATCAGATTGAAACCATCTTCAAGGCCTTTGGCCGCGCCGTGCGTATGGCGGTTGAGATGGATCCCAGAATGGCCGGAGTGATGCCTTCGACCAAGGGCACACTGTAAAAAAGAGCCGTCTATGACAGATTTTCGTACCCGTATCGCCGTGCTGGATTATGGCATGGGCAACCTTCATTCCGTTGCCAAGGCCCTTGAATTGGTGGCTCCGCGGGCCGAGGTGATTATCACCTCTGATACTGAAGAGGCCGAGGACGCTGACCGGATTGTCTTTCCCGGTGTCGGTGCCATTCGCGACTGCATGGCCGAAATTCGGCGAATGGGTTTTGACCGGTTTGTCGCAAAAGCCGTCCAGGAAAAGCCGGTACTCGGTATCTGTGTGGGTATGCAGGCTCTGTTGGAACACAGCGAAGAGAATAATGGTGTTGATTGCCTGAACATCCTGCCGGGGGAAGTGCGTTTTTTTGGTCACCATCTGCGGGATGAGAACGGTGAAAAACTGAAGGTTCCGCACATGGGTTGGGACCGGGTTCACCAGACCATCGACCATCCCATGTGGCACGGCATTGAACAGGATTGCCGGTTCTATTTCGTACACAGCTATTACGTGGACGAAAGTCGCCCAGAGTTTGTGGCTGCGACCTGTGATTACTCGGTCAAGTTCGCCGCCGCGCTGGTTCACGACAACCTGTTTGCCGTGCAGTTTCACCCGGAAAAAAGTCATACGGCCGGGCTGCAACTGCTGAGCAACTTTGTCTCATGGCGCGGTGATTGATCGGGTCGGCATTTTTACGGCCCGCAATACCAGACAATCCTTAGTCAGAAAATAATTGAGAAATAACAGGAATACATTGTGCTGATAATCCCCGCGATTGATTTGAAAGACGGTGAGTGTGTGCGATTGCGCCAGGGTCGTATGGAGGACTCCACGGTATTTTCCGGCAGCCCGCTGGAAACCGCAGCCAGATGGGTGGATGCCGGTGCCCGGCGTTTGCATCTGGTGGATCTGAATGGTGCGTTTGCCGGCGAGCCGGTCAACGGCGAAGTCGTCACCGCCATTGCCAAAGCCTACCCGAATCTGCCGATTCAGATCGGTGGCGGTATCCGCAATGCCGAGACGATTGAGGCCTATCTAAAGGCCGGGGTTCAGTACGTGATTATCGGCACCAAGGCCGTGAAAGAGCCGGAATTTGTGACCGACATGTGCAAACAATTCCCCGGCCATATCATCGTCGGCCTCGATGCCAAAAACGGCCGTGTGGCAACCGACGGCTGGGCGGAAGTCACCGAAGTGCTGGCCGCTGATCTCGCCAAACGCTTCGAAGCGGACGGCGTCAGCGCCATTGTCTACACCGACATCGACCGCGATGGCATGATGCAGGGCGTTAACGTGGATGCCACCGTAGCGATGGCCCGAGCCTCATCCATTCCGGTCATCGCCTCCGGCGGTATTACCAATATGGACGATATTGTGGCACTCAATAAAGTGGCCGATCAGGGCATCCTCGGTGCCATCACCGGCCGTGCCATCTATGAAGGCACCCTGGATGTCGCCGAAGCACAGCGGCTCTGCGATGGCTGATTGATTAACAAATAATCGTTACGACCCCTTTAATTGCCTTTAATTCCGACTGTTTTAATTGCGTAGAAGCTAAGAAAAAAGCCGCTGGGAAAGCGGCTTGGAGGGTGATCTACGAAAGCTTGCGTCAACTAATACTACCACTATACATATAGCATATAGTCTTAATGACCCATCAGAACTAGTTCCGGGTCAGTTGGCGCATATCTGGACCCAAGGGTAGGGTGTAATCCACTGAGCCTAGGATTTCGCTATCGGAAGTCCGTATAAGCTTAGCCGTTATATAGATATTTCTTGAGGCCACAGCGTAGGTGCCTACTACTACTTGTGTAACATCATGTTCTACTGAGATGTTTTTCAAAGCACGTGATAGGACAAACTCACCCTGTCGTTCCTGGATATAAATATCTTTTCTTAGCAACATTTCGGTAATTTTATGGCCACGCTGGGTTAGTCGTGAAGCGACTTGCTGTGCGGCAATACGGCCAAAAGTTGACGATACGGATAGGTTGTTTATATCTGCATAACTGGCAACAATTGTGTTGCTATTTGGTTTTATCTTATCACCTGCCTGCTCCATCAAAAGGTCTGCAGCCTTATAGCTGAGGGCGACAATATCAGCATCACTAACGAATCCCCCTGCCTTTGAGTTTGAGGTGGTACAAGCCGATAACGTTGCAACGATTAGAGTGGATAGAAGTAAGGCGTATATGATTTTGGATAGTTTCATTTGTCAGCCCCCTACCTATTACCAGTCACAGACAGTCGTGTTTGTGATTGGTAGTGATCGAAATCGTTTGAGTTAAAATAGTAAATCGAGCTGTTAGAGGAAACTATTTGGCCATTCGATGTAACTTGGGTAGTGATAATCACTTCAGTAATACTCTCGTCTGCCCGGTCAGCCCAGTATTGATGGAGATCAGAAGCTGCAGACAAAGGGATTAAGGCCAAAGCTGGCTCACTCCAATTATTTGCGGAAGTGCCAAGGCCTGCCAGAAAGCTGAGAACACCGGTGCGATAGCCGGCTTTTGGGGGTAAGCTGTTTCTATCAATATGTTCTACAGTGTTGACATTGACTGCCAGCTTGTGATCTGCGCCAGATTCTGATACTGAAATTTTTATTCCACGGTTAACCATCTCAGATGTCAGAAGATCTCTATAGGTATTGTCGAAAATACTTGAGCCTCTGCTCTTGTCATTACACTTAGAAGCAGTGCATGCCAGATAGACTATTCCGCTTGGAGGAAGCTTGGATGAAATCAGTTCAGCCTCATTAGCTGCTAGAACCTTCCAGTGATACGCTGCTTGCAGCTTTTGCTGGGTTGAATGGGGATATGATTTTGCTTCGGGGTACTCTGAGAATTTTCCGGCACACCCCGCCAACAGCAAGATTAATAAACATCCTACAGTTTTTTTCATAGAAGTTCCCTCTCTCGATAATGATCAAGTGGATTGTTAAGCCTAAAAGGCCAATGGTCGTCCAGTATACTCACAACTTAAGGGCCAAACTAGTCCGGTATTTTTAAAGGGGTCGGTGACAATTGAGAATAATCCTCAATTGTCACCGACCCCTTTAATACCGACCCCTTTAATAATTTAATAGCCCGTAGGTTGGGGTGAGGAACGAACCCCAACGAAAAGGATGAAGAAAATCAATTGAATTGGAATAAATGCCTTATCGGCGTGCGGATACAAAAGGTGGGAGCTTTCTTTTCACGGTAAATATTGTTGGGGTTCGTTCCTCACCCCAACCTACGAGCTATCCCTAGTTTTAAAACCGGAAACCCTAAAACAACTCAAACCTGGGAAGTTGTAGTGCTGCCCCAGTTTCTTTAACGTTCAGCTTTCAGTATCGGTATTTAACGAGATGACCAATTCCAGTGCTATAGGCCTGTTTGATTCAGGCATTGGTGGGCTGTCAATTGCCCGAAAAGTCAGGGAGTTGTTGCCGAGTGAAAACATTCTGTATGTTGCAGATGCCCTTCATGCTCCCTATGGAGATAAAGAGAACAGCTTCCTGTTGGAACGAATGAGCGCTGTCACAGAGTTCCTGCTTTCCCGTGGCGCAAAGGCGGTTGTTGTGGCATGCAATACGGCGACTACGTCGGCCATTGCCAAGCTCAGGACTCAATACCCGGTTCCGATTATCGGTGTTGAGCCGGGGATCAAACCCGCTGCACTCTGTTCCCGCACCGGTGTGATTGGTGTCTTGGCGACGCCGGGAACGCTGAAAACACATTCTTTTGTTAATTTGGCGGAGCGCTACGCAAGCGGGGTGAAAATTGAGCTCCAACCCTGTCCTGATCTGGCTGCTCAAATAGAATCATTGAGTTTTGACAGTGACAGGACGATTGAACTGCTGAAGCGTTACATTTCCCCGCTTATTGAAAAAAAGGTCGATACCATTATCCTCGGCTGCACACACTACAACCATGTGTCTCATTTGATTGCTGAGTTAGCGGGGCCCGATATCACCATCGTCAATACGGAAACAGCTGTGGCAAATCAGGTTGTTCGCAGGCTCACGGCCGAGGGATTGCTTGCAGCGGACAACCGTGTAGGACGTGATGAGTTCTGGACAAGTGGCGCCCTTGAGATTTACCGCAATCAGATTGAAAAATTGTGGGGGCCGGGTGAACACGTCTTACAGCTTTAGCCAGTTTGTCGCTATTACTTTGCCGGTTAGCACTTTTGCTGTTTGATGCCGGGTAGCTGGTGATCTATCAGTTTGTCCCTGTCGGCGACGAACGTCACGAACGTAATATCACGAACAGTAGCTGTGTCCTGTTAAGCTGCTATTATTTGGTAGTCCTTTATACGGGATTCTCCAAAGGGAAGCTGGACCTGGACCTGGCCTATGGCACGCGGTGATCACATTTACGCTCTTCGCTTTGGTGGGATTTATGCCCACCACGGTATTGATGCGGGCGACGGTACGGTAATCCATTACACCAGTGATCACTGGGTGACGCCTCGTCAGGTGCGGCGTACCAGTATGGACAGGTTTGCCCGGGGCGACGAGATTCATGTGCGGGATTACGAACAGTTTTTCGAGACGCTAAAAAGTGGCGATATTCTGGATCGTACCACCCGGGGCCTGAATCGTCTGATGGACAATTTGCGAGGACTGAAAACGGGCGAGCTGGATTTTTCAGAGGATGCGGTAATGCGGCGCGCCGAAAGCCGGTTGGGTGAATTTGCCTTTGATCTGGTGTTCAACAACTGTGAGCACTTCGCCACCTGGTGCAAAACCGGTATCAGCAACAGTGACCAGATTATTGATTTATGGCGTCAGGCGCTGACCGGCAGTGGCTTTATGAAATACCGTGTTGGCGAGACCCTGACCAACTTTGTGGAACTTCCCTGGAAGCTGTTTCGCTAGGGCCTCTACTTCGACTTGTTGGTCCTTTCATTGAGCAGGAATTCAATCAGCGCCTTTTGTGCATGCAGGCGATTTTCTGCTTCATCCCAGACCACGGACCATTTTGATTCCAACATCGTTTCGCTGATTTCCAGGCCTCGATAGGCGGGCAGGCAGTGCATAAACAGGGCGTCCGGTGCCGCTTTCTGCATGATGTCTTCATTGACCTGAAAGCCCTGGAAGGCCCGTTCCCGTGATTTCTTTTCCTCTTCCTGGCCCATGGATGCCCAGGTGTCGGTGACCACCAGGTCCGCCCCGGTAATAGCCAGAAGGGGATTGCGAACAATGGATACCCGGTCGCTGAATTTCTCCAGCAGTGCCGCATCGGGTTCGTAGCCTTCGGGGCAGGCGATGACCAGTTCAAAATCCAGTCTGTCCGCAGCATTGATATAGGACTGGCACATGTTGTTGCCGTCGCCGATCCAGGCCACTCGCTTGCCGGCAATGCTGCCCCGGTGTTCCAGGTAGGTTTGCATGTCCGCCAGTAACTGGCAGGGATGAAAATCATCGGTCAGGGCGTTGATGACAGGTACTGAGGAGTTTTCAGCAAAGGTGATAATGCGGTCGTGACCAAAGGTGCGGATCATAATGATATCCACCATTCTTGAGATCACTTTGGCTGAATCTTCAACCGGTTCACCGCGTCCCAGTTGTGTATCGTTGGGCGACAGGAACAGCGCGCTGCCCCCCAGCTGGGCCATGCCAGCCTCGAAGGAAACCCGGGTGCGAGTGGAGGACTTCTCAAAAATCATGGCCATGACTTTGCCGGAGAACGGATGGTCATCCGTGCCTTTCTGGCGCTGAACCTTTAGTTCTGTCGCCCTTTGCAGGATCGCTTTCAACTCGTCTCTGGAGAGATCCTGCAAAGTAAGGAAGTGTCTTATGGCCATAATTGGTTACCCCCGGGTGATCAGTTCACCCAGTATTTGAACGAGTTGATCTGCTTCGTCCTCGCTGATAATCAGCGTTGGCAGCAGTCTGATGACGGACTGGGCGGTGACATTGATCAGCAGGCCTTTCGCGGCGGCTTCTGCGACCATTTCAGGGCAGGGTTCGCTCATCTCAATGGCCAGCATGAGTCCCTGGCCTCGTACCCCCACGACCCTGGGGTGGTCGGCAAGGCGCTCGACGAGACGCTGTTTTATATAATTGCCCATGGTGGCGGCCCGCTGGCAGAGGTTTTCGTCGAGGATTGTGCTGACGGTGGCCAATGCCGCTGCGCATGCCAGGGGATTACCCCCGAAGGTGGTGCCGTGACTACCGGGTTGCATCAGGTCAGCTGCTTTGTTGCCGGCCAGACAGGCACCGATGGGTACCCCGTTGCCCAGCCCTTTGGCCGTTGTCACCACATCGGGCATCAGGTTGGCGTGCTGGTAATTAAAGTACTGCCCGGTTCGCCCATTGCCGGTCTGGATTTCGTCCAGCATCAGCAGCCAGTCATATTGGTCACAGATGTCCCGCAACCCGGGTAAATAATTGTCTGCAGGAACCCGTATGCCGCCTTCCCCCTGGATGGGTTCGACCAGAATGGCCACCACATTGCGATTATTTTTGGCGATGGTATGCAGCGATTCCAGATCGTTGTGAGGTGCCCGTACAAACCCGCCCACCAGTGGTTCAAAACCTGCCTGCACCTTGCGGTTGCCGGTGGCCGAGAGTGTTGCCATGGTGCGTCCGTGGAAAGCGTTTTCCATGACAATAATGGTGGGTTGATCCACCCCTTTGCTGTGGCCAAACAGGCGTGCCAGTTTGATGGCGGCTTCATTGGCCTCGGCGCCGGAATTGCAAAAAAACAGTTTGCTCAGACCGGATATGCTGCGCAACTGTTCGGCCAGTGCTTCCTGCACGGGGATGTTGTAGAGATTTGAACAATGAACCAGTGTGGCAGCCTGTTCCGCAATAGCCTTGGTTACTGCCGGATGTGCGTGACCCAGTCCGCAGACGGCAATACCGGAAATGGCATCCAGATAACGGCGACCCTGATCATCCCAGACCCAGGACCCTTGACCCCGGGTAAGGGTGATTTTTCTGGCACCATAATTGTTCATTAATGCGTCACTGGTCATGGTCTCTTCCAAAACAAAAAAAGGCAGACGCGAGTTGCGCTGCCCTGGAGCAGGGATATTATAGTGGTTTTGCCCTGTTCGCAACGATCTGCATTGTTGCTATCTCTAAGCTACGAGACCATTTGTAGATTGCCTGGGGTAAAATGTTTTTTCGGGCAGGTGGTTTTAGATTGATGGACAGTGGAGTAAAATAGTTGACTGTAATAGTCGGCTATTTTTTATTGCCCCCAATTTCAGTCAGAGGTTTATATCAATGGATATTATGGAAACCATTCGTGAGCAGGTGGAAGGGAACCCCGTCATTTTATACATGAAAGGCTCCCCCAATCAGCCCCAATGCGGCTTTTCTGCCCGCACGGTTGAGGCATTGATGGCTTGCGGTGAGCGCTTTGCCTATGTCGATATTCTGGAAAACCCGGACATCCGTGCTAATCTGCCAAAATACGCCAACTGGCCTACCTTTCCCCAGCTCTGGGTTAATGGTGAGCTGATTGGTGGTTGCGACATCATTGCTGACATGCACCAGAAAGGTGAATTGGCTCCGCTGGTACAGGATGCCGCCCAGAGTGGACAGAAAGCTGCAGAGTAGGCAAAGGCCCGATCATTAAACAGGGCTTATGGCGCTTATAGCTAATTACAATGAGACACAAAAAACTGATTGTGTAAGATTGAGATAAGAGTTTCGAGCACGGGCTGCTACAGGTAGCCCCTACATTCCTTCAGAAAAACAGACCATTTAAGGAGTTAGATCATGGGTGTATTAGTAGGTAAAGCAGCACCGGATTTTACGGCTGGTGCAGTACTGGGTAACGGTGAAATCGTTGATGCGTTTACGCTGTCAGACAACATCAAGGGCAAGAAAGCCGTCGTGTTTTTCTATCCGCTCGATTTTACCTTTGTTTGCCCATCAGAGCTGATTGCATTTGACCACCGCCTGAATGAGTTCAAAAAACGCGGTGTGGAAGTTATCGGTGTCTCCATTGATTCGGTATTTACCCACAATGCCTGGAGAAATACACCCGTAGATGCAGGCGGTATCGGCCAGGTTAAATATCCGCTGGTAGCCGACGTCAAGCACGAAATCTGCCGGGCCTACGATGTTGAATTTGATGAAGCTGGCGTTGCTTTCCGTGGCTCTTTCCTGATCGATGAGGACGGCGTTGTGCGCCATCAGATCGTCAATGACCTCCCGCTGGGTCGGGATATCGATGAAATGCTGCGTATCGTCGACGCACTGTCATTCCACCAGAAACACGGCGAAGTTTGCCCCGCCGGCTGGAAAGAAGGCGACAAAGGTATGGATGCTTCACCCACCGGTGTGGCTTCCTATCTTGCCGAAAATTCAGACAAGCTCTGATACGCAAGTCGTCTCTGGAAAAACCGCAGAAGGTGACTTCTGCGGTTTTTTTTGGCTCATTAGATAATAGAGGGCTTGGGTGATGGATGAAGATCGTCTGGTGGAGATCGAAACCAGGTTGGCCTTTCAGGAGGACACCCTGCAGCAGTTAAACAATGTGATTTGCCGGCAACAGGATCAGATCGACCGGTTGGCTGCCAGCGCTGAAGCATTGCGCGGGCAACTAGGGGAGATCGCTGCCAAGTTGCCAGATGAAGAGGGCGAAGACGAGAAGCCACCTCACTACTAGTTAGTGTAGATCAGTGCTTTTTACAGTCATGAAAAAACGCGGCAGAAGCCGCGTTTTTTGATGGTGTGGCGTTTCTCACTCGTGTTTTGATGTGATGTCCGCCCCGATTAACGCTGTCATATTCAGAATACCTCGTCCGGAGACGGACGGAATCAGGATATGGGCCGGTTTGTCGAAACCGAACAGGAATGGCCCAACCAATCGGGCATTGGTCAGTGAGCGCAACAGGCCAAGGGTGATGCTGGCCGCATCCATATTGGGCATGATCAATACATTGGCCTGCCCCTGCATATTGGCATTCTGGTAAGTCTTGCCGCGCAGGGTTTCGTTCATGGCGGACATGGCGTGCATTTCGCCCTCGATCTGGACATCGGGCAATTGCTCGCGCAATTGCTCGGCGGCCCGTTTCATCTTGTGGGCAGAGTGGTCATCGTAAGTGCCGAAGTTGGAGTGCGAGAGCAGGGCCACTTTTGGCGCTATACCAAAACCTTTGACGAAGTTGATGGTGTTCAGTGCGGTGGCGACGATCTGTTGTTCGTTGGGGTCCACATTGACGAATGGATCGGCAAGGAACAGTGGTCCGTCCTCCATCAGTAGCACGCAAACCGATGACATCTCAGTGGTGCTGCTCTGGGGCAGGATGCTGCTGATGTCTTTCAGGTGCTTGTCGAAACGACCGACTTTGCCGCATATCAATCCATCGGCATCACCGAGGGCGACCATAATTGCTGCCAGTGCTGTGTTGTTGGTGTGCACTGTGTTTTGGGCGGCTTCCACGGAAACGCCGGATCGTCCCACTCGCTGGTGATAGAACTGCCAGTAGTTCTGGTGGTGATCACCTTCTTCGGGATTGAAAATCTCGATGTCGGTGCCGATCTTGATACGCAACCCCATGTCCTGAATTTTGCGCTCAATCACGTTGGGGCGGCCGATCAGAATTGGCTTGGCAACTTTTTCATCCACAATACCCTGCATGGCACGCAATACGTCGTCGTTCTCTCCCTCGGCATAGGCAATGCGCGACGGGTGACGACGGGCCAGTTCGATCATTGGTTGCATGAACAGGCGGCTGCGGCTCACATAAGAGTGAAGTTTGTTGCGGTAGGCCTCCATATCCTCGATGGGACGGGTGGCGACGCCGCTTTCCATGGCAGCTTTGACTACCGCCAGGGGGACTTCCTCGATCAGGCGTGGGTCAAAAGGTTTGGGAATCAGGTATTCCGGGCCGAATTTCAATACTTCATCGGCGTAGGCTTCTGCCACGGCTTCCGATGGTTCGCGGTGAACCAGATCGGCGATGGCTTTTACACAGGCCTGTTTCATGGCGTCATTGATGACGGTGGCGCCGCAGTCGAGCGCGCCGCGGAAAATGAACGGAAAGCAGAGTACGTTATTGACCTGATTGGGGTAGTCGGAGCGGCCGGTGGCCAGGATGGCATCCGGGCGGGCGGCCTTGGCGATTTCCGGCATGATTTCGGGGGTGGGGTTGGACATGGCGAGAATCAACGGGTTGGGTGCCATTTTCTTGACCATGTCGACCTTAAGGATGCCGGGACCGGACAGGCCCAAAAACAGGTCTGCGCCGTCGATGGCATCGTCCAGAGTGCGGTCTTCGGTCTCCACCGCATAGCTTTCTTTCCAGGGGTTCATCCCTTCTGCACGGCCTTTGTAGATGACCCCGTTGCGGTCGATCATTCGAATATTGGCTTTTTGCAGTCCCATGCTGACCAGCAAATCCACGCAGGCGATGCTGGCTGCTCCGGCACCGGTCACCACCAGTTTGATGTCTTCAATCTTCTTGTTGACGATCCTGAGCCCGTTGTAGACCGCTGCGGCTGAAACAATGGCCGTGCCATGTTGATCGTCGTGAAAAACCGGGATATTCATGCGCTCCCTGAGTTTTCTCTCCACCAGAAAGCACTCGGGAGCCTTGATATCCTCGAGATTGATGCCGCCAAAGGTGGGTTCCAGCGAGGCAATGGTATCCACCAGCTTGTCCACATCGGTTTCATCAATTTCAATATCAAACACGTCGATATTGGCAAATTTCTTGAACAGAACCGCCTTGCCTTCCATCACGGGTTTGGCGGCCAGTGGACCAATATCGCCCAATCCCAGCACAGCGGTGCCATTCGTAATGACAGCCACCAGGTTGCCCCGAGCTGTGACATTCGCCACTTCCGTGGGGTTTTTTACAATGGCCCCACAGGCATAGGCAACACCCGGAGAATAGGCCTGAGAAAGGTCGCGCTTGTTGGCGAGTGGTTTGGTTGGGCGAATTTCTATTTTTCCCGGAACGGGGTGGGTGTGGTAACGCAGGGCACTTTCTTTGAATGAGTCAGCCATTTTTCTCTCGGTTTAAATCGTTATAAGGGGCCGGGCAGGGCAGCTATTCTAACGCCAATGGTAATGAAATTACCATGCGTTCTGCCGTCGTCGCAGGCGTCCAAATTTTGTGTAGTCTAGATACATGATTTTGGTGTTTCAAGCGAAACATGTCTCGTCTTTGGTAAAAGTTTTTATGAGGATTTGGCCTTAAATGTGAATTCTTGATGATAAAACAAGCTGTAATCTCTTTCCTGGTCAGTGGCTCGATTTGTAGTTTTTCTACATTATGGCAGTTTTTTTCTGGCTAATCTCCCTGGGCGGCCCCCGGTGGCTTTATTGGCGTTGTTTGCAGGGGGCTCTTGCCAATGCTTCCGTTGACTAAGGATAATGTGTTCCTTTGGCCGGAGCGATGAGCAGCATGCAGAGACGGGTGGTTATTGTCGGAACAGGTCACGCTGCGGCTCAACTTGCGTCGAGCCTTCGTCAGCAGAACTGGCAGGGGGAGATTCTGCTGGTGGGAGAGGAGTCTCAGGCTCCCTACCAACGCCCACCGCTTTCGAAAGACTATCTCGCTGGCGAGCGAACGGCCGATAATATCCTGATTCGTCCTGCTGCCGCCTATGCCAGCCATGGTGTCGATCTGTTGACCGGGCGTCGTGTGCTGAGCATTGACCGGACAGCAAAAATGGTCGCTCTGGAAGATGGGCAACAATTGAGCTATCAAAAGCTGGCCCTTTGTACCGGCGCGCGTGCCAGGCCAGCCAGCATCAGGGGTGTTGGCAGCCCGGGTGTGTTTTACCTGCGGACCCTTGCTGATGTGGACGGCATTCGCGCCAATATTTCACCGGATAAAAGCGCGGTCATAATCGGTGGTGGTTATATTGGTCTGGAAGCCGCTGCGGCATTGCGCGGCCTGGGGATGGCCGTGACGCTGCTTGAATTAGAGGCGCGTGTCCTTTCCAGAGTCTGTGCGTCAGAGGTATCCGCTTTTTATGCCGAGGTTCATCGTGAAGAGGGTGTGGATATCCACACGGGTGTCGAGGTGCTGTCCATAGAAGATAGAGATGGAATCAGGGTGGTGATTTGTGCTGATGGCAGCCGCTTTCCTGCGGACCTGATCATTATCGGTGTAGGTGTTACACCCAATGTGGAATTGGCTGAAGCCTGTGGGCTGGCGATAGACAATGGTATTCTGGTTGACGAGTTCGCCCGGACATCTGATCCGGACATTGTTGCCGCTGGCGATTGCACCAATCACCCGAACGAGCTGCTGGGACGCCGTGTACGCCTGGAGTCCGTTCCCAATGCGGTCGAACAGGCAAAAACAGCGGCGGGGACACTCTGTGATCGACCTGTTCCGTATCAGAGTTATCCCTGGTTCTGGTCTGATCAATACGATTTGAAGTTGCAGATTGCCGGTCTGAGTGAGGGTTACGATCAGGTGGTCCTGCGGGGCGGCAAAGATCGGCAGAGAGGCTTTGTTGCCTGGTATCTCCGTGGTGGCCGGCTGTTGGCGGCAGATTGTATCAACCGGCCAAAAGAGTTTATGGTTGCCAGGCAACTGTTGGCCAGAGGGCTTGCTGTGGACCCTGTCGCGCTGGCTGATGAAACTATTGATCCAAAAAACTGGCTGAGCTGATTGGCCACAATAGATAAATATGAGGTTGTTATATGCCGTTGATTCATTACGTCGAGGCGAATGGTGCAGAGTACGAGGCTGAGGTGCCGGTGGGGCAATCTGTTATGCAGGGTGCCGTCGATAATATGATTGACGGCATTCTTGGTGAGTGTGGTGGTGTGTGCAGTTGCGCGACCTGCCATTGTTATGTCGATGAGGACTGGTTTGATAAAGTAGGCCCGCCCGAAGGCAGTGAGCAGTTGATGCTTGAGATGGTGCCGGCCCCGGAGCCAACCAGCCGTCTGAGCTGTCAGATCAAGGTTACGGCTGAGTTGGATGGTCTGGTAGTAAGATTGCCGGTTTCCCAGTATTAGGTGTAGGCCGGGCAGTTATAGTGAATGCTCCTTCAACCCCGTGGCGACCTGTGCCCGGGGTTCTATCTCTCCTAAAGACCTTTGAACCAGTCCTGAAAGTAGCTGCCTACATAAGGTATCTCGGTTTCCTTGTCGGTGATGGCACCAACAAGACTGATTATCCAGGCCACCAGCACCAGTATTGCCCAGATCATGACCAGTGAGTTGTGAATCATACTGAACACCATGTTGCCGACAAACCCGCAAATCATGATGCCGAGATACTGACGAATATAGAAGGATGCATAACTGTCGCGTTTCTGCATGTTGAGTACCAACGCAACAATCCAGCCGATCAGGGTAATGTGCGCGATAATTGCCTTGGCCTTGCCGCTTATCTTGTCGCTCATAATGTCTGTTCCTTGATGATGTTTGTGATGGTTTTCGACTGACGACGTTCTATGTATCCCATTTACCTGGGTTACTTATGCCAACCGCCGAGATCTTTCCAGCGGTTGACGATACCACAGAACAATTCTGCCGTCTTTTCAGCGTCATAGGCTGCAGAGTGTGCCTTGTCGTTGCTGAACTCTATTTCTGCTGCTTCACAGGCTCTGGCCAGTACGGTCTGTCCATAGGCAAGCCCGGCCAGTGTGGCCGTATCAAAGCAGGAAAATGGGTGGAAGGGGTTGCGTTTAATGCCATTTCTTTCAACAGCTGCGTTGACAAATCCAAGGTCAAAATGCGCGTTGTGTGCCACCATGACAGCGCGGCTGCAGTGTGCCTCCTTTACTGCATTGCGAATAGGCTGAAACAGGGCTCTCAAGGCCTCATTTTCTTCCAGCGCCATCCGGTAGGGGTCGTTGATGTCGATACCAGTGAAGTTCAGAGCCGCCTGCTCGACGTTGGCTCCTTCAAACGGGATCACCGCATGATAGATAATCTCGCTGGGCATGAGGATGCCATCTTCGTCCATGGCCAGTGTCACAGCAGCCATTTCCAGCAATGCGTCGGTAGCGGCATTAAAGCCGCCGGTCTCCACGTCGATGACCACGGGGAGAAAGCCTCTGAAACGATCCGAGATGGGCGGGTGCATAATTAACTGACGCTCCATTGCCTGGTTTCTCCAGCACCTAATGGTGTGAGGGTGTCACTGCCAAAGGGGAGGCTGGTCGGACTTTGCCACGGTGAAAGCTGCAGCGTGATCGTGTCAGTATGGCGGGGCATGCCATAGAAGTCTGCGCCAAAAAAACTGGCAAACCCTTCGAGCTTGTCCAGCGCATCGGCTTGATCAAAGGCTTCGGCATAGAGTTCGAGCGCGGCATGATTGGAATAACAACCGGCACAGCCGCAGGCGGTTTCCTTGCGATGGGTGTTGTGGGGCGCCGAATCAGTGCCCAGAAAAAAACTGGGGTCGCCACTGGTGGCGGCTGCGATCAGTGCCTGTTGGTGGTGTTGCCGTTTCAGTATGGGGAGACAATAGTAATGGGGGCGGATACCGCCCGCCAACATCTGGTTGCGGTTGAACAGCAGATGTTGGGGCGTGATGGTGGCAGCTATATTGGCTGATGCCTCTGC
The DNA here is from genome assembly GCF_963975625.1 of uncultured Porticoccus sp. Lineage (NCBI taxonomy): Bacteria > Pseudomonadati > Pseudomonadota > Gammaproteobacteria > Cellvibrionales > Porticoccaceae > Porticoccus > uncultured Porticoccus sp. Next base: position 25,859 of record NZ_CAXBHS010000010.1, read on the forward strand.
TACGAACTGGGCGCCGTCGTGGGTAGTTATGTGTTCCAGCACAATTTTCAGTGCCGGAAAGTTGTTGATGAGCTTGCCGAGGTGCCTGTCGATAAATACCGCTTCCCGATCGAAAATATCGACTTCAGTATCCGTGACCTCACCGTGCAGCAGCAGTGGCATGCCGATTTTTTCCATACGCGCCAGGACGGGATAGATATTGTCCAGTTGGGTGACACCGGAGTCCGAGTTGGTGGTCGCGCCGGCCGGATAATACTTGCATGCGACCACATGCCCAGACGCCGTGGCTCGTTCTATCTCCGCCGGGTCGGTATTGTCGGTCAAATACAGCACCATTAACGGTTTCCACTGACTGTCGGCTGGACGATGGGCCAGAATCCGCTCTCGGTAGGCAAGGGCTTGAGCGGTATTGAGTACCGGTGGAAGCAGGTTGGGCATGATGATGGCGCGGCCAAAATATCGCGCGGCGTCTGGTACGGTATAGGCGAGCAGTTGCCCATCGCGCAAGTGCAGGTGCCAATCATCGGGGCGGGTGATGGTTAATTGAGTCATGTTCAAGTTGGCTGCTACAGGTGGTCATTGAGTCAATCAATGCTACCGGAATCGTTGTTGGCTTAACAGAAGAAACGAGGGCGATCCGGTTTCGGTCGCCGGATTAAACATTTTGAGTAGGATCAGGGTGATTCGGCAGAGCCTGCCCTGCTCACTGTGAAACTATCCACTTAACGATTAGAATAGTGCCCACTTTTATCCCACAAAATACCAATCAGGAGTCATGTCGTGTCCGACATTAAAAAAGTTGTTTTAGCCTATTCGGGGGGGTTGGATACCTCGGTTATTGTCAAGTGGCTACAGGAAACCTATCGCTGTGAAGTCGTCACATTTACTGCGGATATCGGTCAGGGAGAAGAGGTGGAACCGGCCCGCGCCAAAGCGGCGGCGCTGGGCGTGAAAGAAATCTATGTGGATGATCTTCGCGAGGAGTATGTACGTGACTATGTATTCCCGATGTTTCGTGCCAACACAATTTATGAGGGGGAATACCTGCTGGGGACGTCTATTGCCCGGCCACTGATTGCCAAACGACTGATCGAAATTGCCAACGAAACCGGTGCAGATGCGATTTCTCACGGTGCGACCGGTAAGGGAAATGATCAGGTACGTTTTGAGCTCGGTGCTTATGCTCTGAAGCCGGGTATCAAAGTGATCGCCCCGTGGCGGGAGTGGGATCTGACATCCCGTGAAAAACTGATGGGCTACTGTGAGCAGCACGATATTCCGGTAGATTTTTCTACCAAGAAGAAAAAATCCCCTTATTCAATGGATGCCAATTTGCTGCATATCTCCTATGAGGGGGGTAATCTTGAAGATCCCTGGTGGGAGCCTGAAGAGGATATGTGGCGCTGGAGTGTCTCTCCCGAGAAGGCACCTGACCAGCCTACCTATGTCGAACTCACCTATGAAAAAGGCGATATTGTTGCAATTGATGATCAACCCATGACACCGGCTACAGTACTTACTCACCTCAATAAATTGGGCGGCGACAATGGGATTGGTCGACTAGACCTGGTTGAGAACCGCTACGTGGGCATGAAATCACGTGGCTGTTATGAAACACCGGGCGGGACTATTATGTTGCGGGCGCATCGGGCCATCGAATCACTCACACTGGATCGTGAGGTGGCGCATTTGAAAGATGCATTAATGCCCAAATATGCCGAGACGATTTATAACGGCTACTGGTGGTCCCCGGAACGCAAGATGTTGCAGGTGATGATTGATGAAACGCAACACGTGGTAAACGGCAAGGTGCGTGTAAAACTTTATAAGGGTAATGTCACTGTGGTGGGTCGTCAGTCTGATGACAGCCTTTTTGATGAGAAAATTGCCACCTTCGAAGATGACGCCGGGGCCTATGATCAGAAGGATGCAGAGGGTTTTATCAAACTGAATGCATTGCGTTTGCGGATTGCCGCCAACAAAAATCGCAAGATGGATTCCTGATTGCCACCTGTTCGAGTTGATGCAAATCAATATCAGTGTGGGTGGGTTTAGGGAATAATACGCAGGGAGTAGTTTAGGGAGTTGAAGGCTACTCTCACGGGTTCCAAAGAATGGATTAATGACGAGAAAATGCAATGAGTAGCAATGTCGCAAGCGCCGGTGACCAGCCGGAATACAATATCAGGGTGGTCAAACAGTTTGCCATCATGACTGTGGTCTGGGGGATCGTCGGGATGCTGGTGGGGGTGTTTATCGCCGCTGAGCTGATCTGGCCGGGTCTTAATTTTAACCAGCCATGGCTTCACTTTGGGCGACTTCGTCCGCTCCATACCAATGCGGTTATTTTTGCCTTCGGTGGTAGTGCACTGTTTGCCGCTGCCTACCATGTGGTGCAGCGAACCTGTCAGGCAAGACTGTTTGGCGGTTGGTTGATTGGGTTTACCTTCTGGGGCTGGCAGGCGGTGATTGTTGCCGCGGCGATTACCCTGCCTTTGGGGCTGACCACCTCTAAAGAGTACGCGGAGCTGGAGTGGCCGATCGATATCCTGATCACGTTGGTTTGGGTGGCGTTTGCGGTGGTTTTTTTCGGCACCATCATGAAACGCCGCACCAAGCACATCTACGTGGCCAACTGGTTTTTTGGGGCCTTTATTATCACAATTGCCGTGTTGCACCTCGGCAACAGTGCTGCCATCCCGGTAACAGCTTTCAAATCCTATTCGGCCTATGCCGGTACGATCGATGCGATGGTGCAATGGTGGTACGGCCACAATGCAGTAGGGTTTTTCCTGACGGCGGGCTTCCTGGGCATGATGTACTACTTCGTGCCCAAACAGGCGGGTCGGCCGATATATTCCTATCGTCTCTCGATCGTGCATTTCTGGGCGCTGATTGCCGTCTACATTTGGGCAGGTCCCCACCACCTTCATTACTCGGCTTTGCCCGATTGGGTTCAGAGTCTGGGAATGGTGATGTCTCTGATTCTGCTCGCTCCCTCCTGGGGTGGCATGATCAACGGCATGATGACCCTGTCAGGTGCCTGGCATAAACTCCGTTACGATCCGACCCTGCGCTTTCTGGTGGTGTCCCTGTCTTTTTACGGCATGTCGACCTTTGAAGGTCCAATGATGTCGATCAAGACCGTAAATGCACTGTCTCACAATACTGACTGGACGATTGGCCATGTTCACTCCGGCGCCCTTGGTTGGGTGGCCATGATTTCCATTGGCATGCTCTATCACCTGATTCCAGTGCTTTATCAACGTGCTCAGATGTACAGTGTAAAACTGATCAACCTGCACTTCTGGATGTCAACCATTGGTACCGTGCTTTACATCGCCTCCATGTGGGTTAACGGCATTGCTCAGGGTCTGATGTGGCGTGCTTTCAACACCGATGGGACCCTGACATACAGCTTTGTTGAGTCAATTGAGGCGAGCTACCCGGGTTATTACGTGCGCTTGTTGGGTGGTGTGATTTTCTTTGCCGGTATGCTGGTGATGGCCTACAACGTCTGGCGAACCATTCGTGGGGATGTTCAGCAGCAGGAAGTGACCGCTGCCGAACCCCGTACAGTCTGATAGGAGAACAACAGTGAAACATGAGATTGTTGAAAAAAATATCGGGCTGATGATTGTGCTGATCGTGGTTGCCATCAGCTTTGGTGGGCTAACCCAGATTATTCCGCTGTTCTGGCAGAATCAAACAACGCAGCCTGTCGAAGGCCTTGAACCGCTGGGGCCATTGGCATTGGAAGGTCGTGATATTTACATCCGTGAAGGCTGCCATGTGTGCCACACACAGATGGTCAGGCCGTTGCGTGCTGAAACCGAGCGTTATGGCCACTATTCTGTCGCGGGTGAGCATGTTTACGAGCATCCTTTTCTCTGGGGCTCCAAACGCACTGGCCCCGATTTGGCGCGGGTTGGTGGCCGCTATAGTGATGACTGGCAGCGGGCACACCTCTATAACCCGAGGGATGTGGTACCTGAGTCAAACATGCCGGCATTCCCCTGGCTGTTTGAAAATACGCTGACCGGTAAAGATACTGCAGCCAAAATGAAGGCATTGAGAACAGTTGGCGTCCCATATTCGGATGAGGATATCGCCAATGCCGCTGCACCTTTTGCCAACGGTGAGGTAAAGGAAATTGATGCGCTGGTGGTGTATCTCCAGCAACTCGGCACACTTTTGACGCAGAAACGCTAATGGATCAGGGCACATTACAAGGTATCGGCACCATACTCACCATGATCGCTTTTCTCGGGGTCTGTTGGTGGGCTTACAGTGGCCGCAAGAAAAAAGATTTTGATGAGGCGGCACAACTACCTTTTGTTGATGACACCAAAGTTGATGACACCAAATCTTCTCAGGATGAAGATAAGTAGAGGCATGAGCTGACATGAGTACCTTCTGGAGTATCTGGATTATCGTATTTACCGCAATCACTATTGTCGGTTGTACATGGTTGTTGTTCGCCAATCGCAAGGTTGAAGTTTCCGATGACACCAAAGAGGGCGAGGCCCCAAAAACAGGCCATGTTTATGACGGTATTGAGGAGTATGACAATCCTCTGCCAGGCTGGTGGTTCAAGATGTTCGTGGGCACCGTCGTGTTCGGGGTCATCTATCTGGTGCTGTATCCAGGGTTGGGAAACTTTGGGGGTGTGCTCGGCTGGACACAGGTGGGCCAGTGGGAAGAAGAGGTGGCCGAGGCAGAGGCGAAGTATGCGCCACTCTACGAGCAGTATAGTGAAACACCGGTTGAGGAATTGATCGCCAATCCCGAGGCGATGAAAATGAGTCGTCGCCTGTTCAATAATAACTGTGCGGTCTGTCATGGTTCCGATGGCAGGGGCAGCTATGGTTTCCCCAACCTGGCTGACAGTGATTGGCTCTACGGCGGCAGTGTGGAAGATATCAAGACTACGTTAGTCAATGGGCGGCAGGGTGCCATGCCGGCCCTGGGGGGTGCTCTGGGCGAGGATGGCGTGGACAATGTCGCCGAGTATGTTTTCAAAATCAGCGGTCGCGAGCATGATGCCAAAAAAGCCGAGGCCGGTAGCCAGTTATTCGCCACCTACTGTGCAGCCTGTCATGGTGCAGACGGTACTGGCAACAAGATGCTGGGAGCACCCAACCTGACCGATGGCATCTGGTTGTATGGTGGTTCCCCTACGCTGGTTCGTCATACTATTCGCAATGGTCGAAACGGTAACATGCCTGCTCAGGCCGACAAGCTAAAGGCAGAAAAAATACATCTGTTGACAGCGTATGTGTACAGCTTATCCAAAAACCAATAACGTTTGAGGATTTGCCTAACGGGAGTGTCAAAATTAAATGACGGGTGAACAAGAGCCGGAAAAAAAAGCCGGCAACCGGTCCTCAGAGGAAGTTATCCGGGTTCTTGATCTCTATGAAACGAGAGAAAAAATTCAGACCCGTCAGCTTCCTGGATTTTATCGAAACCTGCAGCGCTGGACATGGCTGCCGATGCTCAGTGCCTATTTTCTGCTTCCCTGGATAAATCTGGATGGCCGTCAGGCCATCTGGTTTGACCTGCCGGCCCGGCAATTCCATATTTTCTGGATCACTTTCTGGCCACAGGACTTCATGTTGTTGGCCTGGGCGCTGATTATCTCAGCCTTTGCCCTGTTCACTGTAACGGTTCTGGTAGGTCGGGTGTGGTGTGGATTTTCCTGCCCCCAGACCGTCTGGACCATGATCTTCATGTACATTGAAGACTGGTGTGAGGGTGACCGCAATCAGCGCATCAAATTGGACAGAGCGCCCTGGCATAGCCAGAAAATCCTGCGCCGGGGCAGTAAATTGTTGTTGTGGGGGTTGGTGGCATTTGTTACCGGTTTGACGTTTGTGGGTTATTTTAACCCGATCCGACAGCTGGTTCCCGAACTCTTTACCTTCTCGGCACATCCGGCAGCTGTCTTCTGGACGTTTTTTTTCTCAGTGATGACCTACATGAATGCGGGTTTTCTCCGGGAGCAGGTATGTAAATACATGTGCCCTTACGCCCGCTTTCAGTCGGTCATGTTTGATCAGGATACTCTGGTGGTTTCCTATGATGAGAAGCGGGGCGAGCCACGCGGTGCTAGACGGAAAGACGAGGACTATCGGGCAGCAGGCAAGGGTGACTGTGTAGATTGTTCCTTATGCGTACAGGTATGCCCCACGGGAATTGATATTCGCGATGGGCTTCAATACGAGTGCATAGACTGCGGTCTTTGTATTGATGCCTGTAACACCGTCATGGACAAAATGGGTTACGAACCGGGTCTGATTCGCTTTACCACGGAACACGCCATGGAATACGGTAAGACCAGTATTTTTCGGCCCCGTTTTATCGGCTATGCCGTTGCGCTGGCTCTAATGGTGTCAGCCTTCAGCTATACCATTGCGACGCGTGTTCCATTGGGCGTGGATGTCATTCGTGATCGAAATGTTCTCTATCGTGAAACTACCCGGGGTTTGGTTGAGAATATCTATACTCTGAAAATCAATAATATGGATACGCGTGACCATAGCTACAGCATTGAGGTGACTGGCGACTATCCATTTAACTATCTCGGCAAGGATGTGGTCAGTGTCAAGGAAGGAGAGGTGTTGAGTATGCCCGTCAGAATCGAGCTTGATCCAGGTTTGATGGATGTTCCTAACACGGATGTCATGTTCGTTGTTGAGGCGATTGATAGTGAAGTTATTCATGCACGTCAGGAAAGCCGCTTTATTGGCCCGCGTTTGCAACGCTAGTTTTTCTGCAACATTTCCCGACACAGTATTTCCGCCCATAGTCAGCGTCCGAGGACACAGCCTTGCCACTTTCAACCGACAGCAACACTCCCCCCTGGTATCGTCAATTCTGGCCATGGTTTCTAATAGCGCTGCCAGGTAGCGTGGTGATCGCCAGTCTGGTGACTGTCTATATTGCATTTTCCGGGGCCGATAGTCTGGTGGTGGATAATTACTATCGCGACGGCCTTGCCATCAATCAGGTGCTGGAGCAGGATCGACGTGCCGAAGCGTTGGGGCTCTCTGCCGAGTTGCGTCTGGATGCCACCAGTGGTGAGTTGTTTGTCACTATTGATACGGTCCATCCACTACCAGAGCAGCTTGCACTGTTGTTGTTTCATCCAACAGACTCAAAACGTGATCGCGAGATGCTGCTGACCGAGATCACCGGCGGCCACTACCGCACCGACCTCAATCAGCCATTGCTGTCGCGTTATTACCTGCGGGTATTACCCGAACCCGACAGGGATTGGCGGTTAGTCGGCGAGCTGAATTTTGCAACTGCAGATCAGATTATCCTGAGGGCGGAATGACGCCACAATCCTGTTATCACTGTGGATTGCCAGTTCCCGCCGGTACTGACTGGGTACTGGTGATTCAGGGGGAGCCAAGGGCTATGTGTTGTCCGGGCTGCCTGGCCGTTGCCACGGCTATCTGTGATGGTGGATTGGCGCGCTTTTACCAGTATCGTACGAAGAGCGCTAATCGTCCGGAAGCTCCGGATCAGGCATCGCTGGCAGTTTATGATTTGCCTGAGGTGCAAGCGGATTACGTGGAGACTGTCGATGACAACCGGCAGATTCGCCTTTTGATAGGGGGCATTACCTGTACAGCCTGTGCCTGGCTGATCGAGAATCACCTGAGTAAATTGCCGGGGGTGATTGAGGTGCGGGTTAATGTCACCAGCCATCGAGCATTCATCACCTGGAACCCAGAATCACTGAAACTCAGTGAATTATTGGAAGAGCTACAGCAAATCGGCTACGACCCTCGTCCCGTTAGTGACGAGGCTATACGCCAGTTGCGAGATCATGAAAATCGCCGCTTTCTGCAACGTTTGGGTATTGCCGGACTGGGGATGATGCAGGCGGGAATGGTCGCCATTGGTCTTTACGCAGGCGCCTTTCAGGGTATGGAGCCCGAGTGGCAAAATTTCCTGCGTTGGGTCAGCTTTATTATTGCCCTGCCGGTGGTTTTGTTCTCGGCCTATCCTTTCTTTAGAGCTGCATGGTACAGCTTGCGTCAAGGCCATCTGATCATGGATGTTCCGGTCTCACTGGCGATAATCCTCGGTTTTTCAGCCAGCTGCTGGGCTACCGTGACCCGAACGGGCGAAGTTTATTTTGACTCTATTGCCATGTTCACATTTTTTTTACTGTTGGGGCGATATTTCGAGATGCGGGTTCGCCATCGCAATGACATGCGAGCCGAATCGCTCGGCCAATTGTTGCCGGTGACAGCCAGGCGATTGAACGGCAATAAAGAGGAGACGATTCCGGTCAAGCTGCTGTTGCCTGGGAACCTGATTCGCGTTGCCTCCGGTGAAACCATTCCCTGTGATGGAGAGATTACCGAGGGTGTCAGCAGCGTGGTCGAAGCTGTTCTCACCGGCGAACAGATGCCGGTCGGTAAATCCCCCGGTGATGTGGTTTCTGCGGGAACCGTCAACAGTGAGAACCCCTTGCTGATCAGAGTGTCTGCCGTTGGTCATCAGACCCGTTTGTCGGCAATTTTGCAGTTGGTTGAAAAGGCGCGCAGTGATAAACCAGCAGCGGTTGCGATGGCTGATCGGGTGGCGGGTTATTTTGTCGCTGCCGTGTTGGTTGTCTCCGCCCTGGTGGCTTTTTGGTGGTGGCAGCACCAACCGGAGGAAGCTATTTGGGTTGTGCTCTCTGTGCTGGTTGTTACCTGCCCCTGCGCGTTATCTTTGGCAACGCCAGCCGCTATTGCGGTGGCAACAGGCGAGTTGCGTCAGCGCGGTTTTCTGATCAGTCGAAGTCGGATGCTGGAGGTTTTGTCGCAAGTCGATCGAATTGTTTTTGACAAAACGGGCACGTTGACACTGGGTGATCTGAGTATCGTTGAGGTGATTGAGCTGGCTGACCAAAAAGAATCTGATGTGCTGGCTATCGCTGCGACCCTGGAGCAGGATTCCAGGCATCCCATTGCCAGGGCTTTTGCCGGCACAGCGGTGACGGATAGGGGAACTGACGTTGTTCAGGAAGTCGGATCAGGCATTTCCGCTACGATTGATGGAAGTCGCTTTGCTATCGGTCAGCCGGACTATATCAGCAGGTTGTTTGATCTTCCCATGCCAGCTATGGCACCAGTTGATGCAGGCCAGTTACCACTTCTTTTGGCGGAACAATCCCGGCCACTGGCCTGGATTATTTTACAGGATCAGTTGCGCTCCGGTGCGGCGTCTGCCATTCAGCAGCTGACAGCGCAGGGTCTGGAGACAGTTTTACTGAGTGGTGATCGTGTTGCAGCGGTTGAAAATATGGCGACCAAGCTGGGTATTCAGCAGTGGTTCGGGCAGCAGAGTCCAGCGGCAAAACTCGATTGGGTCAACCGCTGTCAGCAGGCCGGGCACCGGGTGTTGATGGTTGGTGATGGTATCAATGATGTGCCTGTACTGAGCGGTGCCGATGCCTCAGTGGCACTGGGTGATGCCAGTGATTTCGCCAGAATCCATGCTGACAGTATATTGCTATCGGGCAACCTCAATACATTGCCGGAAGTGATCGGTCTTGCCAGACGGACACGCCAGATCATTCGTCAGAATCTCACGTGGGCATTACTCTACAATCTCCTGGCATTGCCGCTGGCCGTGGCGGGAATGATTCCTCCCTGGGCGGCCGCGATTGGTATGTCTGCCAGTTCGCTATTGGTTGTGGGTAATGCCCTGCGGCTGAGTCGGCGTGGCGACGTACCCATGATGTGCTCACAACAGCCTTGTTTTGCCACGTGACGATGGCTGATACTTTTCATCTTTGGCAGGTTATAACCCAATGACCAGTTTGTATTTGCTGATCCCTGTGTCCTTGATTTTCTGTGCATTGGCGATCTGGTTTTTTTTCTGGGCAGTAAACAGTGGCCAGTATGATGATCTAGAGGGGGAGGGCGAGAGAATACTATTTGACGATGGGGCTGATGACCCTGTTGAGGTTGATGTCGAGGCTCGCCCCCGTCAACCTGAAGACTCTCCACCTTCAAAGAGCCCGGAATAATGTTTGAATTTGACAGTATGTCCATACTGGCAATGCTGGTTATTGGTTTGATGGGTGCCGGGCATTGTGTTGGTATGTGTGGCGGGATTGTCGCCGCACTGGGTTTTGCCGCCGATGATCAACGCAGGCGTTGGCCAATCCTCCTAAGCTACAATCTAGGGCGAATTACATCTTATGGGCTTATCGGTGCGCTGGTCGGTCTGCTGGGATTGTTTGGTCATGAATACCTGTCTCTGGGGCCTTCACTGCGTATTTTTGCGGGGGTGCTGCTTATTCTGATGGGGTTGTATCTGGCGGGTTGGTGGCACTTCCTGTCCTGGCTTGAGCGTGGGGGGCAACATGCCTGGCGCCATATTCAGCCTTTCGCAACCAGGTTGTTCCGTGTCCGCACGGTTGGCAGGGCCTTTCTGTTTGGTATGTTATGGGGTTGGTTACCCTGTGGCCTGGTGTATTCGGCACTGGTTTACGCCGCTGCCACTGCTCACCCCGTGTCGAGTGCACTATCCATGATGGCGTTCGGCCTGGGCACGTTGCCGGTCATGCTGGCCGGGGGCGTTTTTTCCAGTCAGCTAAAGCGGTGGTTGCAGATTCGTGCTTTGAGAACAGCCATGGGGATGATAGTTATCGTATTTGGTGCGTGGACCCTCTGGAATGCGATGGCACATAATCATCAACGAGAAGTGATTTCTGAACAAAGTGATGGGGTCAGTGCTCATCAGCACATGCACCATTGACTGTAGTAGGTGTTATAAGGGTTATTGATTTCGATCAATGCCAACGATTTGATTTAAGCGGTATAAAAGCAGGTGTTTTATAATAAACTATATGTCTGTTGGCCGATTGTTAGTCTTAAATAAGAAAAACGGGGATTTTATGCTAGGTCACATTGCCGGGTTACTCTACGATCCACAGTCCGAATGGAAGAAAATTGCTGCACTGTCCGATGAGACAATCAAGCGCATGGCCATCTATTTTATTTTTCTGGGTATGATCCCTGCGATCGGGTTTTATATTGGAACAACGAAGTTTGGATGGACGATTGTCCATGATGAGCCCACCAGGATTACCGAAGCTAGCGCAATACCCTTGATAGTCATGTTTTACTTTGCCCTGATGGGCGCGCTGGTATTTATTGGCTGGATGATTGCCTGGATGTCGAAAACCTATAATAGTGAATCGAGCCCATTAAAAGGGTTTGTGTTTATGGGTCTCTGTTGTAGCCCGGTTTTTCTGGCAGGTATTTTTGCGGTTTATCCGATTTGGTGGCTGGATCTTCTGCTTGCTATCGCCGCCTGCAGTTATGCAATTCGGTTGATGTACCTCGGGATTCCCGATGTGATGAATGTGCCGGAGGACCAGGGTTTTCTCTATGCCAGTGCGATTTTTGCTGTTTCCCTTGTGTATGTGGTGGTTGTTCTGGTAGCTACCGTCTTGCTCTGGGAATATGTCGCGGCACCGGTTTTTACCGATTGAGAACAACGCTTTATAGAAACCGGGCGTAAGCCCGGTTTTTTTTGCCTGGGATTTTTTTTCAGCCAGTCGTCGATAACCGGGGTTGCGGGGTTAGTTGCAATCGGTTGTGGAAAGCCAGGGCACACCTTTGTTTGGACTGAGGTAGGAAAATTGTCGATAGGTGGAATTGAAAATGCCCCAGTGGCGTTCAGTCATCGCGGGCATATGTCGGCGCATCTGGCGTATGTCGTGCCGGGAGGCCTGGCTAATTGATAACCGTCGACGGCATTTTTCGAGATCAATCAGTGCGACTTCAATCTCGTTGCTGCCCTTCCTTTCATGACGAAAAAAAATGTGTTTATCATACAGACAGCCATGCTGCCAGCGACTATTGTGAAGTCTTGACAGAATCTCGCCAAGTTTTCGGGAGAGAGCATCGAGTGTCTCTTTTTTCACGAAATCGTCAGTTACGCTCTCCTGCCATGCCTCAACACTGGAAAACCCAGCCAATTCCCGAGTCGCCAGAATTGCCTGAATTGCCCCCTGGTGAAGGCGTGTTTGCGAAAAGACGACTTCCGGCGTTGATATTCCCAGCTTGTGGCACACATCCAGCCGGTGGGTTTCACGGGCTATGGTGGCATAGCCCAGTGGATGTCTGAGACTGCGACAAGTATGGTCAGTCTGTTTTTTGATGTAGTAGGTGGCGCCATTGATTCGGCATCGCTGGACACCACTTATTCCGCCCCGTCGATGGTTTGGTTCTTCAACCCAGGGGCCTTCCATTTCCCACCAGTAGTCAAAATCACTATCTGTTTGAGCGTCTCTTGATAACGTATTGATCATTATTATTACTCTTTTCTGGATAACGGTGAATGTCACGGTTGTTACATAAAAAGTACACAAAAATAGCTGAAAAAGCAAAACAGGGGACTGTGGAAAAAAATCTCTTGGTCGTGGGCCTGGATTATTTGAAAAGCCAGTGACCCAATTGACGTCTTTGTTAAAGGTTTTATTTGATTCAATTCCGATTTACTTTGTAGCATGGCTTTTTAGCCGAGACTGGTTGGAACTCAATACTCTTGCAAGCCGTTGTGGGTAAGTGCGTGCAGATTCCAGGAATAACTAGAGAGGTAAGTTTATGCGTTTATTACATACCATGTTGCGGGTGAGGGATCTCGACACTTCCGTTCGCTTTTATACCGATGTGCTGGGAATGCAACTTTTGCGGCGCAAGGATTTCCCCGATGGCCGTTTTACGCTCGCATTTCTGGGTTATGGTGATGAGTCGGCAAACACTGTGCTTGAGCTTACCCATAACTGGGATACTTCCACTTACAATCTCGGTGATGCCTATGGGCATATCGCCATTGGTGTGGAGGATGTCTATGCCGCCTGCGAGCGAATTCGCACATCGGGGGGGAAGGTTGTCAGGGAGCCCGGCCCAATGAAGCACGGCTCGACAGTGCTGGCTTTTGTGGAAGACCCGGATGGTTACAAAATTGAATTGCTGTCAGATAGTTGAGATTGTCGAAGATTGCCTTCCCCCCTAAAATTCATACTCAATCAGAACCCGTAGCGTATTGTTGGCGCTTTTATCATTCATGCCAAAGAGGAGGCCTGCCTCCCAGTGCAGACTGCGCCTGACGCCGGTCTGTATGTTGCCCATTAATACGGGCCCCAGCGCAACGGTTTGCTCATTAACATAGAGCTCCACTGCCGGTTCAATCCAGCGTGACAGGCGATAGCGTGTCTGCAGGCCCACTGATGATTCAATCTCATCCTCAATGTCTGAGCCCCATTCCTGGCTGATGATGATATTGGCAGTACCGCTCCAGCGGCCCCACTCCTTTTCGGCGAGAATCCCGGTGGAAAACTCCCAGATATTTTCCTTGGCCTGTTTTTCCAGCTCAAACAGGATACCCCAGTCAGCCCAGTATTCCCCCTGTTCAGTGAGTTGCCATTTGGCTTCCACTTCATAAGCCGCCAGCGAAAAACTACCATTGTCAGATTTGTCACCTGTCAAATATACCTCGCCAAACCAGCGGTCGCCAAAAGCTCGACCATAGGAAAAGCGATACAGCTGGCGATGATCCGGTTGGTCGGGCTGATCGTCCTGATAGATTGCACGCCATTCCAGTTCCTGTTCCAGAGCGTCCACATAGGGATGGTAGATTTTATCCACGGCATTGCCATCGGCAAGGGACATCACCGGGATGGTGAGACAGAATAAGATGCCTAACCCTCGAGTTACAAAGCCGAGAGGTGTCTGGACGGTAGTGTGCATACTAGTTGTCACCCGTATTTGTGCGACGGCTACGGAATTGGTTGAGATGGCCTAGTGTGGCGGAGATGCTGACCAGTAGAAAACCAAGACCATAGGCGATTGCCTGAAAAAGTGATGGAGTAGCTTCATAACCGATCAGGGCATAGAGCAGGTGCCCGGGGATGGAATCCTCCGGTAGCCAAATTGAGCTGTCCCAGAGAACCGGAGAATAGGTGATCCAGTCAACCTGGGTCAGCAGGAGGGTTGCCTGAGATGCCATGGTGCCGCCGATCAAGGCCAGCAATAAAATACAGGTGCAGAAAATCCATCTCGCAGGAAGGCTGAGCAAACCAAAGTACAGCAATACCCCTGCGCTCAGACCAATCCCGGCCCCAATTCCTGCACCGGTAAATGTTGGCTGGATGCTCTCCTGATGGTTGAGTATGCCGCCCAGATAAATCACGATTTCGGCCCCTTCACGGCTGAGTGCAAGGGCGACACAAATGGACATCAGGTAGGGTAGCGCATGCCTTGAGGGTGACGGAGGTAACGTTGAATACAGTCCTATCCCTGTTAGCAGGCCGAGAACAGCAAGCATGATTCCGGCGATAAGAATTTCCTGGCCAGCATAGTCCAACCATTCAGAAATCGTAGCCAGGTTGACCGATAGAACGAATGCGCCAATGCCGCCCAATATCATTCCGGTGCCGAACCATCGGGCACTGAGTTGAAGTTGTCTGGAAAGCACCAACAAGATGCTTATTAATAGTGCGGCTTCCAGTATCTCCTGAAGTATCAGTACGACTGAATTCAGAAACATAAGTGTCTCATTCTGATGGTTGCTGTGCGGTAACCACTATTTTTCCCTGAGCTGTTTTTGGGTAAAACTCACCAAAAAAGGGGTAATCTCCGGGTGGCAGCGGACCAATGAAAATCACCGTTTTACGATGGCCGAGAATCACTTTTTCACGGTTGAGCTCATAACTTTCAAACTCCTCTGGCGTTGGATCCTCGTTGATTACCAGCAGCTTGATTTTTGTATGGGCAGGGACTTCCAGTGTATCCGGAAAAAACAGGTGGTTGCGGATTCTGAGCTCGACTACCGGTGTGCCCGCGAAACTGGTATTACTGCCTATGCCAAGCGTTAAGGCGAGGAGCATGACAAAACGGCCAGTGCTTCTCCTCATCATTTAGTCTTCCGTTCGTTTGAAGATGACAATAAAGGCTGTGCCGCTCTCAAAACAGGAACGTTCTATCTCGATACGAGCGTGGTGAAGATCCGCAATATTGCGGACGATGGTCAAGCCGAGTCCGCAGCCGGGGGTTGTCGATCCATCGGGTTTATTGTTCAGCCGATGGAAACGTTTGAATATTTTATCGTAGTCCTCAGGAGGGATACCCGATCCTGAGTCTTCCACTTTGAGATATACCGCATGCTCCTCGGTGCTGATCGTCACAAGGATATGACCCCCTGGGGGCGTGTATTTATTGGCATTGCTAAGCAGGTTCTGAAGCAGAGTGGTTAACGCAAAGGGGTCACCTTCTATCATGCAGGGCTCACCGGCAAGCTCCGCTATCTGTTGTTTGGTTTCAAATTTAGTATGTAGTTCTGCAATAACATCCTGCGCCAATTGGTGAAGATTGATGCGACAGAAATTGTGGGCCAGCTGTTCGGGTGTTGAACGGTAGAGGGACAACAGTTGTTCGACCAGATGCTGAATACGATCTACCCCCGCACGCAATTGTTGAAATGCCTCATTATCCGGAGAGATGTCTTCCTCTAGATTGTGCAGCTGAATTTTGAGGGCACTGATGGGGGTGCGCAACTCATGTGCGGCATCGGCGGTAAAGTGTTTTTCTCTGTTCAGCGCAACTTCGAGACGGTTCATTAATGCATTGATTGATTGGCTGACCTGCTGTAATTCACTTTTGAGCTCTGGTAATACCACTGGTGAGAGGTCATCGGCCTGCTTGTTCTTGAGCTGTTGGGAGAGTATGCGAAGTGGCTTCAGGCCATGACTGATAATCAGCCAGATCAGCAAACCGGCCAGGGGAATACTCAGCAATATCGGTAAAATGGCGTGACTGATAACACTCTCCGCCAGCAGATAACGCAAGTCTGTCCGTTCAGCGGTGATGATCCAGTTTCGGTGATTCTGATCATAGTAAACGAGGGTTCGCCAGCGATAACCGTCGAAATTGGTGTGGCCAAAACCGGGATAAAAATCTGTTATGGGTCGTGTTTGCTCAATGCCAAAGGAGGCGAGCAACTCCTGCCCCCGCCATACCTGGTAGACTAACGTGCTTTCGTCATCGAGGGGCTTTATTGGATGGCCAGCGTAGAGTCGTGCAATCAGTTCTGCTGTTTGTCGTAAATGCTGGTCAAACAGCTTGTTGGCTTCCTTCAGGCTGGAACTGTAACCTTGCAACGCGGCAACAAAATTGAACAGGGTGAGTACCGCCAGTATGGCGGCAATCAGAAACATCCGGATTGATCTCACGGGGGCGTAACCTTGTAACCAACGCCGCGCACGGTTTTGATGAAGTCGACACCCAGCTTCTTCCTGAGATGATGTATGTGTACTTCAAGCGCGTTGCTACAGATTTCTTCCCCCCAGCTGTAAAGCCGCGCTTCCAGGGTGTTTCGTGTCATTATCCGGCCAGCATTTTCCATCAATGCTTTCAGTAACATATATTCCCGGCGTGACAGTTCTTCGGGTTCACCCTGACAGATCACTGATTGATCGCTGGTATCCAGGGTGACCGGGCCAACCGTGATTTTCGTCGATTTGACTGAGCTGAGGCGGCGTTCGAGAACCCTCAGGCGGGCCAGGAGTTCACTCATCTCAAAGGGTTTTGCCAGATAGTCGTCAGCTCCGGAGTCCAGCCCGGTCACTTTATCGTGCAGGGTATCTCTGGCCGTCAGTAGTAATACCGGTAACTCGGCCGATCGGTTGCGAATTGATTCGAGGACTTTCAGGCCATTGATATCCGGTAAACCGATATCCAGAATAATGATATCCGGTGGTTCCGTCTCCACTACATGGATACAGGCTTTACCCGTGTCCACGTGATTAACAGAGTAATGTTGCCTGCTCAGGGCGGCTTTAAGCCCCTGGGCCAGAGGTTGATCATCTTCTACCAACAGAATTTGCATTTACGCTAATCAGCTTCCCAGTTTCTGTTCAATAACGGCCAGCGCCTGGCTGATTTCCTTTTGCCGCCCGGCATCGGCCAGTGGTCGGTTAATGCGCGGTGCTGCCTTTTTTGCCTTAAGTAAATAAGCTCGGGCATCCTGGTAACGTTTTTTCCCAATCAGGTAGTCGGCATAAAAATAATTGCTGTCTATTCCGTCGGGATTGATAGCCAGCGCTTTAAGCAGCATTTTTTCGGCTTTTTTGTCATCACCAAAACCAATTGGCCAACCCGGTACATGGCAGTAAAGTGTGCCCAGGCTGGTATAGGCTGAACCGTCCAATGCCTGAGGGTCGATTGCCAATGCCGCTTCCAGGTCGGCTTTAGACGACTTGACCAGCGATAATGCGCCGAGACCGCCTTTGGCCCCTGCATAAGTGGACTTGATAATACCACGCCAGATTAGTGGGGCTGCATTATCAGGGTATTTTGAGACGACGGCGTCGGCCTCTGTAGCAAGTGAGGCAAAGGCCTCGCTTTGTGCATCGCCCTCCATTTGATAGTTGATCTCAGCCCAGCGTTTTTGCAGAGTACTGATTTCCTCCGTGACACCGGCCCAGCCAGAACTGGCGGTTAGCGCAATCAGTGCTACAGAACTTGCCATGATATTTTTAATAGTGTGTTTCATAATGTGAGTCTCTAGGTATTGATTTTAGTCGTCTCATGGTTGTTGAGAATTTTTTTAATGAGCGGCATTTTTTTAACCAGTGCGCGGTCAACCAGTCTCGGAAACAGGGCATTAATTTTCACAAACAGTTTCTCCGGCCATCCCATGAATTGACAATACCGATTGGTTTTGACCAGCTTTACCAGCGCATCAGCGACCTGTTCCGGTGTATCTACCTTGTTGCCAAGGGCGCGATTCAGGGTGTTTGCAGCGGGAGAATTCAAGCTGGTGTCTGTCGCTCTTGGGGCAAGATAAAAAACCTGAGTGGCGGTGTCGCTGAGTTCCCTGCGCAGCGCCTCGGTAAAGCCTTTCAGGCCCGATTTGCTGGCACAATAGGCGACGTAGCCGGGGTGACCGATACTGCCGAAGGTAGAACCAATATTAACCACAGCCGACTTCGATCTGCTGCTCAAGAGAGGGATCAGCTGTCTTGTTAATAACATGGGAGCAATCAGGTTTGTGTCGAGCATCTGCTGGATGCTCGCTTCAGACTGCTGCTCGAAGCGTTGAAATGTTGCTGTGCCCGCCAGGTTTATCAGCAGATCAATGCCGCCGCCATCGACACACTCTGACAGGATAGTCTGTCGACCCAGAGAGGTGACGATATCCGCCACGATTATTTGGTGATTTCCCGGTAATTGTCCGGCAAGCTGGTTCAGTGCCGCTGTGTTTCGCCCAACCAGCATGAGGTGGGCACCTTCGTCAGCCAATCTCCGGGCTACCGCGCAACCAATACCACCAGTGGCACCCGTCAGTAAAATTACTTTGTTGTTCAGTTCCATATTGCGTTTCTGTCAGGCCGTGCGTGGAATGTTGTGCGAAACATCGTTGAGCGAACGGAATAGGTCACCATAAAGTCGATAAAACATCCTGGCTGAATGAATGACTTGTGCCTGGTCCTGCGGTGAGTCTATGCGGTTCATAAGACCTTCAAAAAAAGTGACATGTTCCTTATCCAGTGATCCGTGCGAATACAGGTAGGAAAAGGCATTTTGAGGAAGACCTAATGTTCCGCGGACATTGTCTGCAACGGTTTCGGCGATATTGACGCTGGTGCCCTCAAGTACGTGAACCATGCCAAAGAATCCAACCGGGTTGACGCGCATGACGGTATCGTAGGCGTAGGCGATCATCAGTTCGGTTGCGGGATTGGGCTGACCCTGTCTGACCACGTCACTGTCATAACCACAGGTAGCAATATCGTTGAGAATCCACTCCTGATGACCGATTTCTTCTTCAATGTATTCCGCTACTGCCTGGCGCAACCACTCCTGCTCGTCCGGTAACCGTGAGCCCACTGCCATCAGTAGTGGCACGGTGTGTTTGACATGATGGTAGGCCTGTTGCAGAAATCCCAGGTAGTCATCGATATTGATGCGACCTTCAAGGCCCCGCTGGATAATGGGTGCAGAGAGCAGGTGTTTTTTGTCTGCGTCTGTTGCTGTCGTCAGCGTATCGAAAAAAGGGGGGGGTGTTAGTGCATTCATACGTGTGACTCCTCAACGGGCATGTTGTAAAGCTGGTCAATTTGGCCGGCATAATGTTGAGCAATGGCTGCCCGTTTTGGTCGACCATTGTCCGTTATCAGTGCAGGGGTTTTTGTCAAGACGGTGGGCAATCTCTGCCAGTTCCGAATGCGTGCGTAATCTGGCAGTTGTTGGTTGATATGTTGAATGATGTCATCTATCTGTTGATCAGTGGTGCGGCTATCCCGTGTCGACAGTAATGCAACACAATGTGATTGGGCATCACCGAAGACGATAAAGTCCGCAAAGATTGGTGATGCGAGAAATTCGGATTCCACCCACTCCGGGCTGATATTGCGACCGTAACTGGAAATCATCAGGTTTTTGCGTCGCCCGAGAATATGCAGAAATCCCCTGGCATCAAGATAGCCGAGATCGCCCGTGTGGATAGCCTGTTGTCCCCAGCTTGATGGGGTATTCGCGTAACCGAGCATGGCGTTGCCATTGACGACAACTTCTCCATTGATAATTTGCACGTTCAGGTGCTGCAGGGGCTTTCCACAACTACCGGTAATCTGATCGCGGGGAGTGTTCAGGCTCACCACAGAGGCGCATTCTGACAGGCCGTAGCCCTGGTAAGCGGGAATGCCTGATTGCCATGCCTCTATCAGCAATTGATTCGCCACCTTGGCACCGCCCACTGCGACGAACTTCAATGATTCTGGGGTCTGCCACCCATTGCGGACACTGACCACCAGCAGTTGCAGGAGTTGTGGTGTCAGGATCAGTGTGTTGGGCTGGTATCTGGTGATGGTTTCAATCAGGGTGGTCGGTTCAACTGTTGAACTGCCGTAGAAGCCCATTTCCTCCAGAGTGGGGACAATGACCTCTCCGCCGAACAACAGCGGTGCATAAATACCGGCAACATTTTCCAGCAGAGTGCTTAAAGGCAACAGACAGAGGTGCCGTGGCTTTGATAGTCCCACAGCGCTGCCGAGGAACATCGCCTCGTCGATTAACTGCTGGTTACTGAGACAGACCCCTTTGGGGGTACCTGTAGAGCCAGACGTGTAAGTGATTTTTCCGGTATTCTCCGGAATGAGTGCGTGGTCCTCGAAGGCCGGGATACGGTTCAGCCAGAGCTTGGCAGTGCCGGATAGCCGGACGGTTTCCGTTACCTGTTCTGATAGGTCGAACACAGTGTTGGTACCGCTGACAATGGCATCAACGGGCGTTTCTCTCAGGGCATGTTGCACCTGTCTGTTGGAGAAGAAGGTTGGCAGGGGGAGTAGGCAGATGTCGCTCAGTTGGCAGGCCAGATCAATCACCAGCCAGTCGAGGCCGTTGTCGAGATGCAATGCCAGCCTGCCGATGTGGTTTTTCTTCAGTAGAGCGGCTATATCCCAACAGCGTTGTATC
This sequence comes from uncultured Porticoccus sp., assembly GCF_963975625.1. Lineage (NCBI taxonomy): Bacteria > Pseudomonadati > Pseudomonadota > Gammaproteobacteria > Cellvibrionales > Porticoccaceae > Porticoccus > uncultured Porticoccus sp. Next base: position 46,360 of record NZ_CAXBHS010000010.1, read on the forward strand.
AATTCACCGTATGTCAGGCGCTGTGTGGCGTCTCTGGCGACGACCTGATCGTCGTCATAAAGACCATCAAGCCGTGAAAGAATAGTCGGCACTGTCTGCTCCGCTGAGCTGTTCTTTGGCCAGGCTGTCAATGCGTGCATCATAAAATGAGAGCGCGGCCCGCAAGGTTTTTCTCTCATTGATCACCTCTATGGCTTGTGCCAATTGCCCGGCAACCACAACAGGCTGGGTCCGGTAATAGCTGCCCCATTCTTTTTCGGTTGATGTCTGTAGCCGGGAAGCTCTGGCGTCTGCGACAGGATGCAGTTCAAATCCCAGCTTGCTGATGGCTTTCCTGACCTGTGGTGTTGCCGTAAACACCAGCCATTCAAAATTGGCTCGTCTTAGGGTGGCCGCCAGCAGAATGAATAACAGTTGACTTGAGCCCCTTTGGGTGGCGGCCAGATTGCCGATTTCGGCAATCTGATGGCGAGCTACGGGTACAGATGAATAACGGTTAATTTCCAGCTCGATGGGATTGTCCAGGTACTGCTCAAGAAACAGCGGACTTGCATCGACGGGCCGGATGCCTGTTACGGCAGACAGTTGATCCCGACAGGACAGACTGAGGAAGATGGGCAGGAACTCGTGCACTGTGGCACCATAGGTTTGAAAAAACTGTCTGGCGACATACTGTTGTACAGTCGCGGTGCTTTCAGAATGCGGTGAGTGCAGGTTGAGAGCTGGCGCCGGGACAAGCCATCGGTTCAACCACTGCCTGGCATGGATGTTGTCGGAATATTCCTGACTGGTTTGTCTGATCTCTTGCATGTTCATACCCTGATCGGTACCTGGTTACCTTGCAGAGTACTGACTAATACTTAAAGTATTCTTAACAACAACGGGGGATGCATAATTTCTTCAGCAACCCGGCCAAATCTCGCAGTAAAAAATGGATTAAGTTGGATTAGACCTGTCCCGATGCACCCGATAGATCGAATTGTTCTGTGCCCTGCGAAGGTGAAAGTGCATCAGTCGAACTATACTGTAAGTAACCTGTATACACTGATCAGGAGGTGCCGGATTATGAGTATCTCACCCGTATTGGCTGATTATCTCGGCCGCAAAAAAATTAATTATGAAGTGTTGAAACATGCACAAACCAGTAACTCGATGGCCACTGCCCGAGAGGCACATGTGCCCCCGGAAAAACTGGCAAAAGCCGTGGTCGTCAAGCAGAACGATCATTATGCGATGTGTGTTATCCCAGCCACCAACAAGTTGATACTTGAGTGGCTGGAGTACGGTTGCCAGCACGAGTATGAAATTGCCGAGGAAGGGGATCTGCAGGGGCTTTTCCCCGATTGCAACAAAGGTGCAATCCCGGGCCTGGGGCAGGCATTCAAGCTGGATGTCATTGTGGACAGCGCTCTGCTGGATAACCTCGATATTTATATCGAGGCGGGTGACCACAATCATCTGCTTCATCTGAGTCAGGGGGATTTTCAGGAGGTTATGAAAAATGCCTGGTCTGCACCGATAAGTTGTCTGCGAAATGGGCAAAGTGACAAGCCTTATCTATGGGCGCCGCCTGAAGACGGATAAGAAGCCAGCCTTCATTATCCCGGGATGTATTGTATCCTGCAGCGGCAGTACGTATTCAGGTGCTGCCGGGTTTTGTTGTTGAAGTTGGAAAGATTTTGCCCCTGGAACTTTGATCATCTCCTGCCTGTGGTCATAGGCCGTGTTCGATGGTTGAATGTCAGTTGACGGTTACTCTGGTCAGGAATATTTCAAATGCCGATACCCAATCCGCGTGAATTGCGACTGGCTGTTCGATCCGGCCAATTTACCGGGCACACCTCTGGGCATTGCCGCGGTTTTGTGCAGGGGAATGTGGTTATTCTTCCTGAGGACTGGGCCGGTGAATTTCTGCGTTTTTGCCAGCTGAATCCCAAGCCCTGTCCGTTGATCGCCGTCTCTGATGCCGGCCAGTACAGTTTGCCGTCACTGGGCGCGGAACTGGATATTCGCACGGATGTGCCGTGTTACCGTGTCTTTGAGGAAGGTCGGTTAGTTGACGAGCCAGCGGAGATTACTGCCTACTGGCGACAGGATCTGGTGACTTTTGTCCTGGGTTGTTCCTTTTCTTTTGAAGAGGCACTGCTGACTGATGGCCTTGAAATTCGCAACATTTCGGAGGGAGTCAACGTGCCGATGTATCGCACCAGTATACCCTGTCGTTCGTCGGGTCGCTTCGGTGGAAATATGGTGGTCAGTATGCGTCCCTTCAAGGCAGCCGACGCTATCCGGGCGATTCAGGTATGTACCCGGTTTCCCAGCATGCATGGTGCCCCGATTCACCTCGGCGATCCGGCGCAAATAGGCATCGGGCAGCTAAAAAAACCGGATTTTGGCAATTCGGTAACAGTCCATACCGATGAAATACCCCTCTTCTGGGCCTGTGGGGTAACGCCACAGATTGCGTTGGAGCAGGCCATGCCACCGTTGTGTATTACCCACAGCCCAGGTTCCATGCTGGTGACCGACCTGCTAAACAGCCAATTGGCGATAATGTGATGGCTCGGCTTCAGAGAGGTTTGTGATGTCATTGATGTTGAACGCTGATCTCGGCGAAACCATTGATAGCGGATTGGTTGGCGCAGACGAAGCGGTGATGCCCTACATTCACCAGGCCAGCATTGCCTGTGGCTACCATGCCGGTGATCACCTGATGATACAGCGGACGCTCAATCTGGCGGCAAAATACAGTGTGATGGTTGGGGCACACCCCGGCTACCTTGATCGCGAGGGTTTTGGGCGCCGTTCCATGACTTGCTCGAACGATGAACTTGTTGCGCTTATGCATTATCAGATATCGGCACTAGACGGAATGAGTCGTTCGCAAAACCTGTCTCTATCCTATGTCAAACCCCATGGGGCGTTATACAACGACATGATGGTGGATGATCAACTTCGTCGTGCAGTGATGTTATCCGTAGCCGGTTTTTATCGACCGATTCATCTTGTCATGCAAGCCACTCCCGAAGCTGAGCTGCACCGTCGTGAGGCCGAAGCACTGGGCGTCACGCTCTGGTTTGAGGCTTTTGCCGATCGGCGCTATGACAGCAATGGTATGTTGGTGCCCCGTTCCGAGCCCGGTGCGGTCCACGACAGGCAAACAACGCTCGCTCAGGTTAAGCAGCTCAAACGTTATGGCTCCGTTATGACCGAGGATGGCGATGCACTGTTCATTAAAGCAGATACCCTGTGTATTCATGGTGACAATCCGGAGAGCGTCGCGGTGATTCGTGAAATCCGGGCATTACTTGAGTAATGAAAGTCGTTCCCGCTAGTGAAAATGCGCTGATGATCTATTTTGATCAGGTGGTTAGCGCAGATACCTCAGCCAGAGTGCGGCAGGCAACTGTTGTGCTGGAGTCTGCGTTAGCCGATGTGCTGGTTGATCTGGTGCCCTCCTATGCCTCGCTACTGGTTATCTTCGATCTCTCGAGGATTGAAGCCACAACCCTTGAGCAGCAGATTACAGCGCTACTTGACGTTGCACCAACTGCTTACGATTCAGTCGGCAAACTCGTCGAATTACCTGTTTACTACAGCATGGAGTCCGGGCCGGATCTCGCTGAAATCAGTCGCGCCAAAAAAGTCTCGGTGGAGGAGGTGATCGCTCTGCACCAGTCCCGGGAATACCTTGTGTACGCAATAGGTTTTGCCCCGGGATTTGCTTACCTCGGGGAGGTCGATTCGCGCATTGTCATGCCCAGACTGGATACACCCAGAACTTCGGTACCGTGTGGTAGCGTGGGTATAGCCGGGCGACAGACTGCAGTATATCCGGCGGACTCCCCCGGTGGCTGGAATTTGATTGGACTTTGTCCGGAGCGAATGTTTGATCCCCTCAGCGAACCCAGCATGCCGCTTCAGGTGGGTGACCGGGTACGCTTTTTCAGTATCAGCCGGGAAACCTTTCTTGCCAGGGGTGGCCGGTTAGCATGAAGGGTGGTTTTCGTGTGGATCGTCCCGGCGTCCTGACCCTTCTCCAGGATGCCGGTCGCTTTGGCTATCACCGCCTTGGGTTGACTGCCGGTGGTCCTGCCGATCCCCTTGCGTTCAATTGGGCCAATCGCCTGTGCGGGAATGATCGCGGCATAACGGCTCTTGAAGTGACCATTGGCGGTCTGGAACTTGAATGCCGGGCAGCTACGATTTTTGCCCTCTGTGGTGCAGACATGCCACTGACCATTAACGGGCAACCAAAGGAGAGCTGGCGTAGCCACCGGGTAAAATTCGGTGACAGGGTGGTGTTGGGTTATGCCCACAGGGGCATGCGTGCCTATTTGGCGGTGGCTGATGGGTTCAATATCCCCGCAACCTTCGGCAGTGCGGCGACGGTTGTTCGTGAAGGTTTGGGAGGCTTGTCAGGTAACCCGTTGCAGGCTGGGGACCATTTGCCCTGTGCAGACACCTCGGGTCGTCAATGCCTCTCGCTGGGACGTGGCTATCGACCGGTTTATGGCGGCCGCGTATTGTTGAGGGTGGTGAGTGGTTATCAGTCAACCTTGGTTGAAAATGAGCAGCAGCAACGGTTTTTTACCAGCGAGTACCGATTGTTGAGTCAGTCCGATCGGATGGCATCTCGGTTGGCGGGGCCCCCCATTGATATTGATCTTCCCGATCTTTTATCCGAAGGTATCTGTCTGGGGGCGATACAAATCCCTCCGGATGGTCTGCCCATCATACTGATGCATGACCGTCAGACTATCGGTGGTTACCCCAAGCTGGGCTCAGTGATTTCTTTGGACATGTCACAACTCACGCAATTAAAACCGGGTGGTCTGATTTCTTTTAAGTCCGTCACGATGGCGGAGGCCCGTCGCATCCGACTGGCGGCGGACAGAATGTACAGGCAACTAAAACCCGAGGTTTGTGATTGATGGCTAATATTGTGGTGGCGTATGAATGATCTCCGGCGTGAGTTGGCAGTTAGCAAAAGCATTGAACACCTGCTGGTGGCACGCAATCTGCGGGGAATGCAATCCGTTCAGTCCAGCCTTAAACCCGGCTACTGTCTGCGGGCAGCAAGGCGGCTGTTGAGCTGTTCTGGCCGGGTATTGATCGGCACGGGTTTCCCTGTGCTCGACACCTTTGAGTCCGATGGGCCGGCCGGTGCAATTGCGCTTTATCGAGTGCTTGAACAGACTGGTGCCGAGCCGATACTGGTTTGTGGCGATGTGTTAGCTAACGCCATAGGCGGTGATTATTGCGTGGAGCGCGTGCCCCTTGGTCGTCCCGCAGGGCTCAGGCAGCAGGTAGCCGACCTGTTAGCGTATTGCCAGCCAGAGCTCATGGTCAGTATCGAACTTCCCGGGCCCGCAGCTGACGGGCATTATTACAATATGCGCGGCGAGGATATCAACTCCAGTACCCTCTGCTTTGATGTCTTTCTTGAGCTCTCGGATTGTCCGGTCATTGCATTAGGTGATGGTGGCAATGAGATCGGCATGGGTAATGTGCTCGATAAACTGGGTGAACTGACCATTATTCCGTCGATAACCACCTGTGACGAGTTGGTCATAGCGGATGTATCCAACTGGGCAGCGCTGGGGTTGGTAGCCATGATGTCCTATTGCGTAGGGACAGACTATCTGGCGGACTGGGATAACCGGGCCATACTTGAATACCTGGCCTGTCGGGGCAGTATCGATGGCGTTACCCTCGATAACACACTGACAGAAGACGGCCTGCCCAGTGAAACGGGTAAGGCTCTGGTTAATTCGTTGCGTGATTTGATCGATGTTAGCAGTGTTGAGGGGTCAGGCTGAGTTGCTGGGGAATTTACTTTGCCTGTCTGGATACCCACTGCTAAGATTTGCCGCTTTATGACCCCGCTGGCCGGCTTTATTTCGGCGAGATACAAGGTAACTTAATGAGTATTGTCTATCTCGACGGCGCCTATCTGCCAATGGTTGAAGCCCGTATTTCGCCGATGGATCGGGGCTTTTTGTTTGGCGATGGTATTTATGAAGTGTTGCCGTCCTATGATGGCGAGATCGTCGGTTTTTCACTGCATATGCAGCGGATGCTGAAAGGTCTGAGGTCTATTGACATAACACTTGACTGGTCGCAACACCAGTGGCGCGTGGTTTGTAATACACTCATCGATAAAAATGGTGGTGGCAATCTCGGTCTTTATTTGCATGTGAGTCGCGGCGCCGATGTCCGCCGTTTTCATGCTTACCCGGAAAATATCACCCCTACCATTTTTGCTTTCACTTATGCGATTCCCGCTGCACCCGTGGCGGACAAAAATCGGGTTAGACCCTACCGGGTTGTCACTGATCGCGATTTGCGATGGGATCGCTGCCACATCAAGTCCACTGCATTGTTGGGTAATGTCATGCACTTTCAGCAGGGTTTTCAGCAGGGTGCTGATGAAATTCTGCTGTTCAATGAGCGTGGTGAGCTGACAGAAGCCAGTGCCTGTAATGCCTACATCGTTAAAAACGGGGAAGTCATTACTCCAGCGCTGGATAGCCAGAAATTACCGGGAGTTACCCGCCATATTCTGTTGGAACTACTGCGCAAAGACGGATCTATCGCCGTGCAGGAACGACCTGTCTTGATGGAAGAAGTGCTCAATGCGGACGAAATCTGGCTGACGAGTTCCTCAAAAGAAGTGGTGCCTGTTATTGAGGTCGATGGCAAGCCCGTCGGAAGCGGGGAAGTGGGCGATGTCTGGCTGGCTGCCCAGCGCATTTATACGGCCGGTAAGTTTAATTATTAATAGAGTGCATCAGCCCGCCTGTACTTTTTGGTGAAAGCATTATGTCGAGACCAGCAAAAGCTTATATTGATCTCCTTGCCCTCAGGCACAATTGCGAGTTGGCAAAAAGTCTGGCCCCCAATTCCCGAACAATGGCGATTATCAAAGCCAATGCCTATGGACACGGTGTGTTACCTGTTGCTCGCGCCCTTGAGCCGCTGGTTCCCGCCTTTGGTGTTACCTGTTTGGAGGAGGCAGTAGAGCTCCGTGAAGGGGGCATCACCAAGCCTGTGTGCCTTTTGGAGGGGACTTTCTCCGACGACGAAATACCCCTGGCCGCTGAACTCGGTTTTTGGCTCTCAGTGGTGAATAAACAGCAACAACAGTCGATCTTGAGAGCATCGCTGAAAACCCCCGTAACTGTCTGGATTTGTGTGGATAGCGGCATGCACCGACTGGGTATTGCGGTTGACGAGATTGAGTCTACCTATCGGATATTGGCCGCCAGCCGCAATGTTGCCAGCGATATTGTGCTTGCCACCCACTTTGCTTGTGCCGATGAGTTGGCGAGTGATCTGACTTATCGACAGTTACAGCAATTCAAGACAGGAGTGGCCAGTTTGGCAAATGCCGATACTGTGCCATTAAGTCTTGATAATTCTGCGGGGCTACTCGGTTGGCCGGAGACCCACGCTGATTGGAACAGGCCGGGGATCATGCTTTATGGTAGTTCCCCTTTTTCTGTTCCTCATGCGGAAGCCGACAGATTACAACCCGTCATGACATTGCGCTCTTCCGTCATTGCTTTGCGGGATGTTCCCGTAGGGGACTCAGTGGGCTACGGTGCGCGTTGGTCGGCGCAACGGCCCAGCAGGATTGCCACGGTTGCAATCGGCTATGGCGATGGCTATCCGGTACATGCGCCAGATGGCACGCCGGTGCTGGTCAATAAGCAGCGCTGCCCGATGGTGGGCCGCGTATCAATGGACATGATAACGGTGGATGTCACGGACCTGCCGACGGTGGCGGTGGGGGATGAAGTGATCCTCTGGGGTAAAGGCCTCTCCGTCAACGAAGTGGCGGGTTGTGCGGGTACGATCAGTTACGAGCTGTTAACCAGGATGCCCCGCAGGGTGCCGAGGGTCTACAGTGATTGAGTGAGTTGGGCCTCCCTTCTTCTGGATAGAAAGAGAGCACCGCACAGGATCAAAAATCCCGACAGAATGCCCGGCATGCCCTCATAGACGAAATCGTGCCACCCCATCATACGCCAGCCCAGTGCGACCAGAAGTCCCGAGCAGACGGCCAGGATGCTCACACCGGATCCCGGTTTCCCCCCCAGACATAGGATGATCAGCAAGGGTGCAAAAGCGCTAGCAAGGCCAGACCATGCCATGACAACCAAGCTAAAGACGCTCTGGCTGTTGAGTAGAGCCCAGAGCAGTGCAAAGGCTGTGACGAGTACTGTAATAATTTTCATCACGCTGGTGCGTTCAACATTGTAGGGTAACAGATCGTGGGTGATGGCTGCCGAGCAGCCGAGAACCAGTGAGTCTGCAGTCGACATGGTGGCAGCAAATATGCCTGCCAGCACCAGTCCGACCAGCACGGGTGGGAACAGCGCCTGGGCCATCACCGGTAGTGCGAGCTCGGCATCAAAAGTTGCAGCATCGGAAAGGTATACCCGCGACAGCATGCCAACTGCTGTCGCCATGGCATAAAACAGCACGTACCACGCATAATACCAGCGCCGCGCCTGGTTCATTTTGCGATTATCGTTCAGCGCCATGAAACGCACCATGATGTGGGGCTGACCGATAATTGAGAGACCGGCAAATAACCAGCTGGCGGCGAACAGCAATGCCCCTGGCAGACCGGGGAAAGGCAAATCACCCGGAAACCAACTCATGAACCCGTCGATAGCGCCCATCTCGATCATTGCCTGATCAATACCGCCCAGAGAGCTGGTGGCTATAACCAGTAGCAAGCCCATAGCCAAAACCATCACTATTGACTGCGCCGCATCTGTCCAGATCGATGCGCGAATGCCGCCGGCAATACAGTACAGGGTTACCAGAAAAGCGGAGAGAGTCGCGCCGGCCCAGATGGGCCAGTCGAACAGCACATGAAGGGCCTTGCTGCCAGCGACCAGCTGGGCGCTTGCATACACCAGCAAAAACGACAATGAAATTAACCCCATGGTCCTCTGCAAGGCAGAATGTCGTTTGCCGTACCAGTTGCTGATGACCCCGGCATAGCTCACTTCGCCGGTTCGGGGTGCGGCATCCCTAAGCCTGGCGTGGACAAATCGAGAGGCGAGGTAATCGCCGCTGATCCAACCCAGCATTAGCCAGAAAGCCGACAAGCCAGCGACGTAGGTGTAGCCGATCACACCGATAAACATGTAACCGCTGTTATTGGTGGCAACAGCGGATAACCCGACCAGCCACGGCTGGACAGTATTGCTGGCCAGGTAATAGTCCTGCTTTGTTCCTCGGCTTTTCTTGGCAGACAGAACCCCTACAAGGGTGAACATCAAGAGGAAGCAGAGGAAGGAGAGAATCATGGTGTAGTCAGGCGATCCACGGGTACGGTGCGACTACCGGAAGAATCGGATAGTTCATGGCTTGGTCGGCCAAAAACGCTGTTGGGGCTGGCCCAATATATTTGCCGGGGTGTGCGCGTGTATCGCACACCCCGGTGTGTTGGCCTGGATGAATGTCGCTGGTTTGCAGGTCAGGATGCGAGGCATATGGCACGTCCGTGATCGTGTACCTCAACAAGGCATCTATGCAAGCTTCGTACAGCATCTTCCCAGCGATCCTTGTTGATCACAAACTGCATGTCGACCTGACGCATGCACTGGTGCATCGCCAACACGCTGATATCCTTTTCCGCGAGCGCGCCTACTGTTTTAGCCAATAGTCCGGGTACCTGCATGTCACTGCCGACGGCCGATACGATAGCGACTTCCTGATTATTAATTTCTGCATCGGGAAATTTTTCTTCCAGTGCACGACAAATGCGCTTCACTGTTTTCAGGTTGGTGGACAGATAATGGGTAATCGTGTTTGCGTTGATATCCTTTGAAACCACATGTGCCTTGAACCGGCTGATACACCCCAGGATAGTTGTGTCATAACGGCTGAAATTGCCAGCCATATCCTGGTCAAACAGTTCAATAGCGTGTACTCCCCGACACCCTGCAATAATCTCGACGCGAGGTTTTTCACTAATATAGTCGCTGGTAATCAACGTCCCGGCGTGCTCCGGTTCAAAAGTATTCTTGACGCGCAGGGGGATATTGTTTTGACGCAGACCTTTGGCGGCCTTGGGGTGAATCGCCTCCATGCCGAGATTGGCCAGCTGGTCAGCCACATCGTAGTTGGTGCGACCGATGGGTACGGCATTGTCGTCGCCCACGATACGGGGATCGGCACTGCTGAGGTGGAATTCTTTATGGATAACGGCTTCACGCGCATTCGTGATCACGGTCAAACGACTGAAAGTCATTTCACTGTAACCCCGGTCAAAACTGGACATTAATCCATCCTGAGTGTGGGCATAGCCGGTGACGATGGGCAGTTGACTCTCGAGATCTATGTCCTCAAAAGTGACTTTAATTCGTTCATCCAGGGACATGTGTCGCGTGGTTTTCCAGCCGGTTAAATCGACGAAGCAGGCATTGACACCATCTCTCTGAAGCAGCCGGGCAGTATTCCAGGCACTGTGTGCTTCACCAATGCTGGCCAACATTTCACGGACGGTTGCCAAATGCACATCCAGTGCAAAGTGGCCGTGTTGGCAAAGTTTTTTCAGATCGCTCAGGCAGTGTTCGGCCTCATCGAGCCGATCACCGATAAACCGGTTGGCATCGGCGAGCATTTCCGGGTCGCCGAATAGGTTGCTGTTGATTTCAATAACCTGGGTTCTTAATTCATTAAGAAGATCCAGCCAGCTATCGTCATTGACACCATTGGCAAATGAGGCAAAAACACCGGCTTTGCCCGTTTTCTTATGCTCCAGCAGTTGATCCGTTATACCGGCATAGGCGGACACCACAAAGATACGCTGATAAAGCGTATCGCCTGTGGGTTTAAGAATAATATTGTCTCTAACGGCGGCATAGTTGCTCATTGAAGTGCCGCCGATTTTTTCCACACTGTGAAAACTCATTAAAGGATTGTCTCCTGTTGAATCTTTTTCCATTTTCCTGAGCTGGATCGGGTTTTGTCCCTCATTGGCTGACTGAATCTGCATCCAGCTCATACGCACCCTCGGCGTTGTGTACTTCCTTGCCATTGAGCGGAGGATTGAATACACAGGCCATTGTCATTTCTTTAAAGGATCGCAGGATATGACGGTCGTGTTGATCAAGAATATAGAGGGTTCCGGGGCTAATCGAATATTTTTTGCCGTCGTCCAATGTTTCCACTTCACCCTCTCCAGATATGCAGTAAACAGATTCCAGGTGGTTCTGGTAGTGCATACGGAAATCGGCTCCGGCATAAATTGTTGTAATGTGGAAAGAAAATCCCATCTGATCATCTTTGAGTAGCATCCGTGTACTTGCCCAGTTGCCGTCGGGAGAGACGATTCTGCGAGAGGTTTTTTCTGCTTGCTGAAGTTGTCTGACTATCATCGTGACCTCTGCTGTCTGTAACGAGGCGGGACAGACCCCGCCAGATATATGCATACCCTGTATTGACTGGAGACAGGCCCCCGGTATCTATCAGGCTGAAATCGGGTTGGACCCGGTTCTTTTCGGCGTGCCCTTGTCAACTTCATCACTGACCGAATAGTCGCCTTCGAAAAAATCTTTTTCCTCGGGGATCGAGTCTGCCTTGGCACAAACTTCCTTGATTGCTTCCTCAAGAATATCGATGCCTTTTTCCAGGTTTTCCTGACGGATTGTCAGTGGGCAGAGGAACTTGACTACATGATCATCCGCACCGCTGGTTTCAATAATCAATCCTTTCTGGAAACACCGCCGGGTAATCTGCTCAGCCAGTTCACCGTTGACACAATTGATACCCCTGAACATACCACGGCCGTGAGAGTTGAAGTTTCCCTCACCGTACTGGTTGACGATCTTGTCCACTCGATCAGCAATGTAATGGCCCTTTTTCTGAATCTCCTTGGCAAATTTGTCATCTTTCCAAAAGTGATCGATGGCCGCTTTGGCAGTGACGAATGCGTGGTTATTACCTCGGAAAGTGCCGTTGTGCTCGCCCGGCTTCCATTCATCAATCTCCGGTTTCATCAGAACCACAGAGAATGGCAGGCCATAACCACTCAATGACTTGGATAAAGTGACAATGTCAGGATATATGCCGGCCTCTTCAAAACTGAAAAATGTACCGGTGCGACCACAGCCAGCCTGAATATCATCGATAATCAACAACACGTCATGGCGTTTGCAGATTTCTGACAGGCTTCTCAGCCAGGTCATCGACGCAGCATTGATGCCGCCCTCGCCTTGAACTGTTTCGACGATAACGGCTGCGGGCTTGTCGACACCACTGCTGGAATCTGACAAGACTTTGTCCAATAAGTTGGTGGTATCAAAATCATCACCTAAATAGCCGTCATAGGGCATTCTTGTGGCGCCTGGCAGTGTTATACCAGCACCGCCGCGGTGGGTTGAGTTGCCGGTGATGGCCAGAGCGCCGAGTGTCTGGCCGTGCCAACCATTAGTGAACGAGATAATGTTCTCGCGTCCCGTATATTTCCGCGCAATCTTGAGTGAGGCCTCTACTGCATTGGTCCCGGTTGGGCCGGTAAACATAACTATGTAGTTTAAATCCCGGGGTTTCAGAATATTCTCGTTAAAGCTTTCCAGAAATTCACCTTTGGCTTGAGTATGTAAATCAAGACCCTGGGTGATGCCGTCCCGCTCAATATATTCCAGGAGTTTTTCCTTGAACACCGGGTGGTTATGCCCATAATTCAGGGAGCCTGCTCCGGCCAGAAAGTCCAGATATTGATTGCCGTCTTCATCATAGATAAATTCGCCTTGAGCTTTGTTGAATAAACGTGGGAAGGCTCTAGCGTAACTGCGTACTTCAGATTCAATTTCATCAAAAATTTTCATGATTTCCTCAATTAGTTCTTTTCTGGAATTAGGCTTCAGTGGTCACGGGCTGCTTAAAAGGGCCGATTCTGACCAATACCTCTGTGTCATGTTGACCGGCAAAATGCAATTCACGGTCAAATTGTGGAGACTGGGTCAGAGGGGCTTGTAATTTGTCCGCCAGTCCCTGGAACAATGCCCAGGAAGCTTGATTGTCTTCAGTGATAGTGGTCTCAAGATGGTTGACCTCTTTGCACTCATCGCGGGTGAGAATATTCACTAACATCCGAGAGGCGAGACCTTGACCACGCGCTTTTTCGCCGACAGCGACCTGCCAGATAAACAGTGTGCTGGTTTTTTGTGGTGGGCGATAACCCGAGATAAAACCGACCAGTTCTCCTTCAATGTCTGCTGCCACAGATGTACCTGAAAAATGAGTACATTGCAGCAGATTGCAGTAGATGGAGTTAGGGTCGAGAGGAGGACACTGGGCAACCAGTTGGTGTACCCGCACGCCGTCCTCCGGCGTTGGTGGACGAAGTGTTATTTTACGGTCCATAAGAAGTGACAAAATTCCCGTTGTTAATAAAAGTTATAGCTCAAATAATATTTTCTTGTGAAAGTTGTTCATTTTACTTGGAAGCCAGCAATGACTTCCTTATGTCTAAAAATAATTAAACTATATAATTAGAGCTCTAAACATTATACTCGAAAGCATTAAAATGTCCAGTTTGGTGCCGCCCTGGGGGCGGGCGACAGAGTGGGTGTATTCCATAACAGGGCGGTATAAATTGATTATGAGAGGTGGTTCTATCGAACATGTCTTGGTTGCACTGCGGCGGGTTATCAGGGCGACAGACCTTTATTCCAAACGCTTGGCTAAAACGTCCGGTCTGACTGTGCCGCAAATTTTGTTACTGCAGGCGATTCGTGACCGGGGGCAGGTGACTATTGGTGAGCTGGCCGCCGAAATCAGTCTGAGTCAGGCGACGGTAACTACCATTATTGATCGACTCGAGAAGCGACAACTGGTTTACCGTGTCCGGTCATCGACAGACAAACGTAAAGTGCATGCTTTTTTGACAGAGAGGGCAGTTCTTGTCTTGAAGAATGCTCCCACACCCTTGCAGCAGCATTTTTCGCGCCAGTATGCCAATCTCAGTGACTGGGAGCAGGCCATGATTGTTTCTGCGTTGCAGCGAGTCGCTCAAATGATGGATGCTGAATATATCGATGCCTCGCCAGTGCTGGACTTGGGGGTCCTGGATAGTCCTTCGTCTTTGACAGAGCTAGGTACTTTACCATTGGAAGGTAGAACCAAAGGGCGTTCAACCTCGGCTGCAGACTGATTGGCCAGGAAATCACATAGCTAAGATTAGACAATGAGATCGTATCGGCTACTGAGGATATCCATGATTTCCGCTTTCGGCCGGTCAGGTAGGTGTAGTTTTCCCCCGATGATCTTTTCGGCAATCGAAACATACGTTTTGGAAACCTCCAGCAAAACATCTGCGGGCAGCTCGTTGTTTCTGGCCAGCGCCTGGCGTTCGGTCATCCGGTCTTTGTTGAGTAGGATGTCGGGATCCGGGAAGTGGTTGAGCAGCAATTGCCGGAAACTTTCTTTTGAGTTTTCGACCACTTCGCCGTTTCGATAGCTCTGACCGTCCCAGATGCGGGAGGAGTCAGGAGTGCCAACCTCGTCCATGTAAATCAGCTTTTCGGTACCGGTTTTGTCTTTGACATAGCCAAATTCAAATTTGGTATCCACAAAAATCTGGTCCAGTGCAGCCAATTCACGGCTGATGACATCGAAACCCTCCCGCAACAGGTTTTCGTAGAGATCGATATCGTCAATACTGCGAAAATTGAAGGCTGCATGGTTTCTTTCAATATCATGTCGGGTGATGTTCACATCATCCGCTTCTGGAATACCCGGTAAACCCGTCAGTATGCCTTTGGTGGATGGCGTAATCAGTAATTCTGGCAGTTTCTGGTCTTTTTTCAGATTGTCCGGCAACTGGATGCCGCAGAACTTCCTCTCTCCCTTGGCATATGCACGCCACATGGAGCCGGTAATGTATTGGCGACAGATAGCCTCGATCATGACCGGTTGGGCTTTTTGTACAATCCAGACCAAAGGATGTGGGATATCCAGAATGTGGCTGTCTGCCAGACCATTCTCGCGAAATAACCTGAACCAGTGGTTCGAAATGGCATTCAGTGCGGCCCCCTTGCCGGGAACGCCATGCATGCCGCCTTCGCCATGCCAGATGCAGTCAAATGCAGAAATACGATCACTGATTACCATGATGGCAAGTGGTGCATCGGGCGCCACATCATAACCCTGTTGCTCTATCAGTCTGAGACTGTCTTTTTCTGTAAGCCAGTAGACTGAGCGTACCTTGCCACTGTGCACAGGCGCATCAGTGCGAATAGGGAGATCATTGTTAACGGCGAGAACTTTGTCTGCGAGTTTCATGGTTATGAGTCCTGTCAGCGGGCAGGTAGTGTTATTGGAATGGTTTGGGGCTTTTTTGCTCACATCTACCAGAGGGTCTGGAAACGTTTAATTCTAACAGATCGATAACCCTCAGATACAGGCAACCTTGTGTTATCTGCACCCTGAAGGATCAGTCCGGGCGAATGGCGTACTTGCCGCTGCCCTGTAGCGCGATAGCCAGTGCGGCTAAAAGATAGAGGCCCTGTAGTTCCAGCGCCCAGCCACCATGACTGGTTAGCTGGAAAAGCTCGCCGGCATGGACTAACAAGATAGCCACCAACATATTGCCAATGACCAACAGCGCCCCGGCTCTGGCGAAGTAACCGAAAATAATCATCAGCGGACCTAATACCTCGCCGAGATAGACGGCATAGGCAATCTCTGACGGCATGCCAAACTCTGTCAGCTTGCTACCAATAAAGCCCAGTGAATCCGGATTAAGGATCTTGGCAATGCCGTGTAATAAAACGAGCAGCCCGACAGCGATGCGCAAGACCAGTTTTGCGAGCTCTTCATAGTAGGTCATAACCAGTAATCTCCGGTATAAGCGGGTTTCAACGTCCAATTTAACGGGATAGTACCAGTGGGGCAATTCCTTTAATACGCATTCCGGGAGGTTTCTTGGAGCACTGCTGCCTTCGGGGTATCATTGCGGCGTTATTTTAACTGACGCCCCTCGGGGTTCCTGTGGAGATAGGCAATGATTATTAAACCGAGAGTTCGCGGTTTTATGTGTATTACCAGCCACCCGGTTGGCTGTGAGGCAAATGTCAAAGAACAGATTGATTACATCAAGCGTCAGGGACCGGTAGATGGTCCCAAGCGGGTGCTGGTGATAGGCGCTTCCACAGGGTATGGTCTGGCCGCCCGAATCACGGCAGCATTTGGCTGCGGAGCCTCAACACTTGGCATCTTTTTTGAGAAGGAGGGTGGTGAGAAAAAGCCCGCCTCAGCCGGTTGGTATAACTCGGCAGCTTTTCACAAGTTTGCGGACGAGCAGGGTATCTACGCGAAAAGCATCAATGGAGATGCGTTTTCCGATGAAATAAAGCAAAAGACCATTGATACGATCAAAGCCGATCTGGGGCAGGTGGATCTGGTGATCTATAGTCTGGCCTCTCCCCGGCGACAGCACCCGAAGACGGGCGAGGTATTCAATTCAACCCTGAAGCCCATCGGCAAGAATGTAACCTTGCGGGGTATCAACACGGATAAGGAAGAAGTTCAGGAATTTTCGCTGGAAGCGGCCACAGAACAGGAGATTGCCAACACCGTAGCGGTTATGGGTGGTGAGGATTGGCAAATGTGGATAGATGCGCTGCTAGAGGCTGATGTGTTGGCCTCTGGAGCGAAAACGGCAGCATTTACCTATGTGGGTGAAAAAGTCACCTGGGATCTGTATTGGCACGGTACGATTGGCCAGGCTAAAAAAGACCTGGACAGTAAGGTTGTGGGGATCCGTGAAAAACTGGCGAACGTCGGTGGCGATGCTCGGGTAGCGGTACTCAAGGCAGTGGTGACGCAGGCCAGCTCTGCGATCCCGATCATGCCGCTTTATCTGGCGCTGCTGTTCAAGGCGATGAAGGAAGATGGCAGTCACGAAGGCTGTATTGAACAGCTATATCGTCTCTACACTGAATGTCTTTACAGCGGCTCTCCACGCATGGACAGCGAAGGCCGAATTCGGGTGGACGAACGTGAACTCCGCCCGGAAATACAACACCGGGTTGGCGATGACTGGCTGAAAGTCACCAATGAAAATATGGCTGAGCTGACCGATATAAAGGGCTATAAACATGAGTTTCTCAAGCTCTTTGGCTTCGATATTGACAGCGTAGATTACGAGGCTGATGTCGACCCGGCGGTTCCCATCAGTGGATTAATCTGAGTGTTTGCTGGCCAACGCAGTCAAATGGCGGGTATTTGTAGAGGTGTTATATAAGGTCGTTGTTGCCAATGGCGTCTCAGCGTGGTCTGCTGTTGCAATATCAGGTGGGGGTAAATTGCTTCAAGTAACATTGCCAATAGTTCCGGCAACGCCTATAAGACATGTATGGATACCAGCGTTCACTCCTTATCTACCCTCTTTGAGCAGTTGGGGCTGCCCTCCACCGCAGCCGCCATCGAGCTTTTTATTGCCCTACACCAGCCGTTGCCCCCTGAAACGAGATTGGCTGAAGCCTTGTTCTGGAATAAGGCTCAGAGAGCGTTTCTGGAGGAGGCCATCAGTGACGATGCCGATTGGGCCGAGTTGGTTGATCAGCTCGATGCCCGCTTCAGGGGCTAGTGTTTTCCGCTTCAACCCGCACCCCACGCATGGTTTTACACGTCAACGTCTTTATAATGGCTATCCCTTTTGACCAGTAATTGACATGATTAATAACCACGATTTCAAGTGGCGCTTTCTCCACCCCCGTTATTGGCTGACTTGGTTAAGTCTGGGTTGCTGGCGTTTGTTGGTGGTCCTTCCGTATCCGGTGTTGCTTTGGTTGGGAGGGTGCATCGGCCGGATAATGTTCTGGCGAAGCCGCTATCGTCGAGAAGTTGCAGACATCAACCTGCGATGGTGCTTTCCCGAAATGGAAGAATCGCAGCGCCTGACGTTGCTGCGGGCTAATTTTATCAGCTACGGTATTGCTTTTTTTGAAATTGGTATGGCCTGGTGGTGGTCCACACAACGGCTTAATAAGTTGATTACCTTTGAGGGTCTGGAGCATATTGATGGCCTGCAGGGGAGGGGGGCGCTACTGATGGCCATTCACTTCACCACGCTTGAAATCGGCGCATCTGCTTTATCTGCGAAACACTCTATTGATGGCATGTACCGCCCCCATAAAAATCCTGTGTATGACTATGTGCAGAGCAAAGGACGTCGGGTAAGAGACCCGCTGGGGGTGGTTTATCCCCGGGAAGACATTCGCGGTATGTTCAAGGCCCTTCGCCAGGGCAGGATTATCTGGTACGCACCCGATCAGGATTATGGACGCAAACAGAGTGTGTTTGCCCGATTCTTTGGTGTTCCGGCAGCCACGGTCACGGCTACTGCGCGTTTTGCCAAAACCGGCAACGCTCTTGTGCTGCCTTTCTCTCAGGTGAGGTTGCCCGATGGTCGGGGATATCTGATTAAAGTGCATCCGCCCTTACAGGATTTTCCGACAGGTGATGATCTGGCAGACGCCGAAACGGTTAACCGGCAGGTTGAGAAGATGATTCTAGAGCAACCGGATCAGTATATGTGGATTCACCGGCGCTTTAAAACCCGCCCGCCCGGCGAGTCAAGACCCTATCCAAAAAGTAGCAAATAACAGAGTCTGCCCAGACCAGACGAAACTGGAAATGATGGATGATGGGCCGGAAACCATAAAGCATAGCCAGGATGGGGAACACTGTCGTGCCCAATGGTCTGATATACCGGTTGCTTCTCTGGCTGGTTGGATCAAACCCTCCCGGTCTTCTGTTATTAACCCTGAAGCCGGTGTCTAATTTTTTCATAACGCTTGTGCCCCAGGTTGCTGGTCAGTACCATTACGCGTTCTATTTTTCTTGGCTATTTTGAGGCTCCTCCGATGATCACCGGCAGTATTGTTGCTCTGGTTACGCCCATGTTTCGCGATAATCAGGAAGTTGACTGGGATTGTCTGAAACGTTTGGTGGAGTGGCATATTGCCCAGGGGACCAATGCGATTGTCGCTGTGGGTACCACCGGCGAATCCCCGACACTCGATGTGCAGGAGCATATGGCGACCATCGCTGCGATTGTCGAAGACGCCGATGGTCGGGTCCCCGTGATTGCTGGCACTGGTGCAAACTCGACCAGAGAAGCCATAGAGTGGACCCATCGAGCACAACAGATCGGTGCAGATGCCTGCCTGCTGGTAACGCCCTATTACAACAAACCCACCCAGGAAGGCCTCTATCTTCACCACAAAGCAATTGCAGAAGCCGTGGATATTCCACAGATTCTCTACAATGTGCCCGGTCGTACGGCCTGTGATATGCTTCCCGCCACTGTTGCAAGGCTTGCCGAAATCCCCAATATTGTCGGTATTAAAGAGGCCACCGGTGACCTGGATCGTGTTAACCAGTTGGTTAGTAGCTGCCCTGAGGATTTTGCCATTTATTCGGGTGATGACTTCACTGCGCTGGAATTGATTCTGAGGGGTGGCCATGGTGACATCTCTGTTACGGCCAATGTTGCCCCCAAGCTAATGGCTGAGATGTGTCGTTTGGCACTCGCCGGCGAGGTGGATGCAGCACGTGAAATCAACAAGCGACTTATTCCTGTTCATGAAGCGATGTTTGTCGAATCCAACCCCATCCCGGTCAAATGGGCTGTAGCGGAAATGGGTTTGATGGAGCATGCCATACGTCTCCCGCTCACTGAGTTGTCTGCGGCCTATCATTTAAAAGTTACCAGAGCTCTTGAGCAGGCTGATCTGCTGAGCGGTATACAAACAGTCAATTCGGAGTTCACTGGATGAAGGCAACACTGAAAAAGCTATCAGTGATTATGGCGTTACTGGCAATGGCCGGTTGTGGAAATAATCTTGTTCGCGACAAAAGTAATGATTATCTGCTCTCAGAGGAAGTCCCTCCCATGATTGTGCCCGAGGGCAAAAGCTCAGGTGCAATCGGTCAGCTTTACGATGTTCCTGCAGTTCCTGATGCCGGGGCTGGCTCAGAATATTTTGTTGTTCCCAGGCCACAGCCGCTCTCGGAAAATGTTTTTGAAGAAACGGTAAAAATTGAGACATTCTCAGGTAGCCGATGGATAGCGATTAACAAGCCTGCTGAAGAAGTTTGGCCAAGAATCAGGAATATTCTCTCGCGCAGTAGTGTCCCCACGACCCGGGTAGATGCCAGTAGTGGTATTATTGAAACGGGTTGGCTGCAATTCAAGGACGATGAAGACAAGAGCCACCGTTTTCGCTTTAAAATAGTTCCTGGCATCGGTGTTAACAGTACAGAAGTCAGCCTCCTGCAGATGTCTGCACCTATTGGCAAGGAAGGCGATGCCGGTTCCTGGCCCGCAAAGTCGATGGATGACTCCCGGGAGTTGGAATTTGTCGAGATCGTTTCCAACTCTCTCGCCAGTGAAATTAACAGTGGCAGCGTTTCACTGCTGGCCCAGACGATCGGTGGTCAGGAGCAGGTTGAGGTCGTCTCTTCCGCAGATACTGATCCCTACATCAAGATGAATCTCAACTATGACAGGGCCTGGGCATCCCTGCTCAACTCGCTCTCCCGGGGCGGTTACACTATCATCGATCAGAATCGTTCAGCGGGTAGATTACAGGTTGAGTTTCAGGAAATTGTTGCTGAAGAGCAGGGGCAGACGCTCAAGGAATGGGTCCTCAATCTTGGCAATAAAGTCGAAAAAGTGCCCCCTGTCGAGTATTGGGTCGAGTTGGTTCGCAATGAGCAGACAGTGGAGGTGCGGATAGCTGATAAGAGCAGGGCTAAGCTGGAGCGCTCACTCGCTATTAAATTGCTCAAGGTAATCCGCGGCAATTTGAGCTGATTATGCGGTTTGCTTCACTTGGGAGCGGCAGCAGGGGTAACGCTACGATTGTGGATGTCGGCTCAACCCGGTTGTTGATTGATTGTGGGTTTTCAATCAAGGAAACGGAAAAGCGCCTTGAAAGGCTGGGTACACAACCCAGTGACCTCAACGCCATTCTGGTGACCCATGAGCATGGGGATCACATCCGAGGCGTCCTTCCATTGGCCAGGAAGTACGGATTGACGGTCTATATGACGGCGGGGACCCACCGAGCCTTGTCCTTTTCACTTTTCTCCGGTATTGATCTAAAACTGATAGACAGTCACTTGGATTTTGTTATTGGCGATCTTGCTGTGACGCCTGTCGCTGTGCCCCATGACGCCAGAGAACCTGTCCAGTACGTCGTACGAAGTGGCGACAACTTGTCTCTGGGGGTGCTAACAGACTTGGGAAGTATCACGGCCCATGTCATAGAGCATTTCGAAGGTTGTCACGGTTTGTTCCTCGAGTGTAACCACGATGTTGCTATGCTGGCTAACGGAACCTACCCACCGTCGTTGAAAAAGCGTATTGCCGGTGATTGGGGACATTTGAACAATCGGCAATCGCTCGATTTGTTACAAAACATCCAGACGTGCCAGCTGCAACAGCTGGTATTGGGTCATATCAGTGAGCAGAACAATTCTCTGGCTGCGGTGCAGGCAATGATGAGCAACCTGCCATCTGATCTGTTTTCTATCCACTATGCCTGCCAGAACGACGGTGTTGATTGGCTGGCACTGTCCCGAGTATGAATACGATTTTGCCGGAAAGCCGTGTTGTTGACTGACTGCAGTTACATGCCCGGCAACGCAGAAAAGCTGGTCAGCCCTCCAAAAGCAGTATCAATCAGTTTTACATTGTCCACAATTACACTAATAACCTTAAGTAAATGTTTAGAATCTATTGTAAGTTATTGATTTAAGTTTTTTAATTACTTAACTCGATGATTTATAAGGGGTTTATGTAATGATCAAAAAGTAGCCATTTTGTTTGAGCGCCCCATTTTGCGTGGATTCATCGAAGTTTTACGAAAGTAATACACAAAGTTATCCACAGAATTTGTGGGTAACTTTGGAGAACTATTTATCGTTTGTTGTCAACTGATCCTGTTGCAATTCGTTAGGTGTCAGCAATGTGCCGGGAGTTTAATCTGTCCCTCTACCTGCTGTGAGAGTAGTTGCGCATCAGGGCAGTCGAGAGAGGTATTGCCTTCCAGAGAAATACTATCGAGGTTGGGTAAATAGAGTAACGGTTTTATAGAAGTAAGCTGATTTTGTGCCAGATTGACGATAATAAGGCCCGTGAAAATTTCAAGACCGGAAAGGCTGGCAATACCAGCGTTAGAACAGTTGAGCTGTGATAACTGATTCGCACGGGTCACGGCAAGGTCTTTGATCGCCTGTTCAACACAGACAGCAAGTGCCGGGTCCTGAATTTTGTAGCCGGAAAACAATTCGGTTGGTTTTAGAACAGGTTGTTCGTTAAAGGTGAAGGTATATCTTTCGCAGCCACTCAACAGTGTGCCGATGACCACAAAAACGAAGAGGATGTGCTTTTTCATAGGGATGGGAACCGCGTCTTGTATTAAAGTAAGGCAACAAATTTCAACGCGTTGCCTGTCCTGTTAGCCTGTTAGTAAGAATATAGTAGTTTATTGTTTCAGGTATCCACGTGCAGTTCGTTTTATCGTTTTAATGAGGAAGTGACATGAAAAAAATTCTGTTAGCCATTCTTGCTATCTCCCTGACGGCTTGTATGTCCACAGACCCTTACACCGGACAACAGAAAACCAGCAACACAGCGAAGGGGGCTGGTATTGGAGCCGTATCAGGTGCTTTGATCGGTGCAGCCACCTCCAGTAGTGGGGACCGCAAGAAAGGGGTTCTGACCGGCGCAGCAGCCGGTGCGGCCGTTGGCGGTGGTATTGGCTATTATATGGATCGTCAGGAAGCCGCACTTCGCGCAAAACTGGAAGGGACCGGTGTTCGGGTTGTTCGAGAGGGTGACAACATCCGCCTTGTCATGCCCAGCAGTATCACCTTTGGTGTGGATCGTCACGAAGTTCGTCCGGAGTTCTTTGGCACGCTGGAGTCCGTAGCCATCGTTCTCAAAGAGTTCGATAAAACCAATATCCGTATTGCAGGGCACACGGATTCAACCGGTAGTGCTGAATACAATCAGACCTTGAGTGAGCGGCGTGCAGGCAGTGTAGGCCAGTTGCTTATAAGCCAGGGAATTGTGAGCGGACGTGTTTGGACTACCGGCTATGGCTACCGTTACCCCGTTGCCAGCAATGATACGGCAGAGGGGCGACAAGCCAACCGTCGGGTAGAGCTTGAGCTTGTCCCTACCCAGTAACAAAAAATTGTTTCTTGCTGTCTGGCCCCGGCCCGGCTTCGAAAACCGGGCCGGTTTGCTTTCCAGAGAGCTGTCGTTGCCACTCCTGTCTGTGGCCCCGACACTAGCTATGGAACAAGAGTGCTTAATGTTAGTTGTTGATGATGGCGGGTTGTCGCTACAACAACTGGGTAAAAAAGCGCCGGGGCCGGTTCGATGCGAGTTCGCCTTGGGTGCAGCACGCCATCGTCGTTTGTATGGTGGCGGCAGGGGGCAGGACATCGCCAAGGCCACTGGCCTCGACCGTAGTGGATTCTATCCTAAGTTGCTGGATTTGACTGCAGGTCTGGGCCGCGATGGTTTCATTCTGGCTTCCCTGGGGGCGCAGGTAACCATGATTGAGCGAAACCCCATTATTTATGCGTTGCTTGCCGACGGGCTTTCTCGTGCTGGTGACGAGGTGGAAGAAGATCCGCCGTTGGCGGAGATTCTGCAGCGTATTAACACAGTCTGCCAGGACTCGGTCGATTACCTGAAAACACTGACAGATCAGCAATGCCCTGATGTGATTTATCTCGATCCCATGTTTCCCTCCAGAGAAAAGTCCAGCAAAGTGAAAAAAGAAATGCAGATTTTTCATCAGCTCGTTGGGGTAGACGATGCCGGGGAGTTATTGTCAGTGGCCCTCGGTAAGGCGCGTTACCGTGTTGTTGTGAAGCGGCCCGTGCACGCCCCGGTCCTGAATGGCTGTGAACCGGGCTATTCTCTCAAGGGAAAATCTACCCGTTTTGATGTTTACCCCCTGCAAAAACTTCCCTGAGTTTGACCTGTCACCATTGATAGCCCAGTGAAATGACCCATTCTTCATCGGCCCTCTCTTGCCCATCACCGGGTTGATTGACATAATCGAAATCATATCGAAGTTCACTGAACAGATTGCCGAGCAGTGGTATTTTAATGCCGGTACTACTTTCCGTCTGATTGTTATTGAAGTCGTCCACAGCCCAGAAAAATTCATTCTCGTGGAAAAACATCATGTCTGTTCCGGGTATGGGCCAATCCATGCGCATTCTCCAACGCCCAGCCAGGTCTTTTTCTGAGTCCGATCCGTCATAGTGGGAAACCAGAAAGGCCGCGCCGAGCTGTAAATTCAGTTTCATCTGGTTGGCAAGGTTGATGCGACGACCAGCGCCTGCACCCAGTTGATATTGCTCGTCAATGGCACTGAAGCGGTTTTTTGTATAGCCCAGACGACCGTAGCTGAACCATCGCTCGGTAAAATCATAATTCAGCTGGTAGTTTGTTTCGTAGTGCTCATCTACCACAACGCCATCAGTTTTCTCTGATTCTGCTATTAATTCGGTTTCATGTCTGAACTGTTCCTGTAGCCACTGTGCCCTGACAATGAAGTCGAGATTCTCTGTATTGGTGTTACCGTCTTTGCGGTTGAAGCCAAACCGAACGTCGCCAGTAAAAGCCTTCGGTGGTTCCATGGCCACAAGCGTCATGAAGGGTAGTGATGGTTTTGTACCCTCATCGCAGTGGCCGGTAACAGTCTCCTCCATTGTCAGGGAGCAGTTGGTGGCTGTTTCATCAGGACTGGTGACTAACGGCATCCTGGAGGAGGAATTGAAATCGGTAACCTGGTTTTTGGGGATTTTGATCAGACCGAAGATGTCTGATTTCCAGATAACTTGGTTCTCATTCAATGAATCCAGTTCGCCGTGGATAATATCCCCGTTTTTTAAAGTGATCTCACCTGCAAGTGACATTACCGGGAGTAGCATGCAGACCAATAACATCAGGCGGTGGGAAAGGTTACTCAAATCCGGCATTTTCAGTCCTTGTTGGTGATTGATCGATGCAAAGACTGGCACCCTACAAAAACCGTCATCGAATATCCACTGTGAATGAGAATATGTGAGGCGTATCAGACCGCTCAAAGCCCGGATGCCGGCAGTGAGTAGTGGGTAGTGTGTGGGTATAGAGTGGATAATCCCGGGTGCGAGAGTGACCTTAAGTCAATAGTTTCTCGAGAATACGCCGATAAATTTTTTCGAGGGCGTCAATATCCTCGATGCTGGCACATTCGTTGACCTTGTGAATCGTGGCATTTACGGGTCCCAGTTCGACGACCTGACAGCCATGGGGGGCAATGAAGCGACCATCAGAGGTGCCTCCTGCTGTCGAAAGTTGCGCCTCAATGCCGGTGATTTCTCGGATACTGGCCACCGTAGCCTCTACCAGTGGCCCTCGTTCGGTCAGAAAGGGCTGCCCGCTGAGGTGCCACTGGAGTTCATAGTCAAGCTGATGTTGTTTTAAAATCATTTCAGTGCGGGATTTAAGCTGCTCGACGGTCACTTCGGTCGAAAAGCGGAAGTTGAACAGTACCTGCACGGTCCCGGGAATCACATTGGTGGCACCGGTGCCGGAGTGAATGTTGGATACTTGAAAACTGGTGGCAGGAAAAAAATCGTTGCCGTTGTCCCAACTTTCGGTGGCGAGTTCGGCCAGTGCTGGAGCCACCCTGTGGATGGGGTTATCCGCCAGTTGTGGATAGGCCACATGCCCCTGGATGCCCCTGACTATCAGCTCAGCTCCCAGCGAGCCGCGGCGCCCGTTTTTGATCACATCACCTACGCGTTTGGTGCTCGACGGTTCTCCCACCAAGCACCAATCAGGAATTTTATCGTTGTCCAGTAGCCATTGCACCACCTTCACCGTGCCGTTTGTGGCGATACCTTCTTCGTCGCTGGTGATCAAAAAAGCGATCTGTCCGGGGTGGTCTGGTTGTGTGGCAACAAAATGTTCTACCGCCGTAATCATCGCGGCGAGTGAGCCCTTCATATCGGCAGCTCCCCGGCCGTAGAGAACGCCGTTCTCAATGTGGGGGGAGAAAGGCGGATGTTGCCAGTCACCTTCTGGCCCCGTGGGCACTACATCGGTATGTCCGGCGAAACAGAGCGTTGGGCCTCTTTCACCGCGCACGGCCCAAAAATTATCCACATCGCCGAAGGGTAGCCTGACCACACAAAAACCGATGGCCTCCAAGCGCTCAATCATCAGTTGCTGGCACCCCTCGTCCGCCGGCGTTACGGAGCGACGTTTGATCAGTTCACAGGCCAGTTCAAGAGTGGGGGAAAGGGTTGTCATTCAGTGATACTCCGGGGCAGTCATCACAAGTTTAACGAGCTGGGACAGCTCAGGCCACTAGCATTGTCTGCCCATAGGCAGCATATGGTGGCGGAGTCAGCCCGGAGCGCCACAGGACGACCGGACTGGCAGATATCCTAATTGGATACGTGCAACGCCTCGTTCAATTCTACGGCAGATTTATTGGTCAGGCATTCCACGGCACCAGTCGCCGAATTTCGGCGGAAGAGCAGGTCATCCTTGCCAGCCAGTTCTCTGGCTTTGGTTTGTCCTACCAACTGGTTCTGATCATCCAGTAGGCTTACTTTGGTTCCGGCGGTGATATAGAGCCCAGCTTCCACGGTACAGCGGTCACCCAGGGGAATCCCCAAGCCTGAATTGGCGCCCAACAGACACTGGTTGCCAATAGTGATAATGATATTGCCGCCACCGGAGAGCGTGCCCATGGTAGAGCTGCCACCGCCCAAATCTGAGCCGGATTTAACGAACACACCCTGAGAGATCCGGCCTTCTACCATACTGGTACCCTCGGTACCGGCGTTAAAATTCACGAAGCCCTCGTGCATGATAGTGGTGCCTTCACCGATATAAGCGCCGAGGCGTACCCTTGCCGTGTCGGCGATGCGAACACCTGCGGGGACAACGTAATCCACCATTTTGGGAAACTTGTCCACACTGTCTACAGACAGAGGGGAGCCTGCCAGGCGAGCCTGTAACTGTCGGGCGGGCAAGTCCCCTATGTCGATGGCACCCTCATTGGTCCAGGCAACATTGCGCAACACGCCGAAGAGCCCGGTCAGGTTTGTGGTGTTGGGTTTTACCAGGCGATGGGATAGCAGGTGCAATTTCAGGTAACCCTCGGGGACAGAGGCTGGGGCGTCGTCGCTGACAAGCAGCGTGGCCACTACCGGGCGAGAACTCTTTTGAAACTGTCTGGCAATGCTCGATTGCTCTTCTTCTCCCGTCGTTGCGAAGGCTGCAGCAAGCGTATCCAGTTGCTCATCGGTGAGTGTTATCACCTGGTTTTTACCCTGGATTTCCAGCGCAGTCTTAATTGCAGTAAGGGAGGTATCTCCGGGGTTTAGTAGGGGTTTTGGGTAGAAAACCTCGAGCCATTCGCCGTTGTTATTCTGGGTGCCGATGCCCAATCCAAAGCTGTAGAGTGTCATTGGTTGTTATATCTCCGGAAGATTACAGGTTAAAAAGTAAAGTGTACTGATCTGGCCGAAAGCCGACGGTAATAGTACCGTTCTGGTCCAGCACCGGGCGTTTGATCATGGTCGGGTATTTCATAAGCAGGTCGACAACATTGTCTGCAGAGACATGCTCTTTGACAGCCGGGTCCAGTTTTCGCCAGGTGGTGCCCACCTTGTTGAGCACTTTTTCCCAACCGGCAGTGGTGATCCAGCGCTCGATCATTTGCGAGTCCAGACCGTCGGTGCGGACGTCGTGGAAGCGATAGCTCACCTGTTGTTCATCCAGCCAATGTCGTGCCTTTTTGACGGTATCGCAGTTCTTGATGCCGTAGAGAATGGGTTCAGCCATAGGATTTGTCACGTGGTTGTCATGAATTGGCGTTATCAAGCATCAATATACATAATCGGGTTTAAGCAGCGGCGAAGGATAGCAAACTTGGGCCAAGCATTCACGGGAGAACACCATGAAGACGATCGCACTGATTCGTCATGCCAAATCCAGCTGGAAAGATGCTACCTTGCCGGATCTGGATCG
Organism: uncultured Porticoccus sp.; assembly: GCF_963975625.1. Classification (NCBI taxonomy): domain Bacteria; kingdom Pseudomonadati; phylum Pseudomonadota; class Gammaproteobacteria; order Cellvibrionales; family Porticoccaceae; genus Porticoccus; species uncultured Porticoccus sp. Next base: position 74,462 of record NZ_CAXBHS010000010.1, read on the forward strand.
GCCCCTTAATCGCCGTGGTCGGTTGAACGCCCCGGAGATGGGGCGCAGGTTACAGGAGGAGCCGGTCTCTCTGAAGCGGGTTTTCTCGAGTCCGGCGGTGAGGGCCATGGAAACGGCTGAGTGGTTGATGCCCAGTCTGGGGTTGAGTGACGCGAAGCTGGAGGTGGTCACGCCTCTGTACACGTTTAATTACGAAGATATTCTGGCCTGGCTGCGATCTCTAGACAGAGATGCCGACAGGTTTGCCCTGATTTGTCACAATCCGGCCATAACTGATCTGGTAAATTTTCTCACCCTGATGCAGATCGATAAAATTCCCACCTGTGGTATTGCCCTGATGCAGGTTGACGTAAACCATTGGCAGGATTTGGGCGCCGGCATGGCCGAGTTGAGCTATTTTGGTTTCCCAAAAAGTGTCAGCGGAAAAGCCATTTCATTGGGGCCGGGCTAGATGAGCATTGCCTGAAAAGTTACGGATTTTCATGGATAATTTTGTTTTCCAGGAAGGGGATCTAAGTGCAGAATTTAACCGTGTCGTCCTCCAGCAAACGAGATTGGCGCGGGAACAACTGCGGTCTCTGACCTCAAAACAGCTAGAAGGCATTCACGAAGCGCGCAAATGCTTTAAACGCCTGCGTGCCTGTTACAGATTACTGAAATCAGCGGATAAGGTGACCTTCCGCCAGGGCAACCAATTCTTTCGCGACCTCTCTGCCAGGCTGTCTGTCCTCCGCGATACCGAGGTCATGAGTCAAACCCTGTTGTCACTGCGTGCCGACAATCACGGGCTGGTCGATACCACGACCTTTACCTTTGATCAACTGGAGCGGCAGCTGGTATTGCAACAGCCGGAGACGATAGCCCAGGCAATGATCCAGTCACAGTTGGTATCCGATCAATTGGGGCAGTTTCTCCGTCGGTACAAGCAGGCGGAGCAGCCGACCCTGGACGCAGATGTTTTGCTCAAAGCTCTGGTTACAAGCTATGCTGCGTCACGACGCAGTTGGCAGCGGGCGCGGCACAGTGGTGATGACGATGATTGCCACCACTGGCGCAAATGCGTCAAGTATTATTGGTATCAACTACGGCTGATCTCGCTGCTCTGTCCACCACCCAAAGCACAGCTGAATTCGTTAGAGACACTCTGCGATCTGTTGGGCGACCATCACGACCTGACCGTATTAAAAGTGCAGTTGGCGAGGGTGGCCTCCGCTGAACAGTCATTGCAGGCCCTAATTGCCCGGCGGCAGCGGCAACTGTTCCAGGATGCTGATGATCTGGCTGAGTCCTTGTTCAAGCGTCGTACAGGTCATTATGCCGCGTGGTTGACCAAACGTTGGCACAAGATTGTATCTTGATCAGGCCTTGCGGGTTTTGATGGGTCGCTTCCGGTTGGGAAAACAGGTTTTACAGATGTCGCAACTCAGCCCATTGCAGCTGCGGGCGGGGCAATGTTCGCGGCCGTAATAAATGATCTGTAGATGCAGAGCGTTCCAACTGTCTCTGGGAAACAACCGTTTCAGATCCTTTTCTGTCTGCACCACGCTGTTGCCGTTGCTCAATCCCCAGCGTTGGGCGAGACGGTGAATGTGAGTGTCAACCGGAAAAGCGGGGTGGCCAAAGGCCTGGGACATGACCACGCTGGCCGTTTTGTGGCCGACGCCGGGCAGCGTTTCCAGCGCTGCGATATCTTCAGGTACCTCTCCGTCGTACTCATCCACCAGTATCTTCGAGAGGTTTACAATAGCTTTGGACTTCTGGGGTGCCAGACCACAGGGGCGGATAATGTCATATACCTGCCGTTGTGAAACCTGGCTCATGGCCTGGGCATTATCGGCTAATGCAAACAGTGTGGGTGTCACCTGGTTGACCCGATCATCAGTACATTGAGCAGATAAAAGCACGGCTATCAGCAGAGTAAAGGCGTCCTGGTGGACAAGGGGAATTGGCGGGTTTGGATACAGTTCATCCAGCCTATGGCGGATAAACCCTGCCCGAGCTTTTTTGAGCATGTTTCAGCCCCTCTGTTGAGCGGCTTCAACAAACCTGCGGATGCGCATGGCTGCTTCTCTGCATTCCTCCAGAGGTGCCACCAGCGCCATACGTACTCTGTTTTCTCCCGGATTGATGCCATCAGCTGTGCGCGCCAGATAGCGGCCGGGCAGAACAGTAATATGCTGTTGCCTGAACAGTTCCCTGGCAAAGTCTTCATCGCTACCAATGTTTGCTGCGCGGGTATCTGCCCACAAATAAAAGCCGGCATCCGGCATGCTTAATGGCAGTACGGGTTCGAGGATTTCTCTGAATATCGCAAATTTCTGCCGGTATTGATGACGGTTGTCGCGCACATGCTGCTCATCGCGCCAGGCGGCAATACTGGCCAGTTGCGACGGGACTGGCATGGCACAGCCGTGATAGGTGCGGTAGCGCAAAAAATTTGCCAGGATACGACTGTCACCGGCGACAAATCCGGATCTCAGGCCCGGTAAATTGGAGCGTTTTGACAGACTGTGAAAGACCACGCAACGATCATAGTTGTGACGACCCATTTGTGCGCAAGCCTCCAGCAAACCGATCGGTGGGTGATTTTCATCGGGGTAAATCTCTGAATAACATTCATCGCTGGCAATGGTGAAATCGTATTGATCTGCGAGTTGAATTAGTGACTGTAATGTATCGATGTCCAGCACTGCGCCGGATGGGTTGCCCGGTGAGCAAATGTAAATAAGTTGGCACTGCTGCCATATCTCCGGTGAAACGGATGCCCAGTCCGGGCAAAAAGCATTGCCTTCTGTGCAGTTGAGAAAATGCAGCCTCGCGCCAGCGAGCAGGGCAGCCCCTTCGTAGATCTGGTAAAACGGATTGGGGCTCATCACCACCGGTTCGTGACTACGGTTTATGATCACCTGGGCAAAGGCAAACAGCGCTTCTCTGGTGCCATTGACCGGTAGCACCTGAGTTTCTGGGCATACTGTCTGAAGACTGAAGCGTTGACACAGCCATTCGGCTATCGTCCCACGGAGTTCCGGCAGGCCCTTGGTCAGTGGGTAGGCCGAGAGTTTATCCAGGGCATTGGCGAGTGTCTCCCTGACGAACTCCGGCGGTGGGTGTTTTGGCTCACCGATAGATAGCGCAATGTGGGTGAGTACTGCTGGTGGTGAAATGCCCGATTTGAGAGCATTGAGTTTCTCAAAGGGGTAGGGGTGTAGCTTGTTAAGGTCAATGTTCATACGATCATCGGTTTATCGTAAGCAGTTGATGGCAGAGTGAGTGTGCAGTTTGCTATTGCCACAGCTTCATCTTTTGCAACGGGGCCCCTTCAATATCTTCCTTGTTGCGCGCATCCAGTTCCCGGCAAATGGTATCGCGCAATTGTTCGCAGAATGCCGCGTCACTAAGTGGCTGATAGTCCATATCGACCAGTGAAAATACATCTTCCACCCGCTCGCCAAGGGTCGCAATTTTGGCGCTCAATAGTCGCAGACGAAACTGCATAAAAATTCTGCCTAAATGTGCGAGCAGCCCGGGACGGTCGGGCGTGATAACTTCCAGAATGGTCGCACTCTTCCCGATATCATTGCTGATGCTGGCGATGGTACGCATTGTAAAGTGTTTGAGGTGCCTGGGTGTTCGCCTGTTCACGTTGAACATGGCGGGTGTAGGGTTTTTCAGGGTTTCTGAGAGGGTTCGCTGGATTTTGATCAGCATGTCGGTTTTTTGCCCGAAGGGTTCGTTGTTCTCGTTCAACACATAAAAAGTGTCAAAGGTATGGCCTTCTGTATCCCGATGCAGGCGGGCATCCTGGATGTTTAGCTGAAGATGATCGAGCGTAGCCGCAGTGGTAGGAAATACGTTATTGATCCCTTTGGTATGAATAAAAATTTGCGTGGCAATCGGCACTTCTACACCGGCGTCCTGTATTAAAATAACCGGGTCCGAGCTGTTGCCCTGTGCGGCGATGGCTGCGGTATAAGTGGCAATATCATCGGCCCGTTCCCTGAGGAAGAACTCGTCATCGACATTTCCCCAGATTGCGCGGGCACTTTCCTCGTCAATCCCCAATTCGGCCAGTTGGGTAATGGCGGACAGTCGGTTGCTGTCCACCCAAACGCTTCGATCAACCGGATTTTCCAGCCCTCGTTGTAACGCTCGCTTGGTCTCGGAGTAGAGTTGATGCATCAACGCTGCTTTCCAGGCGTTCCAGAGAGTTGGGTTGGTGGCGGTGATATCGGCGACGGTTAAAACAAACAGGTAATCCAATTGCAGTTGGTTGCCGACCAGTTTGGCAAATTTATAAATAACGTCCGGGTCGGAAATATCCGTGCGCTGTGAAGCGTTTGACATCAGCAAGTGATGTTCCACCAGCCAGGCAATCAATTTTATCTCTTCGCTGGGCAAACCGTGTCTGCGACAAAAATCGGCGGCATCCATGGCGCCCAGCGCTGAGTGATCTCCGCCTCGCCCCTTGGCAATGTCGTGGTAAAGCCCGGCAATGAAACCCAGTTCAGGTTTCGGCAGGTTTTTATAAATATGTGCGGCGACGGGAAATTCTTCTGCCACCTCCGGTCGGTCGAACAACCGCATATTCTTGATAAGCTGGAGGGTATGCGCATCTACCGGGTAACGGTGAAAAAGATCGTGCTGGGTCTGACCGATAATTTGCCCAAACTCTGGCAAATATCGTCCCAGAATGCCGTAGCGGGTCATGCGTTGGAGTTGAGTGCTCATTTTATGAGGGCAGCGGAGTAATCGAAGAAACAGGGCCTTGTTTTGCGGTTCATTGCGAAAATCGTCGCCGATCAGTTTGCGGTGCTGGCGGATCTGGCGGATTGTGGCGGCGCGAATGCCCAGAATTTTGTCGTTCTCACCCAGCAGGCAGAAAATCTCCAGCAGGGCAGAAGGGTATTTGGCAAAAATGTACTCACCGAGTGTTTCGATATGGTTGTCGCGAACCTGGAACCGATCATTCAGTGCATAAACATTCTTTGCCTTGTCTTTTCGCAGAATCGCTTCATCGAGATACTGCAACATGACATCGTTTAGCTCCCGCATGGAGAGTACGACCTGATAGTAATGCTGCATGAATTTCTCTACGCCGAGACGCTCTTCGCTGTCATGATATCCGAACATTGCGGCCAGCTTACGCTGATAGTCGAACTGTAGCCTTTCTTCGGGGCGTTCCGCGATGAGGTGTAAACCGTAGCGAACTTTCCACAAAAAAGCTTCGCCCCGTTTCAGCTGCAGGTATTCCTCCGGTGTGAGGAAATCCCTGCCAACCAGTTCTTCCAGTGACTCGACATTAAAATGTCGCTTGGCTACCCAGTTGATCATCTGAATGTCGCGCAGGCCACCGGGGGCCTCCTTGATGTTGGGCTCCAGATTGTATTCGGTATTGCCGTGCTTGTTGTGCCGTTCGATCTGCTCATCCCATTTGGCACGAAAAAACTGCTTATCCGGCCAAATACGCTTCGGGCCGGTTTTTTTGACCATGGCGAGACGGAGTTTTTCGTCGCCGGCAATGGTGCGGGTTTCCATCAGGTTGGTGGCGATAGTGATATCAAACCGGGCTTCGGCAACACATTCCGACAGAGAGCGCACGCTGTGACCAATTTTCAGCTGAATATCCCAGAGAAAGGTGAGAAAGCCTTCGATACTGCGCTGGTGGCGTCTCGGGTTGCCGCGTCTGATCAGCAGCATCAGGTCAATATCCGACTGCGGGTGGAGCTCGCCACGGCCGTAACCACCCACTGCGATCAGACAGATATTTTTTCCCCAATCGAATTGTGCCCAGGCATGTCGCAGGATAAGGTCCATGAAACCGGCGCGTTCAGCAATCAGGTTGGCGGTTTGTTCGCCCTCATGAAACCGGGCATTGAAATGCGAGTTGGCAGCGGCGATGGCATTCTTGAAGACGGGAATGGGGTTGCAATTATTGAGGTCTTCCCGGAAACGGCGTTCGTCAAAAAAAAGTAGTGGTTTTACGTGTCTGTTCATTACCACTGCTCATCGGTGCGTGCCGTGAGTACTTCAACGCCATCAGCGGTGACTGCGAGCGTATGTTCCCATTGAGCGGATAAGCGGCCGTCCCGGGTTTCGACCGTCCAGCCGTCTTTCTTCAGCTTGGTTTGGTGTTTGCCAGCATTCAGCATCGGCTCAATGGTAAATGTCATCCCTTGCTGGAGCGTCATGCCAGTATCCGGTTTGCCAAAGTGAAGCACTTGGGGGTCCTGGTGAAACTCTGTACCAATTCCGTGTCCGCAGTAATCTCGGACAACGCTGTAATAGTTGGCTTCGGCATGTTGCTGAATGATATGACCGATATCACCCAGCCGGATGCCGGGGCGAACAATATTGATCGCCTTGTAAAGGCATTCCTGAGTCACTTTGATCAAGCGCACGGCATGCTCCGGTACATCACCAATGCAAAACATTTTACTGGTATCGCCGAAGTAACCATCTTTTATCACAGTGATGTCAATATTGAGTATGTCGCCGTTTTTCAGCACTTTCTTTGTCGAAGGTATCCCGTGACAGACTACCTGATTGACCGAGGTGCAGATGGATTTCGGAAAGCCGCGATAGTTGAGCGGGGCGGGAATGGTGTGTTGTTCATTGACCATGTAATTGTGGCAAATGTTGTCCAGTTCCCCAGTAGAGACGCCGGCCACCACGTAGGGTTCTATCATTTCCAGCACCTCGGCGGCCAGTCGGCCTGCCACGCGCATTTTCTCCAGTTCTTCGGCGGTTTTCAGTGTGACTGCCATAGTTATCTGTTCCGTTGCCAAGGATCAAAACAGCGCATTGTATCGGATTGTCTCAACCAGTGGCAGATTCCCCTGAAATAGCGGTTTCGTCTTCAATAAAGTCTCCTTTTGTGGTATAAAGCGCACCGCCCTGAAGCCAATGGTTTTTTGGCGTAACGCAATCCTAACGACACACACGTATCGACACATCGGTCTGGGTGCCCGCAAAACGGGTTGACCGGTGGGATATGTGGAGGTTTAACCCTAACCAGGAAGATATTATTATGACTACTGTGACCATGCGTGACATGTTGCAGGCCGGTGTCCATTTTGGCCACCAGACCCGCTTCTGGAATCCCAAAATGGATAAATTCATTTTCGGTGCCCGCAATAAAATTCATATTCTCAATCTTGAACATACGGTTCCCGCCTTTAACGATGCGCTGGAAATTGTTCGTCAAGTTGCCGCCAACGGCAATAAAGTACTGATGGTTGGTACCAAGCGTGCTGCACAAAAGGCAATTGTTGAACAAGCCGAGCGCGCCGGTATGCCCTATGTCAGTCATCGCTGGCTCGGTGGCATGCTGACCAACTACAAAACAATCCGTGCGTCCATTCGCCGCTTCCGTGAACTGGAGACTCAGAGTCAGGATGGCACATTCGACAGGCTGACTAAAAAAGAAGCACTCATGAGAACACGTCTCATGGAGAAGCTCGAGCGCTCTATCGGTGGCATCAAGGATATGGGCGGTTTGCCCGATATGTTGTTTGTGATCGATGTGGATCACGAGCGCATTGCTATCCAGGAAGCCAATAAACTGGGCATTCCCGTCATTGGTGTCGTTGACACCAACAGTAATCCGGACGGCGTGGATTACGTGATCCCTGGTAATGATGACGCCATTCGTGCCATCAAGCTTTATACCAGCGCTGTTGCCGATGCAATTCTTGAGGGAAAGGCCCAGTCAGCAAACGCCACCAATAAAGATGAATTTGTCGAGGTGGTAGAAGCTGAGGCCACTACGGAATCAGCTGGCGAATAAACAGCTGCTTTATATCTACGGGCACTGTTAAAAAGAGGGGCCTGCCCCTCTTTTCCAATTTAATTAAAATGATTGAGAGGAATGAACCGATGTCAGCAATTTCTGCATCCCTGGTGAAAGAGCTGCGTGAGCGCACTGGGTTGGGCATGATGGAATGTAAAAAAGCGCTGGTGGAAGCAAACGGGGATATCGAAAAAGCGATTGATGATCTGCGTAAGTCAAGTGGTCTGAAGGCTGCGAAAAAAGCCGGTCGTACCGCCGCTGAAGGGGTTGTTGCCATTAAAGTGGCCGATGACAACAGCTATGGTGTGTTGGTCGAGATCAACAGTGAAACGGATTTTGTCGCTCGCGATGACAACTTCCTGTCATTTGTCAGCTCGGTGGTCGAGAAAGCTTTTGCCGATAAGCAGACGGATGCTGCTGCACTGGCCAATGACGTGGAAGAGGTTCGTCAGGCGCTGGTTCAGAAAATAGGCGAAAACATCTCGGTTCGTCGGGTGATTCTGCAAGAGGCCCCAGTGGTTGGCAGTTACGTGCACAATAACAACCGTATTGGTGTGTTGGTGTCCATTGCCGGTGGGAGTGCCGAGCTGGCAAAAGACATTGCCATGCATGTGGCTGCGGTCAACCCTCAAGTGGTAAACCCTGAGGACATGCCTGAGGAGTTGCTGGCCAAAGAACGCGAAATTTTTTCGGTGCAAGCCAGAGAGAGCGGTAAGCCAGAAGAAATTATCGAGAAGATGATCGAGGGCCGAATCAACAAGTTCCTTGCCGAGTCCAGCTTGGTTGCTCAGCCCTTTGTCAAAGATCCCGATGTGAAAGTTGGCAAATTGTTGAAGGATGCCGGTGCTGAAGTTCTCGCGTTTACCCGCTTTGAAGTCGGAGAGGGGATCGAGCGAGAAGAAGTTGACTTTGCCGCAGAAGTGGCAGCACAGGTCGGCTCTGCCAAGTAATTAAGGCGACGACGGGGGCCAGGGCCCCCGTTATCATATAGATCCCTGTCAGTTTACCCATGGAGAACATTTCCTATGCCCGGTTCGAGAGACAAAAAGTACAAACGGATACTTCTTAAACTCAGCGGCGAGGAATTGATGGGCGAAGAAGGGTTTGGTATAGACCCAAAAGTGCTGGATCGCATGGCACTTGAAATCGGTCAGTTAATAGGGATCGGCGTTCAGGTGGGGCTGGTGATTGGCGGTGGTAATCTGTTCCGCGGTGCAGCGCTGCATGAAGCGGGTATGGAGCGGGTTACTGGTGACCACATGGGTATGCTGGCCACTATGATGAACGGTCTGGCGATGCGCGATGCCCTTGATCGAAATAATATATCTGCCCGGGTTATGTCAGCCATACCAATGAGTGGCGTGGTCGAGCATTATGATCGCCGTACGGCCATGCGTTACCTGACAAGCGGTGATGTGGTAATTTTTGCTGCCGGAACAGGCAACCCGTTTTTTACGACGGACTCTGCAGCTTGTCTCAGGGGGATTGAGATTGATGCCGGTATCGTATTGAAGGCAACGAAAGTGGACGGGGTATACTCTGCGGATCCAATGAAAGACCCTGCGGCTACAATGTTCAGTCGTCTCACTTACGACCAGGTTATTGAGCAAAAGCTTGCGGTAATGGATCTCACGGCAATATGCCTGTGTCGTGAGCATCATATGCCACTGCGGGTATTCCGTATGTCCAAGCCTGGCGCTCTGCTGAACATTGTGGTCGGCAGTGATGAGGGAACCCTGATTGAGGAAAGTTTTGATGATTGATGATCTAAAAAAGGATGCTGAATCGCGCATGGCGAAAAGTGTCGAAGCGCTGAGCCATGCCTTCAATAAAATTCGCACGGGCCGTGCCCATCCTAGCTTGCTGGATGGTTTGACCGTGTCTTATTACGGTGTTGAGACACCACTAAATCAAATTGGTAATGTCAACGTGCTGGACGCACGTACCTTGTCTGTTTCTGTATGGGAAAAGTCACTGGTGCCGGAGGTTGAAAAGGCGATTATCAAGTCTGACCTGGGGTTGAACCCATCTACCACCGGCGAGTTGATCCGGATACCGATGCCGGCATTGACGGAAGAAACGCGCAAAGGTTTTACCAAGCAGGCCAGATCAGAGGCGGAATTGACCCGTGTATCTATTCGCAATGTTCGACGTGACGTGATGTCTGACATCAAAGACTTGCTCAAGGAAAAAGATATCAGTGAAGACGATGAGCGGCGTGCCAATGAGAGTATTCAGAAAATAACCGATAAGTATATCCAATTGGTGGATAAAGCGCTGGCCGCCAAAGAAGTCGATTTGATGGAAGTCTGATCTTTGGATCGCTGTCTGTTCAAGTATGAAATCGTCTAGCAAGGAACCTGAAAAGGTTCATCCGTTGCGGCATGTGGCTATTATCATGGATGGTAATAATCGCTGGGCTGCCATGCGGGACTTACCCGGAAGCGCCGGTCATGAAATCGGGGTTAACCGGGTTCGCGATGTGCTGGATGCCTGTCAGAAACACAACGTTGACGTGATCACTTTGTTTGCTTTTAGTAGTGAGAACTGGAAACGCCCTGATCTTGAAGTCCGCGCCCTGATGGCGCTATTAACCTCCTACCTAAAAAAAGAAGTGCGGCAACTGGTTGAACGGGGTATCAAACTGCGGTTTATCGGTCGCCGTGACAATTTCAGTGCCCGGTTAAACAATTTGATTACTGAAAGTGAAGCATTGACCTCGGCGGGTAAGCAGACATTGGTGCTGGCGGTTGATTATGGTGGTCGATGGGAGATTACTGAGGCCGCCAGAAAACTGGCGGGCTTGGTTGAGCAGGGTATGCTAAAGCCGGAAGACATTACCGAGCAGTTGATGCACAGGCAAATGTCGTTGACAGATTTGCCACCTCCGGATCTTTGTATCCGGACAGCGGGGGAGCAGCGAATCAGCAATTTTATGTTGTGGCACTTGGCCTATACTGAGTTTTATTTTGCCGATTGTTACTGGCCGGATTTCGACGGACCGGCATTTGACCGAGCCATTGATGAGTACCATCGTCGGCAACGACGTTTTGGTAAACGGGAAACCGGGTCAGAGGTTGGCCAACGACATGCTTAGGCAGCGCATCACCACAGGTATTGCCATCGCTGTCGTTTTTTTCGTAGCACTGTTTTTGCTGAGTCCGACCGGTTTCTCTCTGGCTATCGCCTGCCTCGTTGGTTATGGTGCTTGGGAGTGGTCCAACCTGAGTGGGTTTTCCTGTCTGTTGCGACGACTGTCCTATCTCTGCCTCGTATTGATCGTGTTATCGCTGTCAGCCTTCCTGATTGATTTTCCTGCGGCATCAGCCCTGGACTTTAATGCTGGCCAGACAATCCTGGCATACACTGTTCCCTGGTGGGCCATCGCATTATTGTGGGTGCAGGGGTATCCATCCAGCGCTATTCTCTGGGGTAGCCGGTGGATGAGGGCCATTATGGGGCTGCTCGTGTTGGTTCCCACCTGGGTCGCTGCGGTTATGCTCATTCATCTCGACCAGGGCCCATGGCTTGTTTGCCTCGTCGTAGTGCTTGTGGCAACAGCCGACATTGGCGCCTACTTCAGTGGGCGTCGTTTTGGTAGGCATTCTTTGTCTCCTCATGTCAGTCCCAAAAAAACCTGGGAAGGGCTGTTTGGCGGTGTTCTGGCAAATGTACCTATTGTCATCGCGATAGGGGTCGGTTTTGGTTTGGAGTTTGGCCACTGGCTGTTACTGGGGTTTGCGGTGCTGGCAACGGTGCTCTCGTCTGTCCTGGGTGATTTGCTGGAAAGTATGGTTAAACGTCACCGGGGTATAAAAGACAGTGGCAACATACTTCCCGGTCATGGCGGATTGCTTGACCGGATTGACAGTCTGACCGCCGCCTTGCCAGTATTTGCGTTAATAAGCGCATCCAGTAATGGCTGGTTTTGACACTATGCAGCAACTGACGATTCTCGGTGCCACAGGTTCTATCGGTGTAAGCACGCTTGATGTTGTGGCAAGACACCCCGACCGGTTCGGCGTTTATGCATTGAGTGGAAGTAGTCGGATTGCTGAGCTGGCTGAACAGTGCAGGCGTTTCAAGCCGCCTTTTGCGGTGGTTGCTGACGCAAATGCCGCTGCTCAACTGCGTGAACAGTTACACAGTTGGAAGATCGGAACTGAAGTTCTCTGGGGGGTGGAAGGACTCTGCCAGGTTTCTTCAGCCAAAGCGGTTGACGTGGTCATGGCTGCCATTGTGGGTGCCGCTGGATTATTGCCAACCCTGGCAGCGGCCAGAGCCGGAAAAAAAGTGCTTCTGGCCAATAAAGAGTCGCTGGTGATGGGCGGCCAGTTATTCATGGATACTGTGCAGAAGTCCGGTGCCATCCTGTTGCCAATCGACAGTGAGCACAATGCCATTTTTCAGTGTTTACCCAAGGGTTATGACCCATCTGAACAATGTGGTGTGAGGAAAGTTCTACTCACTGCCTCTGGTGGGCCTTTCCGCCGTATGCCTCTGAATGAATTGGCAGCAGTGACCCCAGATCAGGCCTGTGCACACCCCAATTGGCAGATGGGCAGGAAAATCTCCGTAGATTCAGCGACGATGATGAATAAAGGACTGGAGTTGATCGAGGCATGCTGGTTATTCGGTCTTTCGCCCAATGACATTGATGTTGTTATTCACCCGCAGAGTGTTATTCACTCCATGGTGGAATATGTAGACGGTTCGGTACTTGCTCAATTGGGTAATCCTGACATGCGTACACCAATAGCACATGCGTTGGCTTGGCCCGAACGTATTGAATCAGGGGTTGCCAGCCTGGATATCATTGCTACCGCCAGACTGGATTTTGGGGCGCCAGACTTAAAGCGCTTTCCCTGTCTGGGGCTTGCAATACAGGCGGCAAAAGAAGGGGGCAGTGCTCCGACAGTCCTGAATGCTGCAAACGAAATTGCAGTCGAAGGATTTTTGCAGGGACAGCTTTCGTTCATCAATATTGCTCGTATCGTTGCCGATACGCTTGAAAAGCATGAAGTGTCTGAACTGGATTCTCTTGAGCATGTCCAACAGCTCGACACAAAAGCCCGAGAAGTTGCCTTAACACTGATCCGTTCAACACGTTAGTACTGTGATTAGGTTTACAGCAAGCAGAATTGCCAGCATACAGAAATGGCAAAAAACATCTATTTCAGGAAGCAAGAATGGATTTACTCCAGACAATTTTTTTCATGTTGGTGGCGCTTGGGATACTGGTCACCTTTCATGAGTTCGGCCATTTCTGGGTAGCCCGCCGCTGTGGTGTCAAGGTATTGCGTTTCTCCGTCGGATTCGGCACACCGCTGGTCCGTTGGCACGATAAATTGGGTACAGAGTTTGTCATTGCCGCGTTGCCTCTCGGCGGTTATGTGAAGATGGTGGATGAACGTGAGGGTAATGTGGCTGCTGAAGACTTGCCCTATGCGTTTACTCAAAAGAGCGTTTGGCAGCGGATGGCCGTGGTTATTGCCGGCCCAGCGGCGAATTTTGTGCTGGCCATTCTGGTCTACTGGTTGATATACAGCCTGGGCGTTACCGGTATGGCGCCAGTTATTGATTCGGTTACCCCGGGTTCAGTGGCGGAGCGCGCGGGCTTGCAGCAGGGCCAGGAAATTGTTGCAGTCGATGGCAAGCCTACGCCTACCTGGCAAGCACTGAATGAGCAGTTGGTCGGCCGGATCGGTGAAACGGGTTCAATAAGCTTTACGGCTAAACAGCCTGATACGATCCAGACCTATGAGTATCGAGGCCAGCTGGAAACCTGGTTGATGGAAGCCGATCAGCCAGACCCTATCGGCGGACTGGGGCTGACGCTCTACACGCCTCCAATTCTTCCTGTTGCCGAGGAAATTACTTCCGGTGGTCCGGCAGATCAGGCGGGTCTGGTTGCCGGCGATAGAATATTAGAGGCCGATGGTACCGTCATGGGCGACTGGATCAGTTGGGTAAATTATGTCCGGGCCAGACCGGCTGTTGCCATTGAGCTCAGTGTGCAGAGAGGTGAGGACATTTTTACAACGAACCTGGTGCCCAATCAGGTCAATGACGATGATGGTAAGGCAATAGGTCAGGTGGGTATGTCCGTCCGCATGCCGGAATGGCCTGAGCATATGGTCAGAAAAACTGATTACGGCCTGTTTGGGGCGCTCGGTCGGGGTGTCGAGCAGACATGGAATATGTCTGTGTTGATACTCGACTCGGTAAAAAAGATGCTGACAGGACTGATTTCCTCAAAACACTTGAGTGGGCCCATCACCATTGCTAAAGTGGCGGGCGCTTCTGCCCAATACGGGTTTACGGCCTATCTCGGATTTTTGGCCTTTCTCAGTGTTAGCCTGGGTGTTTTGAATTTGCTCCCCATCCCGGTTCTGGATGGGGGGCACCTGATGTATTACATGATAGAAGCAATAAAAGGGAAACCGGTGTCCGAAAAAATCCAGATGATTGGCTTCCGGATTGGGATGTTCCTAGTGATTGGGTTGATGTTGCTCGCCCTCTACAATGATCTGATGCGGCTGTAGCTGCTGTAACCAACAAGAATCGAGAGAAAATCAGTCTCCAATGAAACACTTTTATCTATTGTTGTGCCTTTTTTTCCTGGCTGTCTCGGTTCGAGCAGAAGTGTTTCAGGTCGAAGATATTCGTATCGATGGTTTGCAGCGGGTATCTTCCGGCACCGTGTTTGCTTCTATGCCGCTCAGTGTAGGCGATCTGGTCGATGACGATACGGTACGCCGTGCCACGAGGGCGCTTTTTCGCACGGGCTATTTTGACGATATTCGTATATCGCGAGATGGTGGCATTCTGATTGTTTCTGTCAAGGAGCGACCCGCTGTCGCTCAAATAACGATGGAAGGCAACAAGGCCATACCAACAGAAGAACTGCTAAAAGCACTGCGGGATAATGGTCTGGCCGAGGGGCAGATATTTCGCCAATCCATTCTTGACGGGATGTCCCAAGAGCTTGAACGTCAGTATGTGTCACAGGGTAGATATGGCGCGAAAGTGACTACTGATCTTCAGGAAATGCCAAGAAATCGTCTTGCTATCAATATTGTTGTGGACGAAGGCCAGGTCGCTTCAATCAAAAAAATCAACATTGTTGGTAACCGTGCTTTTGAAAAAGATCAGTTGCTGGGGTTGTTCGAACTGAAAACCACGAATTGGCTTTCCTGGATGTTTGGCGATGACAAATACTCCAGAGAAAAACTGGCTGGTGATATTGAGCGGGTTGAATCCTGGTATCTTGATCGCGGTTATTTGAAGTTTAGTATTGAATCCTCGCAAGTCACCATCAGTCCGGATCGCAAATCGGTCTTTATTACAGTGAATATCAATGAGGGTGATATTTATACGGTGGATGAAATCAGGCTGGCCGGTGACCTGATTGTGTCCGAGACTGAAATTCGCCGTCTCGTCATGCTGAAAGAAGAACAGACATTTTCCCAAGTGTCGATGACCAATACATCAGAGCTCATTACCCAGCGTTTGGGTAACGAGGGCTACACATTTGCAGAGGTTAACGGTTCTCCAGAGATTAATGAGGATGACAAAACCGCAACGGTGACATTCTTTGTCAATCCCGGTAAGCGTGCCTATGTGAGACGGATTGAGTTTCGTGGTAACACTAAAACCATGGATGAAGTCTTGCGTCGTGAGATGCGGCAGATGGAGGGTGCATCTGCCTCGACCAGGAAAATAGAGCAGTCCAAAACCCGTCTGAACCGTACCGGCTTTTTTAAAGAAGTGACCGTAGATACCCAGCAGGTACCGGGCACGAATGACCAGGTTGATGTGGTTTACACGGTAGAAGAGCAGCCGTCGGGAAGTATTGGCGCGAGTCTGGGTTTTGCCCAAACCTACGGTTTGGTGATCGGTGGCAATATTCAGGAGCGCAATTTTCTCGGTACCGGCAACAATGTCGGAATAGGTGTCAACCGTAGTCAATATTCCACCAACTTCTCTTTTAGTGCCACTGACCCCTATTTTACCCGGGATGGAATCTCTGCGGGGTTTGGGGTTTTTTACCGCAAGACCGATTATGGTGAGGTGAATCTGTCCAGTTTCACCACGGACAGCTTTGGTGGCAACCTGACGTTTGGTTACCCCATATCCGAGATTTCAAGCGTCGGTTTTGGCCTTGGCTTCGAAAACCTGAAAATTGATGAGGGGGCATTTGCCTCTGAAGGGGTAAAGGAATTTATTGACCGGAACGGCGAGGATTTTAATACTTTTACGACCAGCCTATCCTGGGGTTATTCCACCCTTAACCGTGGCAGGCTCGCAACCACGGGGACCTCTCACAGGGTGACTGGAGAGCTGGCTATTCCCGGAAGTGATCTGGAATATTACAAGGCATCCTATGCAGGGCAACATTACCGCTCACTGACTTCTTCACTTACCATGCGAGTGCGGGCCGATGTAGGTTACGGTGAGAGCTATGGTGGCACCTCGGTATTTCCGTTCTTCAAACATTACTATGGGGGTGGTAATGGTTCAGTGCGCGGCTACAAGAACAATACACTTGGCCCACGAGATATCTCGGTAAATCCCTTCAATTGCGCAGATGCTAATGACCTGAGTACCTGTGAAACGGACGATGACCCATTTGGTGGTAACGTACTGGTTGCTGGCGGTGTAGAGGTCATGTTCCCTGTTCCCTTTATCAAGGACCAGCGATCTTTGCAGGCGGCTGTTTTCCTTGATGCGGGTAATGTTTTTGATACTGACTGCGGTGACAGAGATGAAGATTTCTGTCAGGAACCGGATGTCGGTGAACTCCGTTACTCGGTGGGTATCGGCGGCACCTGGATCAGTGGCTTCGGGCCCATAACGGCCAGTATCGCCTTCCCGCTGAATGCTGGCGAAGAGGACGAGCGTGAAGTCTTTCAGTTTCAGCTTGGCCAGACTTTCTGATAATTTAATTAAAACGAATGGAGAATAGATGTGCGCCTAGTAAAAAAGTTATTCATTATCACCGTCGCCCTGTGTAGCGTCTCTGCATTTTCGGCTGAAGGCAATGCGGCGGAGGGTAATATTGCCATTGTGGATTTTGGCAGGGCAATCTTTGGCACTGATGTGGCCAAGGCCCGCCTGAAACAGAAGCAGGGTGAGTCGGATTACGCCGGTCTTGAAGCAAAATATGAGAGTACGGTTGCCGACATGAAGTCACTGAAACAGGAAGTTGACAGCAAAAGCATGACTTGGTCACAGGAGCAAGCAGAAGAGGCACAGAAGAAAATGGAATACTACCGTGCCGACCTGGAGCTGATAACCCGAAAAATCAAGGCGGACCAAAAAGATCTACAGAACAGTATTGTTCAGGAATTGCGTCCAAAAGCTGCCGAGGCTCTCCAGGAAGTCGTCGATGAGGAAGGGATCGTATTATTGATCAACGCTGAGGCTGTGGTCACTGCGGCTCCCTCACTGGATATCACTGACAAGCTTACCGATCGCTTGAATAAAAAGACAAAGTAAGTCTGTTGATTATCAAATAGAGGGTTCTTGAGGGTGACAGTCAGTTATTCTCTTAAGGATATCGCCGAGCATATTGGTGCCGACATGTGCGGCGACAATGATTTCCGCATCTCCGGTATCAACACACTCCGTCTGGCAAGTGCGAATGAATTGGCGTTTCTTGCCAACAGCGCTTATCGCCAAGACTTGGAGAGAACAAAGGCCGGGGTCGTCATCCTGAGTTCGGAAATGGCGGAATGCTATTCCGGCCAAATGCTGATTGTAGCTAACCCCTATCTCGGTTATGCATTGGCAACCGCCTTATTCGATCGCGCACCGGTTGCCGCCGTGGGCATCCATCCCCGCGCTGTTGTGGCGGACTGTGCCAATATCGATCCAAGCGCATCGATTGGCCCGTTAGCGGTGATTGGTGAAGGCGTAAAGATCGGTGCCAACACCCGGATTGGCGCCGGTACCATTATCGATAACAACGTCGCGATTGGCGAAAACTGTCGAATTGCCGCTAATGTCAGTATCTATCACAGTGTTGTCTTGGGTAACTTTGTGACGGTTCACAGTGGTGCCGTTATCGGTGCGGATGGTTTCGGTTTTGCTCAACATCAGGGGCGCTGGATCAAAATTCATCAGCTTGGTGGTGTTGTGATTGGCAACAATGTCGAAATAGGTGCCTGTACTACCATAGATCGTGGTGCACTTGCTGATACGGTTATTAAAGATGGTGTTATTGTAGATAACCACGTTCAGATAGCTCATAACGTTCAGGTGGGCGAAAATACTGCCATGGCAGCCTTCACCGGCATATCAGGCAGTACAATTATCGGAAAAAACTGTACTTTTGCCGGCAGAGCCGGTTGTGTGGGCCATATCACACTCTGTGACGGCTCCCATTTAACCGGTGGAACCATACTGACAAAATCGCTCCTAGAGCCAGGTTCATATTCATCCGGCACAATGTTTAGTAAAACCCGTGAATGGAAAAAAAATGCAGTTCGGTTCAACCAATTGGATGACCTGGCTCAGCGAGTCAGGAAGCTGGAAAAAAAATTATAGCCGCCACTGTTATTGTCGCCCTGTAGAATATTGAGAAAAGCTGATGGATATTACTGAAATAAAGAAGCGGTTGCCGCACCGTTACCCCTTCCTACTGATAGACAGGGTGGTAGAGCTTGATCTAGGAAAGCGGATTCTTGCCTACAAAAATATTACCGCCAATGAAGAAGTGTTTAACGGACATTTTCCCAACGTCCCGATTTTTCCCGGTGTGATGATTATTGAAGCCATGGCTCAGGCTGCCGGTGTGTTGGGGTTCGTAACTGAGGATAAATATGCGGATGACAACGCACTGTATTTGTTCGCTGGCGTTGATGGGGTCCGCTTTAAACGGCAAGTGATTCCAGGGGACAGGTTGATGCTTGAGGCCCAAGTTGATTCCGTCAAGCGGACAATCTGGCGATTTAAATGCCGCGCAACAGTTGACGGTGAACTGGCCTGCGAGGCGACGATTTTATGCGCCCTGAAAACCTATTAGCTTATGTCTCTCATTGATCCCCGCGCCATTATTGACCCCTCCGCTGTGTTGGGTGAAGGCGTTCAGGTCGGCCCCTGGACCTTGATTGGCCCCGATACCATTATCGGGGCTGGCACGGTGATTCATTCCCATGTGGTGATTCGGGGTCTGACTACGATTGGCGAAAACAATCGAATTTTTCAGTTCTCGACGATTGGCGAAGATACGCCTGACCTGAAGTACAAAGGTGAACCGACCCGTCTAAAAATTGGTGATAACAACATCATTCGGGAGGGCGTGACTATCCATCGGGGTACCATTCAGGACAAGGGCCTAACCTCAATTGGAAGCAATAACCTGTTGATGGCCTATGTACATATAGGTCACGACTGTGTTGTAGGTGACAACTGTATCCTGGTCAATAATGCGTCTTTGGCGGGACATGTTCACGTGGGTGACTGGGCGATTATTTCCGGGTATGCGCTGATCCATCAGTTCGTGTCCATTGGTGCCCATAGCTTTACCGGTGCTGCCGCCTACCTAACTCAGGATCTGCCCGCCTATGTCATGGCAGCTGGTTCACCAGCTGAGGCGAGAACCATCAATGTTGAAGGACTCAAACGGCGCGGTTTTGACAGGGCAGCGATTGCGGCCATCAAACAGGGTTTCAAAATTCTTTACCGGCAGGGGTATGGCCTGCAGGAAGCTATTGATTTACTGAACAGCCTGGCCAGGGAGCAGCCTGCGGTAAAACTACTGGTTGACTCTGTTCGCGCCTCTTCACGCGGTATTCTTCGTTAGCCCATGTCATCACCCCTGAAAATTGGACTGGTTGCCGGGGAGTCATCCGGCGATCAATTGGGTGCGGGCCTCATCAGATCTCTAAAATTACACTACCCGGATGCACAATTTGAGGGCATTGGTGGTGATAAGATGTTGTTCGAGGGTTTCCGCTCTTTATACCCTATGGATCGTCTGTCAGTTATGGGCTTCATTGAGCCACTGAAACGGTTGCCTGAATTACTCGGGATACGTCGCCATCTCTATCAACACTTTACCAACAACCGATTTGATCTGGTGGTGGGTATCGATTCTCCGGACTTTAACCTGGGGCTTGAAAAAAAACTCAGGCAACAGGGATTGTTGACGGCACATTATGTCAGCCCTTCCGTTTGGGCCTGGCGTCAGAGTCGGGTTAAAAAAATAGCCAGTGCCGTGGATTTAATGCTGACACTTCTGCCGTTTGAAGCAGACTTCTATCAACAGCATGATGTCCCGGTGGTTTTTGTCGGCCACCCCCTCGCCGAGGAAATCCCTCTCGTTACAGACAGCATACAGGCCCGCAAGACGCTCAATCTTCCGGAAGCCGGTCGTATATTGACATTGATGCCGGGTAGCCGGGCCTCTGAAGTCGATTCTCTGGGTCGACTGTTCCTTGAGGTGGCACAAAGCTGTCGTCGGCAGTTGCCCGGTTTGCACCTGGTTGTCCCCGCCGCCAGCCATGACCGTCTGGAACAGTTAAATGCCCTGCTGAATGATTACCCTGCGCTGTCGGTCACGTTGCTCGAAGGCCAATCCCATCTGGCCATGGCCGCGGCAGATGTGGTGCTGTTATCGTCCGGCACATCGACATTAGAAGCAATGTTGCTCAACAAGCCCATGGTAGTGAGTTACCGTCTGGGTAAATGGACGTATGCACTGGTTTCCCGAATGCTGAAAGTTCCCTGGGTATCGTTACCGAATTTGCTTGCGTCGGAAACACTGGTGCCAGAGCTGCTTCAGGATAAGGCCACTGTGGATAATCTAAGCGAAGCCGTGTTGACGTATTTCCTGGACGAGAAAAAAGTTCTAGCGCTGCAACACCGATTTGCTGAGCTTCACCAAACGCTTCGCCACGGTGGCAACCGAGCCGCGGCACAGGCATTAGTGGACCTGTTGGAGAAACGCGGGCGATGACTGGCTACCAGCTTCGTTATCAGGGGAAATTGCTGGCCGGGGTCGATGAGGTTGGTCGAGGGCCACTGGCAGGCGATGTTGTTACGGCTGCCGTGATTCTCGATCCCCGCAGGCCAGTGGCTGGTCTGGCCGACTCCAAGAAGCTTTCTGTTACCCGTCGAAATCAGTTGGCTGAGGAGATCAGGGAAAAAGCGCTCAGCTGGTATGTCGCCAGAGCTTCTGTGGACGAGATTGACCAATACAACATTCTTCGCGCTACCCTGATGGCCATGGTGCGGGCAGTCGATGGTCTGACACTGAGACCTGAGTATGTGGCCGTCGATGGAAACCGGCTCCCAGACTGGGGTTATGCAGCTGAAGCGGTTGTCCGCGGCGATGATAAAGTTCCGGCAATCAGCGCGGCATCTATATTGGCAAAGGTCTGTCGCGATGCTGAAATGTGTCTGGCGGAGCAAGCTTTTCCGGGGTACGGCTTTGCCTCCCATAAAGGATACGGAACCAGAGCGCACCGCGAGGCTATTGCTTTGCTGGGCCCTTGCCTAATTCATCGAAAATCTTTTGAACCGGTAAAAAGTTTATTGTCAGCCCGTCAGGGCGTGTTGACCTGATCGTCAGTGAATCTTCCCAGATCGATATCGGCTGTCGGACTCTGCGAAGCGGGATTTTTTGCTATGCTAGGGGGCAGCACGCAAGTAGGTAACCACCGTAATTTTATTTCTAGAGCCAGGCAGGCCTGCCCACGCCCGCCACCTATTTGGTTGGAAAGTGGCAATAGCCTACAAAAGAAGTGCTTGTCTGCCCGCAAAATCCCTATGACTATCGCTGCTGGTCAATCCCCAGTTGATATATTGGCTTTAATACGGGAATTTCAATGAAACAGTTAAGTGGTCACGATTCGGTTTATCTCTACGCTGAGACACCCTCTACACCCGGACATCTGGGGTTGCTCTATATTTATGATCAATCCACTGCTGAAACCGGAACGGTTCGTTTCAAAAGTATATTGCAACATATCGAGGAACACCTGGATATATCACACGTCTTCCGCTCCCGCTTAATGAGAATGCCGTTGGATGTTGATCATCCCTACTGGGTGGATGATGAAAATTTTGATCTCGAATACCATGTTCGGCATCTTGCGTTACCAAAGCCTGGGGATTGGCGACAATTCTGCATCCTCGCTGCCCGATTGCACTCCCGGCCCCTGGATATGTCCCGGCCCTTGTGGGAGATGTATGTTATAGAAGGTCTGGACAATATTCCCTCAATGCCCAAGGGCTCGTTCGCTATCTATACCAAAATTCATCACTGTGCTGTGGACGGTGCGGCGGCCATTGATCTGGCTGGCTTGTTCCATGACAAGTCACCGGAACCGGGTAGAGAAATGGTAGAGCGGCAATGGAAACCACAGCCAAAGCCGAAATTGGGGACGCTGCTGGTCAATACCCTGGTGAACAATACCCGGCATAATTTTGAAACCAGCTTTGATTTGGTCAACATGTTACCGGCATTTGGCAAAAAACTGCTCGCGAAAACCCTGAGACAGGATATGGAGCCGAAGGAAACGGTTGTTAGGCCTGAAACCCGTTTCAATCGAGATCACGTTAGTCC
This sequence comes from uncultured Porticoccus sp., assembly GCF_963975625.1. Classification (NCBI taxonomy): domain Bacteria; kingdom Pseudomonadati; phylum Pseudomonadota; class Gammaproteobacteria; order Cellvibrionales; family Porticoccaceae; genus Porticoccus; species uncultured Porticoccus sp. The sequence continues at coordinate 96,826 of NZ_CAXBHS010000010.1, forward strand.
TCACCGGGTATTCGGTGGTGTGGATTTTTCCCTTGAGGATGTTCGCTCCATCAAGCGTGCAGTTAATGGTGCCACCGTCAATGATGTATTGCTGGCCTTGTGCGGGGGCGCATTGCACCATTACCTGCAAGACAAAGACGAGCTGCCGTATCATTCCCTGCGCGCGATAGTACCGGTCAGACAGAACAAAAAAGACCACAGAGGCAAACAAACCATGGCGGTGATGACACCGCCGCTACATACGCAGGTGGTTGACCCACTGGAGAGGCTTGAAGCGATTCAATGGGATACGTCCACCAGTGCTGCTCTCGAGGAAGCACAGGGAGCAAAAGATATGACCGACATTACTCGGCACATGCCATCCTTTACCATGGCGCTGGGTATTGGCATGGCCACGCACAGCCATTTGTCGCGAAAAAAACTGGCGGGGATCGGCAACTGTGTCATGACCAATGTTCCGGGCCCACAGTGTCCACTTTATATGCGTGGGGCGAAGCTGGTCTATGTGTCTGCGTTGGCGCCGTTGGTGGAAGGGCTGACACTGATGTTCAACGCCGTGAGCTACGATGGTCGCATTAGCGTCTCATTCCAGTCAGACAGGGACATCCTGCCCGATCCCCAGTTTATGGAGGACTGTTGGCAGCGCTCTCTGGATGAGCTGCGCTGTGCGGCGACTCAACAGTGTGATGAGGCAGGTGCACAGGTTATCCGTAAGGTCAGAATTCCCAAAACTGCCAAGCGCAAACCAAATGCCAGCAAAACCGGTTCCTGAAGATGATTAGAGTTCGAAGTCAGTGCCGATCAAAACACAGGAGAGAATATCCAACGTGAAAACATCGTTTGTGCACCTCCGCCTGCACAGTGAATATTCGCTGGTTGACGGAATGGTCAGGATCAAGCCGCTGGTGCAACAGGTGGTTAAGCTGGGTATGCCCGCAATTGCATTGACGGATGTCACCAACTTTTACGGACTGGTCAAGTTTTATCAGGCCGCTCAGGCCGTCGGAGTTAAACCCATTTGCGGAGCAGATTTGCAGATGAGCAACCCGGTTCCCGATGGTTTGCCTGCCAACCTCACATTTCTGGTAATGAATCAGCAGGGCTACCGCAATCTGACCAAGCTCATTTCACGAGCCTTCCAGGAGGGGCAGCACCGGGGCGTCCCCTATGTTGAACGCCAGTGGATTAGTGAGGCAAGTGAGGGCTTGATTGTTCTGTCAGGTCGCCTGGGCGATGTGGGCCAGGCCATACTTTCAGGTAAGTCGGATTATGCCAAAGAGCTGCTGCAGGATTGGCTGGCCGATTTCCCGGATCGATTTTACCTGGAGCTCACCAGAACCGGTCGATCGGATGAGGAAAATTTTATCCATGAATTGTTACCCATTGCCACAACGTACCAGTGTCCTGTGGTGGCAACGAATGATGTCCGCTTTCTTGACAGTGAGCATTTTGAAGCCCATGAGGCGCGGGTATGCATTGGCGAGGGCCGAGTACTCGGTGATCCTCGCCGGGAGCGACGTTACAGTGATCGACAATACCTGCGTTCACCGGAAGAGATGGCCGAATTGTTTTCCGATTTGCCGGAAGCACTGGAAAACAGTGTTGAGATTGCCAAACGTTGCACACTGGATTTAAAACTGGGTGAGCACTTTTTGCCGGATTACCCGATTCCAGAGGGTATGACGAAGGACAGTTTTTTCGAAAAGGTCTCCTTCGACGGCCTGGATAAACGTCTGGGCAGACTGCTGGACCCGTCTGCTCCGGATTATCGGTCTCAACGTCAAGTCTATCTTGACCGGTTGCGCTTTGAACTGGATATCATCATCCAGATGGGCTTTCCCGGCTATTTCCTCATTGTCATGGATTTTATCCGGTGGGCCAAAGATAACGATATTCCAGTCGGCCCGGGACGGGGATCCGGTGCTGGTTCACTGGTGGCCTACGCGCTGGGCATCACCGATCTCGATCCGCTTGAATACGACCTACTGTTTGAGAGGTTTCTCAACCCCGAGCGGGTATCGATGCCCGATTTTGATATTGACTTCTGTATGGATAATCGCGATCGGGTGATCGCCTATGTGGCGGATCGCTATGGCAGGGATGCGGTTTCCCAGATCATCACATTTGGCACCATGGCGGCCAAAGCAGTTGTTCGTGATGTGGCGCGCGTGCAGGGAAAGGCCTATGGCCTGGCAGATAAACTATCAAAAATGATTCCGCCGGATATCGGAATGACTCTGGAAAAAGCGATTGCTCAGGAGGAGGTCCTGCGAGAGTTTCTTGAAAGTGATGAAGAAGCTCAGGAAATCTGGGAGATGGCGCTCCAGCTCGAAGGTGTAACCCGCAATGTGGGCAAGCATGCCGGCGGTGTTGTGATCGCGCCAACCACCCTGACAGATTTCGCGCCTCTGTATTGCGATGAAAACGGCGAGGGGTTGGTAACCCAGTTTGACAAGGATGATGTGGAGAAAGCGGGTCTGGTGAAATTTGACTTTCTCGGTTTGCGAACACTGACCATTATTGACGGGGCCATTAAAATGGTCAATCAACGTCTGGCGAAGGTCGGTACCCCCCCCATTGCGATTGACGCCATTCCGCTGGATGACGCGGCAACCTATGGATTGATGCGCCGTGCGGAAACGACCGCGGTGTTTCAGCTTGAATCCCGGGGAATGAAAGATCTGATCAAGCGGGTGGAGCCTAACTGTTTTGAGGATGTTGTCGCGTTGGTAGCGTTGTTCAGGCCCGGTCCACTGCAGTCCGGTATGGTGGATGATTTCATCAATCGCAAGCACGGTCGCGCTCAGGTGGCCTACCCGGATGCAAAATTTCAGCATGAGTCGCTGAAGCCGGTACTGGGCCCGACTTATGGTGTGATTGTCTACCAGGAACAGGTCATGCAGATCGCTCAGGTACTGGCTGGATACACGCTGGGTGGTGCTGATATGTTGCGCCGCGCTATGGGTAAGAAAAAACCCGAAGAAATGGCCAAGCAGCGCAGTATTTTCGAAGAGGGTGCTCGCCAACAGGGGATAGATCCCGAGCTTGCAGTGAGGATTTTTGACCTTGTTGAAAAGTTTGCCGGCTACGGTTTTAACAAATCTCACTCCGCCGCTTATGCTTTGCTGGCCTACCAGACGGCGTGGCTGAAAGCCCATTATCCTGCAGAATTTATGGCGGCCGTGTTGTCAGCCGATATGCAGAATACCGACAAAGTGGTGACCTTGATTGATGAATGTCGGGCGATGGATCTCGTTGTGTTACCACCGGATGTCAATCGCGGCCGATTTGCCTTTACTGTCTCTGATGACAATGAAGTGATCTACGGGCTCGGTGCCATCAAGGGGCTTGGTGAGGGGCCAGTCAACAGCATTATAGCTGCGCGGGAGGAGGGCGGCCCGTTCAGCGACCTGTTTGATTTCTGTGCCCGCGTTGATGGCCACAAGCTCAATAAGCGAGCCCTGGAGGCTTTGATACGGTGCGGGGCTCTGGACGCTATCGGACCAACGGGAGAGATCGGCTATCGCCGGGCAGTGATGCTGGCAGCCAGTGAAGAAGCTGTGAAAATGGCTGAGCAAAATTCCCGTAATACCGATTCTGGCATGACAGACCTATTCGGTGACACACCCCGGGAAAGTGCCCCGGAAATTGGCTATCAGAGCTTTCAGCAGCAGCGGGGGCTGAGTGCCAAGGAGCGCCTGCGGAGTGAGAAAGAAACGCTGGGACTCTATCTTACCGGGCACCCGGTTGATGAATACCTGGAAGAGTTGAAGCATTTTGTGCACAGCCGTATAGCCGATCTTAAACCAGATAAGAAGAGCCAATTGGTGGCCGGTCTGGTGGTCGGTATGCGTGTCATTAAAACCCGACGGGGAGACAACATGGCTGTGATTACACTGGATGATCGCAGTGGGCGTATTGAGGTGGCCATCTTCGCTGATGCCTACAAGGCCCATCGCGATAAAATTGAGAAGGATGCTTTGTTGGTAGTCGAAGGTCAGGTCGCTGAAGACGACTACACCGGTGGCCTGAAAATGCGGGCTGATCATGTCAGAAACCTTTTCGAAGCCCGGGTCAATTACCTCAAAGCCATTTCCCTGGATATCAATCAGGAGAAACTTGGCAGCACCTGTCTCGATCAGCTGGCCGACATTATGTTGCCGTTCAGTGATGGAAACTGCCCGGTGAGAATCAACTATCAATCGAGTACCGCCTCGGGAGAAATTATGCTGGGGGAGCACTGGGCGGTATCGCCGGAGGACGATTTGTTGCACAAATTAAGGGAATTGTTGGGTAACAATGGCATTCATCTTCGATTCTAGCCGGGTATGCATAACTTCCCGCTGCCATTACAATTGCCTTATGTCTGCCCTGAGATGGCTGTAATCCAATTCCACGGACAAAAAATCTATGAATCTCAATTACCTCGATTTTGAGCAACCCATTGCAGAACTTGAAGCAAAGATTGAAGAGTTGCAGCTGGTTGGCAATGACAACGAGCTGAATATTACCGACGAGGTAGCCAAACTCCGTGACAAAAGCCGGCGGTTGACAGAGAAGATCTATTCCGACCTGTCGGCCTGGCAGATTGTACAGGTGGCTCGTCATCCCCAGCGCCCGTATACCCTGGACTACATCAGTCGGATTTTTACGGAGTTTGAGGAGTTGCATGGTGATCGGCACTTTGGCGATGACAGAGCCATTGTCGGGGGGGTTGCCCGCCTCGACGGCAAACCGGTAATGGTTATTGGCGAGGAGAAGGGTCGCGGTGTGACAGAGAAAGTCTATCGCAATTTCGGAATGCCAAAACCGGAAGGTTATCGCAAGGCATTGCGCCTGATGGAAATGGCTGAACGCTTTAAAATGCCTGTGCTGACATTGATTGACACGCCGGGGGCATACCCCGGTATAGACTCTGAAGAACGCGGTATCAGTGAGGCGATCGCTCAAAACCTTGCAGTAATGTCACGCCTTAAAACACCGATTATCTGCACGGTTATCGGTGAAGGCAGCTCTGGTGGTGCGTTGGCGATTGGTGTTGGCGATTACCTGAACATGCTGCAATACGCTACATATTTTGTGATCTCGCCCGAGGGGTGTGCCAATATTATTTGGAAAACGTCTGCCAAGGCCCCGGATGCCGCTGAAGCGATGGGTGTAACATCCTCTGTGTTGCAGGAATTGGGCATCATTGATGAAACCATCCCAGAGCCAATGGGTGGCGCGCATCGGGATATTGAGGCCATGGCCAATACGCTCAGGGAGCGGTTATCCCAGCAAGTTGATCAACTATTGGAGACCCCAATAGATGCTCTTCTGGAAAAACGCTACGAGAGGCTGATGAGTTACGGGAACTCCTGAAAATATTATTCGCTATACAATGCATTATATCGGGCAACTTTCTCTTGGTGGATTCGAGCGTTGTATCGCTTATTTGTGGTGGGCGGAGAGTACAACCAGTGTGCCAACCCTTTGCCCTCTCAATTCTATCGGAAGGCGTAACTGTTCGAGGAGCCAGGAAGGTGTATGGGCGGGGGCATCCGGCATCTCGAGATCCAGTGCAGGCAATCTGCATTGAGGCGTGAGAACCAGGTCTGCTCCGAGTATTTTTAGCGTGGTATGTGCCTGGTTGTTAGCTTTTACCAGCCGACCCCGGCGATCAAAGGCCAGTAACCCTTCAGTTTTCCAGCCCAAGAACATGGTCTTGGTCGCTTCGATAACGTGGTTGCGGGATTTAAAATACTCCTTCGCCAGATTGGACTCAATGAGTCGCGCAGCCATAATGGCAAAATCCAGGGCATTGCTCTGATAGCTGTCCGTCAGTCCGGATAAGTCGACTGCTCCCAACACCCGGCCATCGTGTGGATCCCTGATAACATCTGCGGAGCAGGTCCAGTGCTTGATACCTGCACAGAAGTGTTCTGCACCATACAGCTGAACAGGTTCGGCCGCCGCCAATGCCGTGCCGATCGCATTGGTCCCCGCCGTTTTTTCATCCCAGACCCCACCCTGAATCAAGTTGATGTCGCTGGCATGACTCAGCACATTGTCATCCGCATGAATATCGAGAATGAGTCCCTCTGAATCGGCCAGAAGGATAAGGCTGTTCGAGCGAAACAGCACTTCCGAAGCACGTTTCATGATAGGTTGGGCAGCACGCATGAGATCTGTCTGTAGAAAACGACGATATTCAAGCAGACTGTTATCGCCAATCAAGGGTGCATGTTGTAACTCCGGATCAATATGTGATTGTTGGCAACGGCGCCAGGAATCCTCGACCACCGGCCTGATAAAATCACTGGGATAAGATTGGTCGACGACAAATTTTTCCCAGACCGACAACAGTTGATTGTGCTGTTCCGGGTTGCTCAGCATCTGTGTGCGATCACGCATTTGTGCAGTGGCCAAGGCGGCCTGCTCTCGGGTATAAAAACGATTATTCTGGACGAAGCCGGAAATTACACCGCGTTTCACTGAGTTGACCTTGCCATTTTTCTGGCGGGAAACAATCAGTTCGGCGGGCAGGCCATCCAGAACATGCATGGGTGCCTCGCTGCCGTTGGGAAATTTTGAAGGGTGAACCGTGGCAGTTTCCATATCGTAAAACGCCGGTTTGAAACCCCAGGCCTGGCTTTCTTCGCTGATGCCCCCGGTGCCGCGGAATGCATCATTTTCATCCCGCAGTGCTTCGACTGTTAGTTCGCCTTTGTAGAGTTTCCGCCCTTTTTTTGAGGGCTTGCTCTCTTCTTTTTGTGAATAATTGGCAGACATGGGGAAATACCTCTAGCCCAACGTAAACCATATAAAAATTTACGTCTCTGTAAAAGTATAGACTAGCAAGCTCGCTTATCGTTGACAGCGTTCATTTGCCAGACAGGATTGTGGCGAAATTGCCAGTGGTACCATATCCGGTAGCCTTGCCTTGGCTGACGCTAGCCATTAACGTGGGGAACTGACTTCCACAGATATCAACCATGACCTATACCCCAGACCTCCTTGTTCCCTATTTGCCCAGGCTGCGCGGGGCCAGCCATTGCTATGTAGGTTATAGCGGTGGTCTCGATTCTCATGTTCTACTCGTGTCGCTCGTCAGGCTTTTGGGGGAAAATGCGGTCAGTGCCATTCATGTCAATCATCAGTTATCGGCAAATGCGGAAAGCTGGGAACAGCATTGTCAGAAGGTTTGTGACGGGCTCGGAGTGACCTTAAGCATCGAGCAGGCTTCTGTCATTGTGAGCGGTCAGGGTGTTGAGGAGGCAGCCCGAACTGCCCGCTATAGGGCTTTTGAAAAACTTCTCCCACAGGATTCCCTGTTGCTGCTGGGTCACCATGCCGATGACCAGGTTGAAACAGTGCTCTATCGGCTGCTGCGAGGCAGTGGGCCCAGAGGTCTGGCCGGAATGCCTGCCTCGCGCCACTTGGGTAATGCAGAGTTATTGAGACCACTGTTACCTTTTTCCCGATCGGACCTGGAGCAATATGCCCTTACTGAAGGATTGGTCTGGATAGAAGATGAGAGCAATGAAGATGTGTCCTTTGACCGCAACTTTCTGCGCCACAAAGTGATCCCGGCTCTGGCTGAGCACTGGCCGGATTATGCCACAAGGGTCGCCCACAGCGCCCGATTGTGCCGTGAGAGTGATCAGTTATCCGATATGCTGGCAGCACAGGATTTGATAGCCGTCTATGAACACAGCGAGCGGTTGGGGTGGAGTATCAGTCTCGAGGCATTGATGTCTTTTGATGAGTTGCGCCAGGCAAACCTGTTGCGACACTGGGCGAGCCGACATGATCTGGCACAGCCGGGTCATAAAATCATTGATGCTGTACTTCACGAGTTGTTGCCTGCAAAAGCTGATGCCGAACCGCTGGTAAGCTGGGCGGGCATTCAGTTGCGCCGGTACCAGCGCCGTCTTTTTTTGCTGCCCGGGGACCCCGATATCCCTGACCATTTACCAGTCTCGCTTCAATGGGATGGCAGGGGCACGTTGGACTTGCCAGATAAGAGCACATTGAGTTTTCGCCTGGAGCAGGGACGTGGAATCAGGTTGACGGCAGATATTGATAACTTTGAAGTGCGTTTTCGCAATGGTAGTGAACGCTGCAAGCCGGTCGGGCGCGGCGCATCCAATACACTCAAGAAGTTGTTTCAGGAGTATGGTCTGGAGCCCTGGTTGCGTGGCCGGGTACCCCTGCTCTATCGCGATGATGTATTAGTGGCAGTTGGAGATTTGTGGGTTTGCGAGGGCTTTCAGGTGTCCCCGGATGAGCGGGGTTGCTCGGTGCAGTGGGACTTCAGATCGTAATATTTCATTGAGCGGTTCAAGGGTTTCTGGTAGTCTGATTCCCCATCTCGAAACCGGTGGGCGTCACTCTGAATCATCTCCTGATTGAATAAAAAATCGCTCTATTTTTCATAAGCATACCTGTTCTGCTTGGTATGAGTTCGGCATTCTTGACGCAGTATCCAAAATGTTCGGAAGGGTCTAAATGACACGTTATATTTTTGTTACCGGCGGTGTTGTATCTTCCTTGGGGAAGGGTATCGCTTCGGCATCACTGGGCTCGATTCTGGAGGCCCATGGTCTCAGTGTCACTATCCTGAAGCTCGATCCCTATCTCAATGTCGATCCCGGCACTATGAGTCCGTTTCAGCACGGCGAGGTTTTTGTCACCGAAGATGGTGCTGAAACAGATCTCGATCTAGGTCACTACGAGCGCTTTCTCTCCTCCAAGATGAACAAGCGCAACAATTTCACGAGCGGCAAAGTCTACGAAACAATTCTGCGTCGCGAACGCCGTGGCGACTTCCTGGGGGGTACTGTTCAGGTCATCCCCCATGTGACGGATGAGATTAAACGCAGGGTGCTGGCCGGTGGCGAAGGTGTCGATGTTGCCATTGTGGAAATTGGTGGCACGGTCGGCGATATCGAATCACAGCCCTTCCTTGAAGCCGTTCGCCAGTTGAAGCTGGAGCTGGGTTCCAGTCGTTCGATCCTTATTCATCTGACACTGGTACCCTATATCGCAACGGCGGGGGAAACAAAAACCAAACCGACCCAGCACTCCGTCAAAGAATTGCGCTCCATAGGCCTGTCACCGGATATTTTACTGTGTCGGTGCGAGGTTGAGCTGGATGAAGGACAGCGCAAAAAGATCTCTCTCTTCACAAATGTGGAAGAGAGAGCTGTGGTGCCGTTGCTGGATGCGCGAACGATTTATGCCATCCCCAGGGATTTACAGCGTCGCGGCCTCGATCAAATCGTGATGGAGAAACTTCACCTGGAATACAGCGAGGCTGATATCAGTTCCTGGGATTGGGTGGTAGAGAATCAGCTTAATCCAAAACATCAGGTGACCATTGCCATGGTTGGCAAATATATGGAGCTTCTGGACGCCTATAAGTCTCTCAATGAGTCGTTGGTTCATGCGGGTATTCGTAACCAGACCAAGGTCAATGTTCGTTACATTGATTCCGAGGATCTCGATAATGACCTGGAGCTGCTGACCGGTGTCAATGGCATACTGGTGCCAGGTGGCTTCGGAATCCGTGGTGTTGAGGGCAAAGTCAAAGCCGTCAGGTATGCCCGGGAGCACAAAATTCCCTACCTGGGTATCTGTCTTGGTATGCAGGTGGCCATGATTGAGTTTGCCCGCAATGTCTGCGGTCTGGCCAGAGCAAACAGCACGGAATTTGATCGTGATACGCCTCATCCGGTTATCGGTCTGATCACAGAGTGGATCGACATTGACGGGAAAGTTGAGGTGCGTGATGAAGATTCAGATCTGGGTGGCACAATGCGGCTCGGTGCCCAGAACAGTTATCTCGTGCCCGGTAGTATGGCGCAGGAAATTTATGGGACGGATGTGATATTTGAGCGCCACCGGCACCGCTACGAGGTGAATAACAAATATGTACAAACACTTCAGGAAGCCGGCATGCAGGTCGGTGGCTGGTCTGAAAACAAGACCCTGGTGGAAACGATAGAGATTCCAGAACACCCGTGGTTTTTTGCCTGCCAGTTCCACCCGGAATTTACTTCCACACCTCGCAATGGTCACCCATTGTTCAGCAGTTTTGTAAAAGCGGCATTGACCCATGCTGGAGAAAACTGACCTGTGAGTATATCCAGCGTTTCCCTTGAGGTGGGAGGGTTCCCTGTTGCAAACAACCGGCCTTTCGTTCTGTTTGGGGGCATGAATGTACTGGAATCCCGCGATCTCGCTTTGCGTGTCGCTGAGACCTATGTAGCCGTTACCCGAAAACTGGGTATTCCCTATGTGTTCAAGGCTTCATTTGACAAGGCGAACCGTTCGTCAATCCACTCGTTTCGTGGTCCCGGCCTCGATGAGGGACTAAAGATATTTCAGGAAATTAAAGAAACATTTGGTGTGCCCCTGATTACCGATGTTCACGAGATTGCGCAGGCGGCTCCTGTGGCGGAGGTTTGTGACATTCTTCAGTTGCCGGCTTTTCTGGCGCGGCAGACGGATCTGGTGAAAGCCATGGCGGCAACAGGCGCTGTGATCAATATCAAAAAACCGCAATTTCTCAGCCCCGGGCAAATGGGCAATATCGTCGAGAAATTCAAGGAGTGTGGCAATCATAAGGTAATGCTGTGCGAGCGGGGTTCCACATTTGGTTACGATAACCTGGTGGTGGATATGCTGGGCTTTCGTACCATGAAAGAAGTGGCTAAGGGATTGCCAATTATTTTTGACGTCACGCACGCCCTGCAGTGTCGTGACCCCATGGGTGCTGCGTCCGGTGGCCGTCGCCATCAGGTTGTCGAGTTGGCGCGGGCCGGTATTGCCGTTGGTCTGGCTGGTTTATTTCTGGAAGCACACCCCGATCCGGACCGGGCTCGCTGTGATGGTCCCAGTGCATTGCCGCTGGATGCCCTTGAACCTTTTTTACAACAAATAAAAGCCATTGATGATCTGATCAAATCACAGCCTGAACTGACTATCGTCTAGCACCGCCCGGTGTGTTTAATCCCCGTGTCGAACGTGTTGACTACGGTTGTCATCTTTTGAGGAAACAGCTATGACTAAAATTTCTGACATTCGCGCCTATGAAGTGCTCGATTCCAGGGGCAACCCTACCATCGAGGCTGATGTCATCCTGGAAGATGGCAGTGTTGGCAGTGCCTGTGCACCGTCCGGCGCCTCTACCGGTTCAAGGGAGGCGCTGGAGCTGCGTGATGGTGACAAGTCGCGTTATCTGGGTAAAGGCGTGCTGAAGGCGGTGGAGAATGTTAACGGTCCTATCCGTACTTTACTGCTGGGCAAAGATGCCTGCCAGCAACGGGAGCTGGACCAATTGATGATCGATGCGGATGGCACCGAGAACAAGTCGACATTCGGTGCAAATGCCATTCTGGCCGTGTCACTTGCGGCGGCTAAAGCGGTGGCAGTATCCCGTGGCATGCCGCTCTATGCTCACATTGCTGAATTGAATGGTTCGGCCGGCTGCTACAGCATGCCGGTGCCGATGATGAACATCCTGAACGGTGGAGAGCATGCCGATAACAACGTGGATATTCAGGAATTTATGATACAGCCGGTATCGGCAAAAACCTTCAAGGAAGCATTGCGTGTTGGCGCAGAGATATTTCATTCGCTCAAAAGAGTCCTCAGTAGCAAAGGTTTGAATACGGCGGTTGGTGATGAAGGCGGCTTTGCGCCGAATCTTTCATCGAATGCGGAAGCATTGGCCGTTATCAAGGAGGCAGTGCAGGCAGCGGGCTACAAACTGGGTGTCGATGTTACGCTGGCGCTGGACTGTGCCGCGTCAGAATTCTACCGGGATGGTCAGTACAACCTGTCCGGTGAGGGAAAAAGCTATAGTGCCGAGGGCTTCAGTGATTTTCTGGCGGAGCTCTGTGATCAATACCCGATAATCTCCATTGAGGATGGTCAGGATGAATCAGATTGGGATGGCTGGAAATACCAGACAGAAAAACTGGGCAGTCGTGTACAGCTGGTCGGGGATGATTTGTTCGTGACCAATACCAAAATTCTGAAGAAAGGTATTGAGCTGGGTGTGGCAAATTCCATTTTGATTAAGTTCAATCAAATCGGGTCACTCACCGAAACGCTGGACGCCATAAAAATGGCTAAAAATGCTGGATATTCTGCCGTTATTTCTCATCGGTCGGGTGAAACTGAGGATACAACTATTGCCGATCTGGCTGTGGCCACGGCAGCGGGTCAGATCAAAACCGGCTCTTTGTGCCGTTCTGACCGGGTGGCCAAGTATAACCGCTTGTTGCGTATAGAGGCTGAGCTAGGCAGTCTGGCTCCTTACAATGGTCGTGCAGAATTCAAAGTCTGAATCAGTGGACACTGAGTAAAAAAGGGGTGGCCAATGGCTACCCCTTTTTTGTGTCTCCAGCCCGCACTGAGCTTACCAGTTCACTCCCGACATGCTCAGCATTACGCCATTTGTCCCACAAATTTAGCGTAGGACAAATCGGTGCTGGTTGGATTGCGTCTGGATGAGGTCGACTCGTCCTAATCTACTGAGCGATCCTTCAGCATGACTGGTTAATCTTGAGTTTTGTGTCAGATGGTTTTGCCGGGATAGCCTTTGGAAAAGGCACATACTGGCAACCGGTTGAATAGTTCGGTTGGCCCGCTGTCATTGGGTTGGGACAGCTTTCCGCTGACGCCGTTTATTTTGTTCTGTAGAATCCCGTCATGCGCTGGCTCCTAATTGTTCTCACAGGTCTTCTTGCCGTTCTCCAATATCAATTGTGGTTGGGTGAGGGCGGTTTCTCTAAAAAGTTGATGCTGCAGCGTCAAGTCGAACAACAGCGTCAGGAAAATCAGGGGCTGCAACTGAGAAACAGTATTTTGGAAAATGAGGTTGCCAACCTGAAAGACGGTTTTGACAGTATTGAAGAGCGAGCCAGAAAAGATCTTGGCATGATTAAAGAAGGTGAAACGTTTTATATGGTCGTTGAAAAGGAAGATCAGTGATTCATTATTTTTTTTCTTCCCAATGGTTTTGTCTCCAGCCTATGTTCCTGCTGTCGGGGCAGTAAAATGAGCGCTAACTGGATTGTAGTGCCAGCGGCAGGGCAGGGTAGACGCTTTGGTGAGATACTCCCAAAACAATACCAGTTGCTGGCGGGCAAAACGGTAATCGAACATACTCTTGAACGCCTACTACAGATTGACCAGTCGGTTGTCGTCGTAGCGATTAATCCAGCCGATAGCCAGTGGCGGCGATTGCCCGTCTTTTCGCACCCCCGTATCCGCACAGTGCACGGGGGAAAAGAGCGTCCGGATTCCGTTAGGCTGGCCCTCGACTGCCTCCAGCGCGAGGCACACGTGGACGACTGGGTGCTGGTGCACGATGTGGCAAGACCCTGTATCCGTGTCACGGATATCAACAAGTTGATGGATGCACTCAAAACGCACACTGTTGGTGGAATACTGGCGGTACCGGTCAGCGACACTGTAAAGCGGGTTGATCAGCAGGCGGGTATAAGTGCGACTGTCAGCCGCGCTGATTTGTGGCTCGCTCAGACACCGCAAATGTTTCGTTATGGTCTGCTCAGCTGGAGTTTAAACTCGGCTTATCGACAACAATGGCAGCCCACAGATGAGGCGGCTGCGGTTGAGAAACTGGGCCATTCTCCTCTCGTCGTCGAGGGTAGCCGTGATAACATCAAAATTACCCGGCGCGAAGATCTGGCCATCGCTGAGGCAATTATTAAATTTCAGGGCGAGTCTCCGAGGCAGTCCGGCGAATTGGAGTTGCCATGATATGAGAGTCGGTCAGGGTTATGATGTTCATGCCTTTGGAGTGGGCGATCATATTATTGTAGGTGGTGTGACTATTCCCTTTGACCATGGACTGATTGCGCATTCAGATGGTGATGTGCTGATTCACGCATTGTGTGATGCACTTCTGGGTGCCTCGGCGCTCGGCGATATCGGGCAGCACTTCCCCGACTCTGACTCCCGCTATTGCAATGCGGATAGTCGCGGATTACTGCGACAGGTTAAATCACTGGTGGCAGAAAAAGGCTACCGCATGATCAATGCTGATATTACCCTGATTGCCCAGGCCCCGAAAATGTCGCCATATCTTGAGGCGATGCTTGTCAATCTGACCCAGGATCTGGATTGTGATCGCGATCAGTTAAATATCAAGGCCACCACTACAGAGCAACTCGGTTTTGAGGGGCGTGGCGAAGGGATTGGCTGCCAGGCAGTGGTCCTGCTTGACAGTGTTGGCAGATCAACCGTCCAGGATTGATATAGAGCAAGGTGATAGGTAGAAATGACTGGCCGACGGCCAGTATTGAGCTTTATTACCGGACCATCATTTATTACCAGCTGCTTCAGCAAGAAACCCGGGTCAACGTATTGATGCTGGTAAAACAATTTACCGCGTCGGTGCAAATCCGTTGGCCCGCGCGCTCTTCAGGCATGTTTAAACCGTTGCCATTTATCTTTGTGTTGCCGGGAGTGGGCTGTAAACTTGCCGCCACTCCAACCGTGTCCCGAGACAATATGAACAACCGACAGTTTTCCCTCGAATTCCCTTATGCTATTGCTCCGCCCTCTGCCAGCGCGCTGTTTCGCAGTGTCCCCGAAGATTTTCAAGTGACGGAGCAACTGGGTTTTGACTTGTCGGGAGAGGGAGAGCATCTCTGCCTTTATGTAGAAAAACGGGGTCAAAACACACGCTGGGTAGCCGGATTACTGGCGAAGTATTTTGGTGTTGATGACATGGCTGTAGGCCACTGTGGTATGAAAGACCGGCATGCTGTGACCCGGCAGTGGTTCAGTGTACATCTCCCCGGGAAATTACCGGAAAGCCTCGAGCAACCACCGGTACTGGAAGGTTGTCAGGTACTTGCGCAGCGTCGCCACCCTAAAAAGTTGCGGCGGGGGCAACATGCAGGCAATCAGTTCGTTATCCGGTTGCGCCAAATTGACGGGGACGTTTCTGCGCTGGAACATTCCCTGCAGCAAGTCGTGAATGGTGTTCCGAATTATTTTGGCGAACAGCGTTTTGGTTGGGCCGCTGGCAATCTTGTCGAAGCCAATCGATTGTTGTCGGTGTGGGGTGATACCCCTTCTAATAAAAAGCAGCACAGTGGCCGCAGAAGACAACGATCTCCCATCGACGGGATCTATCTGTCGGCGGCCCGTGCCTACCTGTTTAATTTGGTGCTGGCTGAAAGGGTGAGGTCGGGACATTGGAAGTTGACAATGCCCGGAGAAACTGTCCCTGAAGGCCCGCTCTGGGGGCGCGGACGGAGTGCAGCGCCTCAATCAGTTCAGTTGCTCGAAGATCAGGTTCTCTCTTCCTGGGCTGATTGGACGAATTCACTGGAATACAGTGGACTGCAGCAAGAGCGAAGGTCCTTGCTGTTAATGCCTTCCAATATGCAATACCGATGGCTGAACTGTAATGATCACACTGACCTCGAGCTGTCATTTGAGCTGCCCTCGGGTTGTTTTGCCACTTCGGTATTGCGAGAGCTGGTGACACTTCGACCGATTTGCGGCAATGGCGCCATTTGAGTGCTGTGGTATAGTTCGATTTTATTTTTATCAGGGGTACAAGGGTGAATTCGATTGAGTTAGGTGGCATTGGTATGACCTCTCAGCGGACTCGCGAACGCCTTATCCAGCGACTCAAGGAGCAGGGTATATCCAATCAGAAAGTCCTGGACGTGATGCGTGTAACCCCCCGTCATTTATTTCTCGACGAAGCCCTGTCTCATCGTGCCTATGAAGATACGGCACTTCCTATCGGTTATGGGCAAACGCTTTCACAGCCCTACATCGTTGCGCTGATGACGGAATTGCTTTTATCTTTGGGACCGCGTCGCAAGGTGCTTGAGATCGGCACTGGCTCCGGCTACCAGACAGCGATTCTTGCCCAGCTGGTCGACCAGGTTTACGGTGTTGAGCGAATTAAACCGCTGATTGATAAAGCGCGGGCTCGGTTGCGCCTGCTTGGGCTTAGAAATGTGCGATTATCTCATAGTGACGGTGGTTTTGGCTGGCCTGAAAATGCGCCTTATGATGGCATTCTCAGTGCGGCGGCCCCGAACGAGGTGCCCGATGAACTGTTACATCAATTAGCCCCCGACGGTGTTCTTGTTATCCCCGTTGGCTCTGGAGAGGTTCAGGAATTACGGGTTATAACTCGGCAAGGGGATAGCAGAAATTTTGAAGAGCGAGTAGTTGAACAGGTGCGGTTTGTACCCTTGCTCAGTGGCCTCAGCCGTTAACGTTTCCGGGTTTTTTGATGGTTTTATTTAAGCGCTGGCTGTTGCTTTTCCTGAAAGGTATGGCGATGGGAGCCGCAGATGTCGTGCCCGGGGTTTCCGGCGGAACGATTGCCTTCATTAGCGGTATTTATGAAGACTTACTGAACTCAATCCGCTCGATTAATCTCCACTCACTGAAGTTGCTGAAAAATGAAGGCCCCACCGCATTTTGGCGAGCCATTAATGGTAATTTCCTGCTGGCACTGTTCAGTGGCATTTTACTGAGTATTGCATCTTTTGCCTCGCTGGTTAGCCATCTTCTGGAGAGTCAGCCCATCCTGGTCTGGTCCTTTTTCTTTGGTCTAATTGTCGCGTCTATTGTTTATATATTTCGTCAGTTGCCTCGTCTGCGATGGCCGGAATGGACTTTTTTATGGGTGGGAACCCTGATGGCCCTTGGTATTTCTCTGACGCCCCCGATCCAGGGGTCCACCGACTGGCTGATGGTTTTTATGGCGGGAACCATTGCCATTTGTGCGATGATCCTGCCGGGTGTTTCCGGTAGTTTTATCCTGCTGCTGCTGGGTATGTATCCCATCATGATTGACGCCATCAGCGATTTTCAATGGCAGATTATATTGATTTTCATGCTGGGGTGCGTGACAGGTCTGATGGCTTTTTCTCGCTTCCTGTCTTGGCTTTTGCGCCATTATCATTCGTGCACCATTGCCCTGTTGACCGGATTCCTTCTTGGCTCGCTGTATATTGTCTGGCCCTGGCGGGAGACACTGGAAGTGCTTATTGATAGCCGTGGTCGTGAAACCATATTATCGTCCCGATTGCTGCTGCCGGCAGAATTTGCCCGTGTGACAGGTTTGGACCCAAAGACATTGATGGCAACACTCTGTATGGTCGCGGGCTTGCTTTTGGTTCTGGGCCTGGAATATCTTGGTGGCCAGCAGCGCAAAAAACTCTGAATCGAGAGGTGTGACATTAGAGGGAGAAGTGAGCGTTCGATCTATCCGTCTTGCCGAGGAATCAGACTGCGTTTTTTTCTCCTCTGTGTTGGATTTTTCCTGGTGTCGTCCTGCCATGCCCCACCGCCTGCACCAGTGGACCAGCGACCGCCACCGCCCAGCCAGAAAATCAACTTTCATGTGGTGTCCAGTGACGAGACGCTTTTTGCTATTGCCTGGCGATATGAAAAAGACCTGGAAAAACTTGCTCGCGCCAATGGGCTGTCACCACCCTATACCATTTACCGTGGTCAGCGTCTAACGTTGGACACCAATCGCCTCCCGCCGGTTGTCAGTGCTGCCCCTCCGGTAAAAAAACAACCAAAAAAAGCGGCTATTCCTGCCTCGACAGAAAGAAAGGCTTCTCCGTCGCCGGTTAAAGTGACGAAGCCAGCCCCTAAGCTCCCTGAATCGTTACCTTCAGTCTGGCGCTGGCAGTGGCCTACACAAGGACGTGTGGTCCGATACTTCAATAGTACAGAGTTGTTCAAGGGGATTGATATAGAGAGTCATTCCGGCACGGCAGTAGTGGCTGCGGCACCCGGAGTGGTCGTTTATTCAGGCAGTGGTCTGCGTGGTTATGGGGAGCTCATTATCGTCAAGCACAGTGAGGAATTTCTCAGTGCTTATGCACATTCCCGGCAAATTTTTGTTAAGGAGGGGCAAATGGTTAAAGGGGGTGAAAAAATTGCAGAAGTGGGGGGAGATCCCGCGAATAGTAAAAGACTTTATTTTGAGATTCGCCAAAAAGGTAAACCGGTCAATCCACTGAACTTTCTTCCACGGAAATGATGATTTAACAAGCACTGATGTATGCTGAATATTTATTGGGGGCATTGTTTCGGGATAAGATGACGTGGCCTAATGAGAGACAACGCGTTAATCTAGTTGAGTTGTTTCTACTTGAATTAATCTAGGCGGAAACGTAGGTTGTTGTGCTTGTTGCGTATTAAGAATTTTTGTTGAATAAGGACGCCTGCTTGTGTCGGACGATGATGATTTTCTCGACCCTGAAGAAGTCGATCAAGAAGCGATTGAGGCTGAAGCGATTCCTGTTCACAGTCAGAACAAAGAAGTGTTGGATGCGGCGAGTCTGTATCTAAAAGAAATTGGCTATGCGCCCCTTCTCTCGGCTGAGGAGGAAATTTTTTATTCTCGGGCACTGAGGAATGGTGACGACGCTGCCCGAAAAAAAATGATTGAAAGCAATCTGCGCCTGGTAGTGAAGATTGCCCGCCGTTACATCAATCGGGGTTTATCATTACTGGATCTGATCGAAGAGGGCAATCTCGGGCTCATGCGGGCTGTTGAAAAATTCGATCCCGAGCTGGGCTTTCGTTTCTCTACCTATGCCACATGGTGGATTCGTCAGGCCATTGAGCGGGGGTTGATGAATCAGACCCGTACGATTCGTTTGCCAATACATGTGGTAAAAGAGCTCAATGTGTACCTCAAGGCCTCCCGTAAACTTGCCCAGGAGCTGGATCATGATCCAACAGCGGAGGAGGTTGCCCGCTCACTGGATAAAGGTGTCGATGTGGTATCGCGCATACTCAGGCTCAATGAAAAGACCAGCTCTACAGACGTGCCGATGGGCGGTGACGACGGCAGGATGTTGATCGATACACTGAAAGATGAACACCCCAATGATCCCGAAGAGTTAGCTGAAGATGACGACATACATCATGCCCTGACCCTATGGCTGTCCCAGCTTACCGACAAGCAGCAGGAAGTGATTGCACGTCGCTTTGGCCTTTTCGGTTACGATTCTGCAACGCTTGAAGAAGTGGGTATTGAGGTAGGGTTAACCCGAGAAAGGGTTCGTCAGATTCAGGTCGAGGCTTTGCGCAGGTTGCGGGAAATCCTCAAAAAACAGGGTGTCGATAGTGCCATGTTGTTCGAGGAAAAGTGACGTTGTCCTGTGTGCCTCACCGCCTGTGTCCTGATTGCAGTCTGGTGTCAGGCGGTTGTTGTTTTTTCCAGAAATCCAAGATGTTTCTGTACCAATTGCAGGGTTGGCTTAAACAGTTTCGGTGATGCACAGACAATATTTCCGCTCTCCATGAAGCCGTTGTCACCCCTGAAATCGCTGACCAGTCCGCCCGCTTCTTTCACCAACAGTACCCCGGCCGCAATATCCCAAGGCTTCAGGTTCATCTCCCAGAAAGCATCGAAACGGCCAGCAGCCAGATAGGCCAGGTCGAGCGACGCAACCCCGAGGCGCCTGATACCCGACGATTCTTTGGCCAGATCGGACAAGCAGGCCAGATAGGGTTCCATAAACGCTATTGATGGCTGGTTGAAGGGTATACCGGTAGCAACCACTGCGCCGGCCAGTCCAACCCGACCCGACACCCGCAGACGTTTACCGTTCAGAAATGCACCATGGCCACGACTGGCAGTAAACTCCTCAAGGCGCATTGGATCGAAAACCACACCGTGTTCAAGGCGACCTTTGTGTCGGCAGCCAATGGATACCGCAAAATGTGGAATGCCGTGAATGAAATTGGTGGTGCCATCCAGTGGGTCAATAATCCACTGGTAGTCATTGTCGTTGCCTTCAAGCAGTCCTGACTCTTCTCCAAGGATGGTGTGATCCGGGAATGCTTTGCGAAGGTGGTAGATGATTTCCTTCTCTGCAGCATGGTCGATCTCGGTGACGAAATCGTTGCGGCCCTTCTCGTCAATCCTGATCAAATCCACGCGTTCTGTGGCACGGGCGATCATTTCACCGGCCTTACGTGCAGCGCGGAGGGCGATATTGACCATAGGTTCCATCGTAAAAGATTCCAGTCTGGGTAAAGCGCGGCATTGTAACAGAGAGGGATAGAGGCGGGGAGGGTAAAAGCGGTGAATTCATCTCTTCAATTCTGCTAGAATTCGCGCCTCCGGCAAACAGTTGTCGGGTAATGCATTATTAATGAACAACTCGGAAAGTTAGTTTTTCGATCTCGTCTGCTGGAACCCCTATGAGCCATTTTGATAGCGTGCGTGTTGTGCTGGTTAATAGCACTCATCCCGGAAATATCGGCGGGGCTGCCCGCGCCATTAAAAATATGGGGTTGTCGCGGTTGTATCTGGTCGCGCCCAAGGACTTTCCCGCCGATCGGGCAGTATGGCGAGCAGCCAGTGCCGTCGATGTGTTGGATAATGCGATTGTCGTCGATAGTCTCGACGAGGCAATTGCCGGTTGCGGTCTGGTGGTGGGCACTAGTGCCCGTGAGCGTCGTATTCCCTGGCCGTTACTGAACCCCCGTGAGTGCGGTGAACGCGTCTGGCGGGAAGCGGCACACCATGATGTGGCCGTCGTTTTTGGTAGAGAGGACCGAGGGCTCACCAATGAGGAGCTGCAAAAGTGTAACTATCATGTGCACATTCCCTCCAACCCGGAATACAGTTCGTTGAATCTGGCTGCGGCTGTTCAGGTGCTGTGCTACGAAGTACGTATGGCGTCATTGTCCGCAGCCCAGAGTGAATCGCCCCTATTGCCCGATTGGGATATGCCCCCCGCCAGGGCAGAGGATCTCGAATTATATTTTCAGCATTTGGAGCAGGCTTTGGTTGATCTCGGCTTCCATGACCGTGCAAATCCCCGCCAAACCATGACCCGCTTGCGACGCCTGTATGGCCGAATCCGGCTGGATGAAATGGAATTGTCGATTCTCCGAGGTGTGCTTACCTCCATTCAGAATGCGGTACATCGCATGCAGTGTGCCTCACAGAAAAAACCCGATTCATAATGTTTCAGTCTGCAATAAAATAACCTACTAAATTAGTATGTTATTTAGTTGATTAAAATACTTGGTTTTTACATAATAGCCCCACTTGGATTTTTAATTCGTCATTGCGGGAAAAACATTATGCGGCTGACAACTCGTGGTCGATACGCGGTCACTGCCATGCTGGATTTGGCGTTAAATAACGAATGTGGGCCAATTAGCCTGGCGGACATTTCCCATCGGCAGGAAATTTCGCTTTCCTATTTGGAGCAATTGTTTGCCAAATTGCGTCAGAACAATCTGGTGAATAGTGTTCGTGGCCCCGGTGGCGGTTATTGTCTGGCCCGAAGCAGTGATGCCATCAGTGTTGCCGAAATTATTGATGCTGTGAATGAGTCGATTGATGCGACCAGTTGTAGTGGCAAGGGTAATTGCCACAACGGTGATATATGTTTGACCCATCACCTCTGGGACGATTTGAGCCGTCAAATTCATCGTTTCCTCAGCGGCATTTCTCTGGATAGCCTGGTGCATCAGCAGGAAGTGCAAGTTGTCATGTTGCGCCAGAACGATCAGGCCGATGCCAATTCAGGCTGCGCAAAAGTCTAGGAGTCTTTGCATGAAATTGCCTATATATCTTGATTATTCTGCTACCACACCGGTTGATCCACGGGTAGCTGCCAAGATGTCTGGGTGCCTTACCAATGACGGTATCTTTGGCAATCCGGCCTCGCGCTCGCACTCTTTTGGCTGGCAGGCAGAGGCGGTGGTTGAAGAAGCCAGGACTCAAGTGGCAGAGCTTGTTAATGCTGATCCACGGGAAATCATCTGGACATCTGGTGCCACTGAGGCAGATAACCTGGCGATTAAGGGTTGTGCCCACTTCAACCAGAAAAAGGGCAAGCATATTATTACTTCAAAAATCGAACACAAGGCTGTTTTGGACACTTGTCGACAGTTGGAGCGTGAGGGCTTAGAGGTGACTTATCTCGATCCTGATCCCGACGGTATTATTCAGCCTCAGGTCGTCGCCGATGCCATTCGTGAAGATACAACGCTGGTTTCGCTAATGCATGTCAATAATGAGATTGGCACGATTAACGATATTGCTGCTATCGGTGAGATCTGTCGTGACCGGAGAGTATTTTTTCATGTGGATGCAGCCCAGAGTACCGGCAAGCAGCCGATTGATCTGCAGGCAATGAAAGTGGATTTGATGGCGTTTTCCGCCCATAAAACTTACGGTCCAAAGGGGATCGGTGCCCTTTATGTCCGGCGGAAACCGCGTGTGCGCATTGAGGCGCAAACTCACGGCGGTGGTCATGAGCGGGGCATGCGTTCTGGTACGCTGCCTACCCATCAGATTGTCGGTATGGGCGAAGCTTTTCGGATAGCCAGGGAAGAAATGGCCGAGGAAAACAAACGGGTACTAGCGCTGCGCAATCGTCTTCGGGATGGCATTCGTGACCTGGACGAGGTGCATCTCAATGGTTCCATGCGGCATCGCATCGCTGGTAACTTAAATGTTAGTTTTGCCTTTGTCGAAGGGGAGTCGTTGATCATGGCGCTAAAAGACCTGGCCGTTTCTTCCGGATCTGCCTGTACTTCAGCGAGCCTGGAGCCCTCCTATGTATTGCGCGCGCTGGGGCTTGACGATGAGTTGGCGCATAGCTCTATTCGCTTCTCCATTGGCCGCTTTACGACCGCTGAAGAAATTGATTATGCGATTGCCAAGGTGCGTGAGGCGGTTACCAAATTGCGTGAGTTATCCCCGCGTTGGGATATGTTTAAAGACGGTGTCGATCTCAGTCAGGTCGAATGGGCCGCACATTAACGTTGAGAAGTTGAATCATGGCATACAGCGAAAAAGTTCTGGACTATTACGAAAATCCCCGCAACGTTGGCTAGTTAGACGACAAAGTCAGTAATGTCGGGGCCGGCATGGTCGGTGCCCCGGCTGGTGGTGATGTGCTTGCAGATCCAGGTGAATGATCTCGGAATCATCGAAGATGTCAAATTCAAGACCTGCGGATGTGATTCAGCGATGGCCTCTTTGAAGATATCAGTGCTGCCTTGGCGCAGGATGGCAAAGCCCTGATGCATGACAGGTAGTACCGTTGCCTTGATGATGATCCGGCCCATTGTGGTGAAAAAATCCTTGAAGCCATCCAGATGGCATGGATTGAAGAACTCGATTAGAATGAACCACAGCTTCAATATGCTACCAAGGGGTGTTAATGAGCTCAAAAGAAGAGCTTTATAAAGTACTGGTTGAATCAGTTCCCTACGGCACCCTTTTCTTTGCTTACGGCGTCTGTATCGATGCCAACAAACATGCACTCGCCCTTTTGGGCTGCGACCTCAAGCAGCTGGTGGGCGCTTCAGTGGACAGCATTACCGGTGACGAATCCACCGCGCTTGTCGATCTCAAGTTGCAACTGAAAAAAGCCTTGCGGAACCGTACTGAAAAGCTGGACTGGTCATGTCCCGGTCGTACCGAAACTGTGGCTGTCAGTATTGTTTATGTGGGTGACGACAATAGAGAACTGGTGGTTATGCTGCACACTCAGGAATTGGCCTGCGATGTTGCTTCACCTTCTGTCAGTGAGCCGGGATTCGTCGCCGGTGCTGAATCACTCGAAAATGTCGAAGTTAGCTCCCCTGATGTGATATTGCCCGCCAGTGATATTTATGACGGTGCTGATGTTGTCGTCGATGATGAAGATGTCAGCAATCCAGGCGTTAAGCCCTGGGAGGAGTCTGCCAGGGATCACTATTATGACAGTCTTACGGGTTTGCCCAATCGACAATTGCTGATTCAGTCCATCAGCCGGTATCTGGCCCTCCATGACAGTCAGCCGATATGTGGTGCCCTGATGATTGTCGACCTTGATCACTTCAAGGATATTAATGATTCCTGGGGCAATGCTGTGGGAGATCAGGTGATCAAGAAGATTGGTCAGACGTTATCTCGCCTTGTTACTGGGGGTAACGTGCTTGCCCGTATGAGCGGCGATGAGTTCGTGCTTTTTATTCCCCATCTGTCTGATGACTTGTCAAAAGCCGCTTGGAGTGCGCAGTCGTTGGCCGAAAAGTTGGGTGAAATGGTTGCGAGCCCTCTGTTTCTCGATGGCCATGAAGTCATACTGACCGCCAGTGTCGGTATTGCACTTATTTCAGACAGCGGCATCAGTGCCGAGCGCGTACTCCAGTTTGCCGATACAGCCATGTACGAGGCGAAGCGCAAGGGCCGCAACAGCATCGCTTTTTTTGATCCCTGCATTTCGGAGAAAGCGCAGCGGCAGATTGGCATGAATACCCGATTGCGCAAGGCAATGGATAACCACGAGTTTGTGCTCTATATCCAGCCGCAAATTTCTGTTGAGACAGGACAGTTACTGGGTGGTGAGGCGCTATTGCGCTGGATGAATTCGGATAAAATAACCAACATGCCTTCGGAGTTTATTCCGGTACTTGAATCTTCCGGTCTGATCGTAGACGTAGGCCGGTGGGTTATTCGCACCTCTTGTGAGTACATCCGGAATTTTATTGATCAGGGTATCTGGCAAGACCACATGCGGCTCGGCATCAATATCAGCCCACGCCAGTTTCGCGATCCCCAATTGCTGGATATCGTCCAGCACAGCATGAGCAGTTACAACATAGACCCAAGCTTCCTCAATTTCGAAGTCACGGAAAATCTGGTCATTGAAGATGTGGATGAGGCCATTCGCAAGATGGAGGCAATCAAATCGCTGGGTTCCATGTTTTCAATTGATGATTTCGGTATTGGCTACTCTTCCATGATTTACCTGAAGCGTCTGCCGTTTGACCAGCTGAAGATTGATCGTGAGTTTATCCGAAATATTCATCGCGACCCCGAGAGTCGGGGTATTGTGGAAGCTATCATGGCTGTGTCAAAGCAGTATGGTTTGAAAGTTACCGCGGAGGGGGTCGAGACACCGGAAGCCCTTGAGATACTTCGGGAGCTGGGTTGCCATTCCTATCAGGGTGCCCACTTCAGTATGCCTATTTCCTGTGATCGTTTTACCAAACTGCTGGCTGCCTGACTTTCCAGAAGAATCGGAATTTACTTTTGCTCTTTCTTGTAACCCTTTGTACCAAAGCGTAAAATGGCGCCTTTTTAAGCAGACATGTACGGTCGTATTTTGCGACTTTCTTTCGCTTCTTTACCTGCCGCCATCTTTTGGAGACCCTAAATGGCTATAGAACGCACCCTTTCCATCATCAAGCCAGATGCAGTGAGCAAAAATGTTATTGGTCAGATCTATTCACGGTTTGAAAAGGCCGGCCTGAAAGTCGTTGCAGCAAAAATGATGCACCTTTCCGAAGAAAAAGCCGGTGGCTTTTATGCGGAGCACAAAGAGCGCCCGTTTTATGCCGATTTGGTGGGTTTTATGACCTCTGGTCCTGTCATGATCCAGGTGCTTGAGGGCGAAAATGCTGTGATCGTTAACCGCGATCTTATGGGAGCAACGAATCCCAAAGAAGCGGCAGCTGGCACTATTCGTGCCGACTTTGCCGAATCGATTGACGCCAATGCTGTGCACGGTTCAGATTCACCGGCTTCAGCCGCCCGTGAAATTTCCTATTTCTTTGATGATGGTGAAATTTGCCCACGCTAGTTTCTGTCATTTCCGGTATCGCCGTGCAGAATAAGCCATGAGCCTAATTCTTGCCGACGTCAATACCGCCGTTGAGCCCCAGGGGTTGAAAACCAATCTGCTGGGGCTTTCTGCTGAAAAATTGTCAGACTTTTTTGTTAATACGCTGGCAGAAAAACCCTTCCGTGCTTCGCAAATATTGAAGTGGATACACCAGCTGGGTGTGGATGACTTTGATCAGATGACCAATCTGTCTAAGCCCCTGCGCGAGAGGCTCAAGCAGGTTGCCGAGATTCGCGCTCCGGAGGTGGTTTCCCAACAGGATTCCACAGACGGCACTCGAAAATGGCTGATTCGCGTTACTGGTGGCAGCTGCATTGAAACAGTGTTCATCCCGGAAAAGGATCGAGGTACGCTCTGTGTCTCATCTCAGGTGGGCTGTTCACTGGACTGCAGCTTTTGTGCAACCGGGAAACAGGGATTTAACCGAGATCTGACGGCCGCAGAAATTATTGGGCAGGTCTGGATAGCTGCCAAATCTTTTGATTCCCTGGGTGTCGGAAAAGACCGGGTGGTGAGTAATGTCGTCATGATGGGTATGGGCGAGCCGCTACTCAACTTTGAGAACGTTGTCGACGCCATGGGTCTGATGCTTCATGACAATGCCTATGGACTGTCAAAGCGCCGGGTGACCTTGAGCACATCAGGTGTCGTTCCGGCACTGGATCGGCTCGGCGATGTTTCGGATGTCTCGCTGGCTATTTCTCTTCACGCACCCAACGATGCGTTGCGCGACCAGTTAGTACCGATCAATAAAAAATACCCGATTGCCATGTTGCTTGACTCCGCCCGTCGTTACCTTGACAAGATGCCTGACGTGCGCCGCAAGATTACTATTGAATATACGATGATGGACCGGATAAATGATCGCGATGAGCATGCGCGGGAGTTGGCCCTATTGCTGAAAGATATCCCCTGCAAAATCAACCTGATTCCGTTTAACCCGTTTACCGGTTCATCCTACAGGCGAGTGACCAACACCGCGCTAAATCGTTTCAGGGATATCCTTCATCAGGAGGGATATACCGTAACTGTCCGAACGACTCGTGGAGACGATATTGCGGCAGCCTGTGGCCAGCTTGCCGGTACGGTCAACGACAGGACCCGCCGTAGTCAACGCTATCAACAAGAACAGCAAGTAGTGCCCGTGAGGTTTATAGGTTGATTATAAGGTTTAGTGGGCCACAGAGGTCATGCGTATGAAGCGGAAATTGTCCTCAGTATTTTTTATTGTCGGGCTGCTGGCCGTGTTGCTCTCCGTTGGTTGTTCGACGACAAAAACTGGTACCGATGTCGATAAGCAGAGGGTATTGGAAAATCGTCTTGATCTCGCGATGGGGTATTTGACAAGGGGGGATCATGAGCGCACCCGCTTTCACCTCAATAAAGCGATGGAAGTAGACAGTAGTTCTCCTGCTGTGCACGACGCCTGGGCATTGTTGTATCAACAGGAAAAAGAATTTGAAGAAGCAGAGAGTCATTTTCGTAAGGCACTGAGCTATGACCCGACATTTACCCGGGGACGCAATAATTACGGTATGTTCCTGCTGAACATGGATCGCTTCGAAGATGCCTATGATCAGTTTCTGAAAGGCTCCGAGGACCTCGGTTACCCCAGGCGAGCTGAACTTTTTCTCAAGGTTGGTGTGACGGCGCTACAGCTCAACAAGGTGTCAGAGGCTGAAGCTGCTTTTGAGAAAGCGCTAGATCTGGATTCACGAATGTCTCTGGCGCATATCGAGTTGGCTGATCTGGCTTTCAGAAGGGGTGACTATCAGCGGGCACAGCAACGGTTAAATCAATACAACAGTACCAGAAACAGCCCTACTCCCCGGGGGCTTTGGCTGGGAGTCAGGCTTGCGGATAAATTGGGTAATAGTGATGCAGAGGCTAGCCAGGGGCTGGCGTTGAGGAACCTTTATCCTGATTCACGGGAGAATCAGCAATACAAAAACTGGTTGAATAATGAGCAAAAACCCTAGCGAGGAACCATTGCAGCAACCTGTGCCGGAAAAAACTTCGCCCGGGGAAATCCTGCGTCGGACCAGAAGGGAGCGCGGGCTAAGTATCGAGGATGTCACCGGAGGAATGGGTATAACGAAGGCGACTCTGAATGCGTTGGAAAATGATGATTTTGACCGTTTGCCATCGCCTCTTTTCGTCAAAGGTTACGTCAAAACCTACTGTGCCTTACTGGGTCTCCCCGATCAGGATTTGCTTGTAAACCTCGAACAATCGATGAGTGATTTGGGTATTCACCAGCGAGAGCCCGCCATAAAATTCCCGCCTGCACCAAATAGAATCGGCCGTTTCTTAAAAAATGTCCTTCCCTTGGCGGTGGTGACCATTTTGATTGTGATTGCATTACTGCTGGTCATTCAAGTGGCTGATAGAGTTAAATTACCTTTTTTTGACAGTGGCAAACCATTGCTCGGTTCAGCCAGATCCACTGTTCTGAGTATGAAACCGGCCATGGCCTCAATAATGGATCAGGAAGTCAAAGAGTCAGACGATACAGTAGATAAGCAGGATAATCCTCAGACGATGACGCTAAATGTCACCCAGCAGAGCTGGGTAGAGGTGTTCGATGCCTCTGGTGATCTTTTGCTTGCTGACCTCCAGCCACCGGGAACACGGCTAGAGGTAACCGGTGATGCACCTTTTAAGGTGAACTTGGGTTATGCGCAGGGCGTGGAAATTCATTACGGCGGGAAAGTGGTGCCGGTATCCAATATCGCTGCAGATAACACGGCTTTTGTTAGCGTCGGTCTTGACTCTGATCTGGAAAATTGAAAAGTTATGCAATCCCTGTCACCCATTGTAAGAAGAAAATCACGTCAGATTATGGTGGGCAATGTGCCAGTGGGCGGTGATGCGCCTATAACCATTCAAAGCATGACCAATACAGAAACTACTGACGTGACGGCCACGGTCTCACAGATCAATCGGCTGATTGCCGCAGGTGCTGACATTGTCAGGGTATCCGTGCCCTCTATGGAAGCAGCAGAGGCGTTTGGTGCTATCCGCAAACAGGTTGCGGTACCTTTGGTGGCCGATATTCACTTCGATTATCGCATTGCCCTCAGAGTGGCAGATCTCGGGGTGGACTGCCTACGCATAAATCCGGGCAACATAGGACGTGAAAAACGTGTTCAGGCTGTGGTCGATAAAGCGCGGGACCTGAATATTCCGATCCGGATTGGTGTCAATGCTGGCTCGCTGGAAAAAGATCTACAAAAAAAATACGGTGAGCCGACGCCAGACGCACTGGTTGAGTCCGCGATGAGACACGTTGAGATTCTCGACAAGCTCAATTTTCATAACTTCAAGCTGAGCCTGAAAGCCTCAGATATTTTCATGGCGGTGGCTGCCTATCGAAAAATTGCCACTATGATTGATAACCCCTTACATTTGGGGATCACTGAAGCGGGCGGCTTGCGTGGTGGAACGGTCAAATCCTCTATTGGCCTCGGTTTGCTTTTGATGGATGGCATCGGTGATACCATTCGCGTATCGCTTGCAGCCGATCCCGTAGAAGAGGTTAAGGTGGGCTGGGACATGCTGAAAAGTCTCAGATTGCGTAGCAAAGGGGTTAACTTTATAGCCTGCCCCAGCTGTTCCCGACAAAATTTTGACGTCATTAAAACCATGAATGAATTGGAGTTGCGCCTTGAAGATATTACGACTCCGATAGATGTGGCTGTTATCGGCTGTATCGTGAATGGCCCGGGAGAAGCAAAGGAAGTTGACTTGGGCCTGACTGGAGGTACGCCCAATAACCTGGTTTATATCGATGGCAAGCCAAGCCAGAAGCTTTCCCAGAACAATTTGGTGGATGAGCTCGAAAACTTAATTCGCAACAAAGCTGCCCTCAAAGCAGCACAACAAGAAAATCTCATAGCGAAATCCTGATGAAAAAAATGCAATCCATTCGGGGTATGAATGATCTGCTCCCCGAAGAGTCACCTGTTTGGCAATACCTCGAACGCTCTGTTGCGGATTTACTGGCACGATATGGTTACCGGGAAATTCGCTTTCCGGTCATCGAATCAACCGATCTGTTCAAGCGTTCCATAGGGGAGGTGACTGACATTGTCGAAAAGGAAATGTATACCTTTAATGATCGCAATGGTGAGAGTCTGACCCTGCGTCCTGAGGGCACAGCAGGCTGTGTTCGTGCCTGTGAACAGCACGGCCTGCTTTATAATCAGACTCAACGGCTTTGGTATCAGGGACCGATGTTCCGTTATGAACGCCCGCAAAAGGGCCGTCTGCGACAATTTCACCAGATAGGTGTTGAAGTATTTGGCCTCGATGGCCCCGATATTGATGCCGAGTTGCTGGCTATGACATGGCGACTTTGGCAGCAGCTCGGTATTGACCAGCAGGTTGCACTGCAGATCAACTCTCTCGGCACAACTGCATCAAGAGCGCGCTATCGCGATGCGCTGGTCGAGTACCTGACGCGACACAAGGACAGTCTCGATGAGGACAGTCAGCGACGGTTGCACAGCAACCCGATGCGGATTCTCGACAGTAAAAACCCGGCAGTTCAAACAGTCCTGGATGGCGCGCCCGTTCTGGATGATTTCCTAGATGACGAATCATTGCTCCATTTTCAGCAATTGCAGGTATTGCTCAATCAGGCCGGCGTGCCCTATCAGATAAATAGTCGCCTGGTCAGAGGACTTGATTACTACGGCAAGACGGTCTTTGAGTGGGTTACCGATGCGCTGGGGGCGCAGGGAGCCGTCTGTGCCGGTGGCCGTTATGATGGTCTGGTTGAACAATTGGGAGGCAAACACACCCCTGCCGTCGGTTTTGCCATGGGGCTGGAGCGGTTGGTATTGTTGCTTGACGCGGCTGGTGTGGTGCCGGATAGTATCGCCCGGCAACTGGACGTCTATCTGGTAGCAGTGGGTGACGTGCAGGGTAAAGCCATTCAATTGGGTGAAGAGCTGCGGAGTCAGTGTCCACAATTGCGCCTACTTAACCACTGTGGCGGCGGTGGTTTCAAGGCACAAATGAAGAGAGCTGACAAGAGTAGTGCTCTTGTAGCCCTGATCCTCGGTGAGGATGAAGTGGTCAACGATTGCGTTACGGTTAAATTTCTGCGCGAAGATAGACCGCAGGAAAGCATTGCCATTGATAGTGCAGTGGCGTTTTTAAAGCGTATTTTTTTGGTTAACGGGAGCTAGTTGTGGCAGAACATCTCAGTGATGAGGAACAGCTTGAAAGTTTTAAACGCTGGTTTAAAGAAAATGGTCTCTCCACGATTGTCGTTGTCGTATTGGCTGCCGGTGGTTATTTCGGGTGGGAATTCTGGAAAGGCTATAGCGAGAAAACCGCGCAGGCCGCCTCCGTTATCTATCAGCAAATGATGGACACAGCGCTGGTTGACCCTGGTAAGCGCCTCAACGATAGCCAAAAAGACGAAATCGGTGATCTGGCTGTTCAGCTGAAAAAAGATTATTCAGGAACACAGTATGCCCGTTATGCCGCTATGTTATTGGCCAGACTGGCTGTCGAGGATGGTGAGTTTGAAACAGCTGCTGAGCAGCTACAGTGGGCAGATAAAGGAGCTGATGAGGGGCTGTCACTGGTGATAGGGTTGAGATTGGCGCGTATTGAAGCTGTCCGGGGAAATATAGATGCTGCCATAGAACTGCTGAATATCGAGGATGCAAAAACAATGGCCAGTGCCTATGCCGAAGCGCGGGGTGATTTTTATTTGATGAAAGATGATCAGGATTCGGCTCACAGCGCTTACCTGCAGGCTTTGCAGTCTGTTGCACAAAATGACGACCAAAGCCGCTCCATTATCGAACTCAAGTTGAGGCATGTGGCTCCGGCTTCAGAAAACGAGTCTGATTCGATGGGTGCTTTCTCGGAGAACAATAAATGAGAAACCTGTTATGCCTTTTTCTTGCCTCATTACTGGTTTCAGGTTGTGGCCCCTTAAAAAATCTCGGCAGTGGCGGTAATGCGTCAGAAAAAACCGGCCCGGCGGCACTCGTTGCTTTTGAGCAGGAAGTAAACATAACCAAACTGTGGTCGACCAACACCTTGGGTGAATATGCGTCTATCAACGGCGGGATTCGTCCGGTATTGGCAGCTGGTGTTATCTATGCTGCAGATAGTAGTGGTAATGTTGTTGCCGTTGATGCGGGCACCGGTAAGCAAATTTGGAAAAAAAGCATCGATTCACCGCTGGCTGGAGGCGTTGGCCTCGGCGGTAACCTGCTGGTTGTGGCGGGCACAGATGGTGATGTCTTTGCGTTGGAAACCGAAACCGGCGAACAACGTTGGAGTGTTCGGGTTACGAGTGAAGTTTTGGCCGCTCCGGCAGTGAATAACGCTGTCGTCGTCGTGCAAAGCCATGATGGAAAGCTGGTGGGCTTGCACGCTTCCAATGGTGAAAGGCGATGGCAGTATGAAATTGACTCCCCTATTTTAACCCTGCGAGGCACCAGTCCCCCGATTCTGTCAGACGGTATGCTGATAGCCGGGTTCGCAAATGGCAAACTTGTGGCGTTGGCAGCTGAGTCCGGTTCTCTCCTTTGGGAGAATCGGCTGGCCATTCCTCAGGGCCGAACCGAGCTTGAGCGACTGATCGATATTGATGGACGTGCTGTGCTGGTGGATGAGGTGATCTATGCCTCTTCTTATCAGGGGCGAATTGGTGCCATTGCAAAGGCCACAGGACGCGGTATCTGGTACCAGAATTCTTCTTCAGTTCATGACCTAGCCTATGGTCTTGGGCAGGTGTATTCAGTGCAGAAAGACGATGAAGTACGTGCAATCAGAGGTAATAGCGGACAGACACTCTGGAGTAATGATCAGTTGAGTTTACGCAAGTTAAACAGCCCGGTCACCATTGAAGCCTATCTGGCAGTGGCAGATGCAGAAGGTTACCTTCATCTGCTATCACAAACTGATGGTCGATTTGTTGCACGGGTTAAAGTCGATGGTGATGGTGTTACTGCTCCCATGATTGCTGATGGACAAAAACTTTATGTGCAAGATAACGGTGGCGGGTTGACCGCTTATCAGTTTGACTGAAACCGCCATTGAACAGCTGATCTGTTTGATACTTTGATATCTCTGCATAGGCAGTCCTTGCCTGCCAGTTGTATGCTGGTGTTGCCAATAGCCATTCACCGAGCTAAGAAACCATCAATGGGTATAAATACATGATTCCGGTAATTGCTCTGGTTGGACGGCCCAATGTAGGAAAATCTACGCTTTTTAACCGTCTGACGAAAACCCGCGATGCCCTTGTTGCCAATTACCCGGGATTAACCCGAGACCGTAAATATGGTGAAGGGGAAATGTTCGGCCGCAGATATATGTTAATTGATACTGGCGGCATAACAGGAGAAGAAGAGGGTATTGACACGGCGATGGCGGCACAGTCGATGTTGGCTGTTGATGAAGCAGATGCGGTGTTACTTATTGTGGACAGCCGTGATGGTCTGACTCCCGTTGACCGGCGTTTAGCCACCTATCTTCGTGAAAAAGGTCGCCTGGTCTATCTGGTGGCGAACAAGATTGACGGGGTGAATGCCGACGTCGCCATCGCTGAATTTTACGAACTGGGTTTTTCGGACGTTTTTCCCACCACAGCTACTCATGGGCGCGGTGTCAGGCATCTCATGGAAACAGTGCTGGAGCCTTTTCCCGAGTTAGAGGAGCCGATCCAGGCCGATATAGAGCGGCGCATCAAGATTGCCGTTGTCGGTCGTCCCAATGTGGGTAAATCCACCCTGGTAAACCGCTTGCTCGGTGAGGATCGCGTTATTGTCTTTGATTTGCCTGGCACCACCCGCGACAGCATTTATATCGACTATGAGCGGGATGGAAAATCCTATACGCTGATTGATACTGCGGGTATCCGACGCCGTAAAAATGTTTCCCAGACGGTGGAGAAATTCTCCATCGTAAAGACCCTGCAAGCGATTGAAGATGCCAATGTAGTGGTGTTGCTGATTGATGCCCATGAGGGGCTTGTCGATCAGGACATGCATCTTATGGGCACTGCGATTGAGTCAGGCAGAGCATTAGTGGTGGCGGTAAACAAATGGGATGGTTTGGACGCTGATGCCAAGGCCAGAATCAAAACAGAATTACAACGCCGCCTGAGGTTTGTCGAATTTGCGGATATTCATTTTATATCAGCTTTTCACGGGACTGGTGTCGGGCATCTCTACAAATCCATCGAGAAGGCGTACGCTTCGGCAACTGATAAGTTGGGTACTAACCGCCTAACCCGGATTTTGCAGGATGCTGTGACTGAGCATCAGCCTCCCCTGGTGAGAGGGCGTCGTATCAAACTCCGATATGCACATGCTGGTGGACAGAATCCTCCGTTGATCGTCATACATGGTAACCAGACAGCGGATGTGCCCAGTCACTATGCTCGATACTTGGAAAAAGCGTTTCGCAAGGCCCTCGACCTACAAGGGACACCGATTAAGATTGAGTTTCGTTCGGGAGAAAATCCGTTTGCGGGGAAAAAGAACCAACTAACGACTCGGCAGTTAGCGAAAAAGAGACGGTTAATGAAACACGTCAAGAAGAAATAATCGTTTTCCCATCCGTGACCATTGCTTATCAATTAGGCTGCAGCCT
>NZ_CAXBHS010000011.1:0-114529 GCF_963975625.1 uncultured Porticoccus sp.
GATTGCGGCAGTAGCCGCATAGTTAGAGTGTCTACTTTTTTTGGGTATGACCACTTCTTTGCTAAAGACCAGACAACCGAAAGAACACGCACAAAAAAAAGATTCAGGCCATATTTTTTTATTAGTGCATTTTTTATTTCAAGATCAAGGTTATTGTCATCAGCACTAGAAAATAACCCGACCATGGAACCCAGGCGTATTTTTTTATAGAAACTAAAATCAAAACTTTCTTTTAACAACACCATCCTGTCGATGCTTTCCAACGCAAGCTGCGTTCTTCTGCATTTAAAACAGCAACCACAGTTTATTGCGGGAATTGTCTTTTCTATGCATACGTATGTTTCATTGCTGAACAGGTCTCTGGATGCAATATATTCAAGCTTTTCTATTCTTCCGGCATCATCCCCGATAGAGAAAAAGCGGATTCTTTCGGTGTTGAGCAGTGGCAAAATATAAGGGTCCATGACCGACATACTGTAGTGCTCGAATACCCCTGAGTCTTCAGGCGTATAACTGGAAGAATAGTCATATCTGGAAATACCCTGCTGCAATAACAGCGCACAGGCAATGTTGCTTATAGCGACGCGCTGTTGAAAGCGTTCTCTGAGAATAACGTCAATATTGCTATCGATTGCGATCAGGGGTTTATCCATAGTGCGCAGGGCACTTTCCGCAACAGCAAATCTTTGGGCAAAAACCTCTTTTACGTTGTCTTCCCCATGCTGACCTGTATTTACGAATAAATAATAGGAATACGGCGTGCCATTTTCCGCAGCTTGCAGGGCTGTATACCAACTGTCCACCCCACCACTGAACCCGGTAGCGGAAGTGTCGCCCGACTGTGGCCAGGATGACGCCGGATTGAGTACATCGATATCAATATCATGTAAACGGGGGCACAACGTGAGAAACATCTTTTTTATATCTTGTGTCACAGCATCAGCCAACTGTCTGGACACCCTGCCTTCAACCCTGAGATCCAGGCCCCGCTCCATGGCAAGCCAGGCATAGAGAATAAAAAAGGCATCCACTGATTCAGTGTCGATCATGGACTGACATTGTTTGTCCAGCTCAAACCAGATGGGTTCACAACCATCAACTACGGCCTGTACCCGTATTTTCTGACCCGTCTGGGTTAAAGTGCATCCTTTCAAAATAATTTCAGTCATACGAAGCCTGTTCCGTTATCCAGTTAACGCGTTGCGTGAGATGAGAACAGTCTTCTTGTATGAGAAAATCCGCTGTAATCGCGATAAATCTTCAACTCAGAAATAACCGGCCCTGTCACCGAAAAGCATTTTCACCTTCTCTTGATATTAATTAATCGTTAAATAATTTGACTTTAAAGGTCGTGATTTTCCTTATAGGCTGGAATCACCCTTAACGTTAGCCACCTTGGTTTTCTAATGCGCCGGTAGGTCTTTTTTAATATACTATTTAAAAAACATTTATCGACCAGCGAACCTATCTTGCTTCTCTCATATTTCAAATAATATTTTTTCAGTTTTTTGTAGAATTCAATATTACCTGTCTCATCAGCCAAAAGAAGCAAATCAATTACAGTAGTTTTTAATGAATCGGAAGTAGGCTGCAGCTTCTTT
Organism: uncultured Porticoccus sp.; assembly: GCF_963975625.1. Lineage (NCBI taxonomy): Bacteria > Pseudomonadati > Pseudomonadota > Gammaproteobacteria > Cellvibrionales > Porticoccaceae > Porticoccus > uncultured Porticoccus sp. Next base: position 1,602 of record NZ_CAXBHS010000011.1, read on the forward strand.
AATTGACTCATCTGGAATTTTGGTAGCGACTTAACATCACCATTCAGCAGGAATACTGCTGCCATGGTTCGTATACATTTGGAACACTCACCACAGTTTTTATCAATATTTTCCCAGCATACCTGAAGATTTTCAGCCACACTGGGAGACTCTAAAATTGTTTTTGTCTTTTGGCTACGACTGGTTCCGGAGCCGTGATGGACCACTTGAGTTGACTCCGTACTCCACATAGGGTCAGTTAATGGATGAGAACCCCAGGGGAGTAAGTGGTCATAAGTATGTGATGAAGCGACATAAAGGCGCTTCATACCCAGATTCCCCCCTGCAGAAGAGATTAATAGCCCATGAGCAAAACTCCAGCCGATCTCTTTTTTCTCTGTCCAGTCCCGGGCGTTGGTATCCACTGGGATCAGTTGCTTTCCACTGCTTTCAGCAAATGCTGCCTGGTGCTCAATACGGCGATTCCAGGCTAAATCATCATCGCCCATATCGAAACCACGGAGCATAACAAGATGGGTGATTTCGTCACGCCTGGCGATAAGGGTAAAGGAACTATCAACCCCCGCAGAAAAGAAACTTCCAATATGAGTGAACTGCTTATCGCGATTGCTCAGCTCACAGTTCAATGCGATTTTTTTAAGCTTTGGATTCCACTTGGAATATATCGTTTGTAATTCACTGAGCTGATCATAAAACACCCGGGACACAGCCACACCTGCATCAACCTCTATATCCCGCTGGGAAACCATGGCCTCCAAAAGAGAAATACCGATAAACCACTCAGCATTTATGTATAAGGGAAATTTATCTGGAACTTTAAAAAAAATTAAATCGCCATCAACATAGGCAGATAAAATATTAAACCCATCTTCTTGCTTTATGTTTATATTACTTATAAGCAATTTTTTGTTCATTCAAATAGCTCCTGAGAAAATTCTATAAGAACAATGCAGCTACCATAAGTAGGGGAACTTCTGCTCTGTTCGCCATCTCACCCCCTCTGGCATTAACTTCTTTGTCAAAGACCAGAGAACTGAAAAGACACGAACAAAAAATATATTCAAGCCATATTTTTTTATTAGTGCGCTCTTTATTTCAAGATCAAGATTGCTTTTATCCACACTTGAAAATAACCCGACCATTGAACCCAGTCTTATTTTTTTATATAAACTGAAATCAAAATTATTTTTTAATAACGCCATTCTATCGATGCTTTCCAGGGCAAGCTGTGTTCTTCTGCATTTAAAACAATAACCACAGTTTATTGCGGGAACTGCCTTTTCTATGCATACATATATTTCATTACTAAACAGATCTCTGGATGAAATAAATTCAAGTTTGTCTATTCTTCCAGCATCATCCCCAATGGAGAAAAAATGGATTCTTTCGGTATTGAGTAATGGCAAAAGATAGGGGTCCATAATTGACATGTCGTAGTGTTCGAATATCCCTGAGCCTTCAGGCGCATAGGTAGAAGAATAATCGTACCTGGAGATGCCCTGCTGCAATAACAGCGCACAGGCGATATTGCCTATCACATCACGCTGCTGAAAACGCTCTCTGAAAATACGGTCAATATTGCTATCGACTGCGATCAGGGGTTTATCCATGGTCCGCAAGGCACTTTCCGCAACAGCAAACCTTTGCGCAAAAACCTCTTCAACGTTGTCTTTACCATGTTGCCCTGTATTCGCGAATAAATAATACGAATACGGCGTACCATTTTCCGCAGCTTGCAGGGCTGTATACCAACTGTCCACCCCACCACTGAACCCTGTTGCAGGAATTTCCGCTGACTGCGGCCAGGCTGACTCTGGATTGAGCACGTCGATATCAATGTCATGCAAACGGGGGCATAACGCGAGAAACATCTTTTGTATATCCTGTGTCACAGCATCAGCCAGTTGCCTGGACACCTTGCCTTCGACCCTAAGTCCCAAACCCCGCTCCATGGCAATCCAGACATAGAGAATAAAAAAGGCATCCACTGATTCGAAGTCGATCATGGACTGGAATTGCTTATCTAATTCAAACCAGATGGGTTCACAGCCCTCCACAACGGCATTTACACGTATTTTCTGACCTGTCTGGGTTAAGGTGCTCCCTTTCAAACATATTTCAGTCATGTACACCCCTTACCCTGTTATCAATTTAACGCGTTGCGTGAGATGAGAGTAGTCTTCTCGTATGAGAAAGTCCGCTGTAATTGGGATAAATAATCAGCCAGCCAAAGGGCAAACAGCCCCGTATACTTCGCCAAATGAAATATCCACTGTTTCATTTCTGACATTTACCCTGCACTCTGGCAGTATTAGCAGTCAAAGTGACTGTCGGCCGGATTACTGACAAAAACCCTTTTACAGGCAGAGGCGCCGTATAATTAATGCGCACTTTATCACCTATTGAAAACTTACACTCGCGGGTGTTTGGCTTGCTATGGCTCTTTACAGGTTTCCCATGCACAAATTGACGAAAGTAACGCTGCCCCACTGTTTTGTTTTATCCCTTTTTTCCGTGTTCATGTTATACAGCACGTCAGTTTTTTCAGCGCCTGTCGGCCATGCACCCTGGGTAGGCGATACGCTCAAAGGTGCACCCTGTAAGGGTGGCATGGAGAATTTTGGACCGTTTGACTACTTATTGCGCAACCAGTTGCCCGGTCAGCTGAGCATTGTGGAAAAACATCACTTTAATCCACAAGTAGAGCAACTGATCAAGGGGCAGAACAGTATCTCACCTTTGGGGGACATCGATTACACCCTGATGGCTTGGCCAAACCATCACCGGGCGCTGTACAGCACTATTCGTCATCGCATCAATACATGGCCCGATGGCCATCCATCACATTACACCCCGGCAGAGTGCTATCTACAGCGGGCCATTAAGTTCAGCCCCAATGATGCAACTACCCACATGTTGTACGGTATTCTCCTTCATCAGACCGGCCATCAGCAAAAGGCGCTTGAGCTGTACGAAAAGGCCATTGAGCTTGACCCCCACAATCCACAGATTCAGTACAATCTGGCGCTCTTACTGGTGGATCTCAAAAAATATACCGAAGCCAGAACCTATGCCACCAGTCTCTACAAAAGGGGATTCCCACTTCCCGGCCTCAGAGACAAACTGAAAGCGGCCGGGCAGTGGTCGTCGGGCGACAACCAGTAAACCTCAAGCCGGGTTCCTGAACATAGCCAGCAAGCGCGTCATAAATCGCAATGGCGTCTGGTCCCAGGGGGTAAACCGCGGCATCTGCCAACGATCACTTGACTCGCTGGCAACGCCCCACTGGGTAGAGACCGCCCCCTCAAAACCGATGGATTTTACAAAATCGCGGTGTTCCAGCCGATAATCGATCTCGGGCCGACCATTGGGGTAGGCAAAATACCGCACCGGTTTGCCCGTGAGTGTTTCCAGCGCATCTTTTGAAGCCTGAATTTCCTGCCGGGCATCGGCGAGTTTCAGCATGGCCAGGATGGGGTGTGTCCTGGTGTGGGCACCAATCTCGATACCGGCATCGCCCAACTGCTTCACCTGATCATTGGTCAGCATCATATTTTGCGGCAAGGGCCCCACCATAGACTCAATAACACGAATAGCCTCGGCGCGCTTTTCCGGTGGCCAATGCTTTATTTCACGAATAATCTGACCCGCTGCCTGTCTGCGGTGTTGAAAATCGGCCAGATCGTAGGTGGCCAGACCCAGCGAACGCAGATCAAACTCGCCACTCCCGGCAATTCGCAATGCCTCAATCACCGCGTCATTCCACATCAGGCCACCATTGAGGAAGCCCGTGGAGATAAATACGGTGGCGGGTATATTCCAACGTTGCAGTACCGGTAACGCACATTCTGCGTTGTTGGCATACCCGTCGTCGAAGGTCACGCAAACAGCCCTTTCCGGCAGATCATTGCTGTCCAGTCTGGCAATGACATCAGACAGCGAAAGCGGATTGAAGTAGCGGGCGAGCAGCTCCATATGCCAATCGAACGTCGCCACTGTCGGCTCGGAACTGCGCATGTAATCACGTTCAGGCAACACGCGGTGGTAGGTGAGAATACAAACCCGCTGTTTATTTTTTGTCTGCAGCACAAAGGGCAGTGTTCTGGCAACTGCGCTGTACAGCAGATGGTTCATTTATTAATCCTCGGACGTTTGCTCGAAGCCAAGGATTCTGACAGTGTGCGAGGCCGCTAACAACTGTCGGAATTTTTTACGTTTTTGGCTGGAGGGATATAAGCCATACGGACTGCCAGGCCATTTTATATCAGCAAAAAATTGGCCTGATATCTGTGCCGATCCGACAAGTCACCGCAGGAACAGAATTATCTTATTCAGCGGGGAGTTCTTCACGGAGTCGAATATAAGATAGACTTGCAGTCCGTTATAAAATTGCCTGCCAAACCTAGGGTTTATTCGACCTGATGACTATCACTACCCGCACAGCCATTGGATTCAGCATCACCGGCAGGTACCTGACGCTTTCCCTCCAGTTTGTCTCAACCATGATCCTGGCCCGGCTGTTGACGCCAGAAGAAATCGGTATCTTCAGTGCGGGCTTTACCATCGTGGCGCTGGCCCAACTGTTTCGCGACTTTGGCCTGAATCAGTACATTATTCAGGAAAAAGAATTGAGTGAAACAAAAATCAGGACAACCTTCACGCTAAACCTGCTGATGTCCTGGACGCTGGGGACTTTGCTGTTTTTTTCGGCGGGCCTGATTGCAGCTTTTTTTCAGGAAGAAGGCATAGAAACACTGATCAGGATTCTCTCCTTCAACTTTTTTATCATCCCCTTTGGGACTATCACCCTGGCATTACTGCGCAAGAAAATGCGCTTTCATATCACAGAAGCTATTGGTTTGATCGCCACAGTACTGGGTATCAGCATTTCCCTGGCAACGGCCTATACCGGTTCCGGCTACCTCTGTCTCGCCTACGGGGCAATTACCGAGACTTCAAGTATCGTACTTCTGTCGGTGTTTTTCCGGCCAAGAGATGTGAGTGTTCGACCTACCCTGGAGGGCGCCAAAAATATCTTCAGGTTTGGCTCCATTGTTGGTGTGGGTAACATCGTCAACCAGTTTGCCACCAGCATTACGGATGCCCTGATTGCTCGACTTCTCGGGCTGGCGCAGCTGGGGTACTTCTCCCGCGCATTTGGCGCTTTTTCACTGTTCGATCATATTTTTGTCAGCAGCATCCGAGGGGTCATTTTGCCGCTGTTCTCCCGGGACAACCTTCACACTGGCAAACTGAGGGAAAGTTATCTCAAGGCTGTGACTTATTCCTATGTTTTTGCCTGGCCTTTCTTTGCTTTCCTTTTTCTCTACACGGAAGAGACCATAAGGGTACTGTATGGCACCCAGTGGGACGCCGCCATTCCACTGGTAAAAATTCTCTGCCTGGCAGGGGTTCTACTGCCATCGTTTTTGTTTGCCGACAACCTGTTCATTGCCTTTGGCAGACCGGGGATTACACTGAAAATCCAGGTCATTTCGAACGTTGCAAAAATCGTGATGGTTGGCATTGCATGCTTTTCAGGACTGGAAGCGGTTTGTATGGCGCTGGTGGGATTCTTTATTGTCAGGTTTATTGCCTGCCAGTTTTATGCAAACCAGATATTTGGTATTGGTATAAAAGATGCCGCAAAACCTGCCGTCCAGGGTCTGGTGCCGTTGATTTTTACAATAGTGCCGACACTGGCTGCAAATGCCGTGATGCAGGGACAGATAGAAAGCATTTATGTTCATTTTGCCCTTTTGATGGCAGCGGCATTTGTGGGGTGGATCGTTGGTTTAAAGCTTTCCAGGCACACCTTCTACAATGAAATAAATAGCTTTTTTGGAAAGGGCCGGCTATGAAAACCAGCATCAAGCACCTGATAAGGAGCCACTGTGTCTATTTATAACCAATTGCGACTCAGGACCCACAAGGTACTGCCCCGGCGATTTCATTGTTACTGTATCGGTGCTGCAAAAACCGGCACAACGTCCATATCCTCCATGTTTAAGGCCCACTTTGATTCGGCCCACGAGCCAGCTATTTCCGAGACCAATCATCAAATCATCAGCTATTTAAAAAATGAAATGACGGCTGAAGAGGTTCAGTCCTTTATTGAAAAGCGGGACAGAAAACTGAACCTTGAAATGGAATCTACCCATTCATTAATTTACATAGCAAAGGAAGTCGTTGGCCTGTTTCCCGAGGCAAAATATTTAGTCACTGTCAGGGAGCCACTGAGCTGGATCAAGTCCAGAATCAACTTTCATTTCAAAAAACATCCGCCAGAATGGGAGGAATATCGCCAGTATTTCTGGATGGACAAAACCCGGGGGTATGATCTGGAAGAGGCCGTTCTCAAGGCCAACCAGTTGGCTTCTCTGGATGCTTATCTGTCCCAATATAATGAACACTATTTGCTGGCAAAGCACTATCTTCCCGAGGCTGCCAGTCTTTACATCAGAACAGACAACCTGTCCAAGGAATCTGGAGAAATTGCCCGGTTTTTAAACATCAATGCACGGGATATCAATACCTCACATGCCAACTCTGAACCAGAGAAAGCCTCTTTTATAGAGGGAATTGATGAGCACTACCTGACAAGAAAAGTATGGAGCCACTGCGAGGATCTAATCAGGGAGTATTTCCCTGAACGCGTTCCCTTTTATTTAGATGAAATACAATAAAACCTGTTCATAGCAACCTATCACAAACGGCCTGAGGCAACCAATTTATGAAGCTCTGTTACTACCATGACAACGAGGGTAATTTTGGAGACGATTTGAATGCCTGGTTATGGCCAAAGTTGCTGCCTGGTATCATTCAGGGTACCGCCAAACATGGTGACGAATACTACGAGGAAAACAACCGGGAAGCAGCGCTGCTGTACGGGATTGGCACTATACTTGACCAGAGAATCCCCCCTCTTCCAATGAAATTTATTGCAGGTTCCGGGGTAGGTTATTTCTCCCCGCCGACGATTGATGAAAAATACAATATCTACTTTGTCAGGGGGCCGCAAACTGCCAAAAAGCTGGGCATTGATCCCGCCAAAGCCCTGACTGATCCCGCTATCCTGTTAAGGGAATTTATACCCGAAGCCGAAAAAATTCACGAGGTGTCATTGATCATGCATTGTGACACCGCAAAAAGTGGTTATTGGAAGAATATCGCCCATGACCTGGGAATCCACCACATTGATCCAAGGGCGAAAGATCCCCTCATCGTTATTAACGATCTGATTGCCTCAAAATACGTCATTACCGAATCGCTTCATGGTGCAATTATCGCTGATGCCTATGGCATACCCTGGCGGCCGATCAATACCATGCCCCACATCAACCAGTTCAAATGGCATGACTGGTGCCAATCAATCAATGTGGTCTATGAACCGGCAAATCTGGTCTCAATTTTCGACGACAGGCGCTCCACCACCACCAAAACCCTGCTCAATAAAGGCAAATCCTTTCTGGCCAGACAACAATTGAAGAAACTGATCAAAGAGGGGAAATCCTTTAACAGCAACCCTGCGATTATTCGTTCTCATGCCAGCCAGATGCTGGAAAGATTAGCCCAGCTGACGATTGATGCGAACAACCTTCAAGACAGGTTGAAATGATTGCCAATGACTATCCTTCTTCTCGATGGGGACACATTACCGGCTTTGGCGATTACCCGTTCGCTGGGCAGCCGGGGCATTCCGGTAGTCGTTGCCTCCCACCAGCAAAACCCCATTGCCGGCTACTCGCGTTACGCATCGAGCATTCTCGATTATCCGAATCCGCTACTGGCGCCTGATAGCTTTGTTCACTGGCTGGAAGATCAGCTCGCCGGTCACCAGTACCAACTGGTGATCCCGGCCACGGAGCGGACACTGGTACCCATTGCCCGACACTTTCACAACAGCTCCCACTACTACAGGATTGCCGCACCGGATCTGGATGCGCTGGAAACCGTGCTGGACAAGTCGCGGACAGCCCTGCTCGCCAGGCAGTGCAATGCACCATTACCCGCCAGCTGGGATATTGCCAGCATTGAAGCGCTTCAGTCCGCGTTGTCTGAATTCAGCTATCCGATGGTGATTAAACCGGGCCGCTCCATTTCAGACAACTCGCTACGGACGCCGCTGTCGGTCCGCTACGCCCACTCAGAAGAAGAGCTGATCAAGGTGGGCACGGAACTGCTCCAGCACGGCCATTTGGTGCTACAGGCGTATTTTTCCGGTATTGGCAAGGGTATTGAGTTAATTGCCAATCGCGGTGAAATCGTTAGCGCCTTTCAGCATCAGCGTCTTCATGAAATGCCCCTCAGCGGGGGCGGCAGCAGTTATCGGAAAAGTGTCGACGTTGATCCGGTCTTGCTCGATGTCAGTGCCCGGCTGATCAGACAGCTGAACTGGCACGGTGTTGCCATGGTGGAATTCAAGCAGAATCCGGAAAGCGGTGAATTTATTCTGATTGAAATCAACGGTCGTTTCTGGGGTTCGCTGCCTCTAGCCGTAGCCGCCGGCGCGGACTTCCCCCACCAGCTTTACCAGCTTTATACCGCCCAACCGATTGAAACAAAGCCCTACCGAACTGAGATCTACTGCCGAAAACTGTCCAGCGATCTTCGCTGGCTGGAAGCCGTGGCACGCAAAGATGCTGATCCCCGACTGGTAACGATCCCGGGACTGGGCGATGCCATGAAAGATTTGCTGAAGGTATTCTCCCCCCGACATTATTTCGACGCCCAGTCATTGTCTGATCTGAGACCGGGTCTGGTCGACCTCTGGCAAATTGTTCGCAGTTACACGGATCGGTTGAGCGGTGTTTACCGCGAGACGCAGTTTCGCAACGGGATTATCAAGCGCAGTCGCTATTCTTTGATCGGTGATCGCCTGTCGACAGCCAGCCATATACTGTTTTTATGCTATGGCAATATCAATCGCAGTGCTGTGGCTCACGCCCTGGCAGAAAAAAGGATTCCGGATGCCGGGCAATACTTCTTCAAATCAGCGGGATTTCACCCGCTGGGAAACCGACCGGCAGACCCCAGAATGGCGGCTATTGCCGCAGCGGAGGGAGTGTCTATGGACCACCTCCGTTCGTCAGTGCTCACCACGGAATTAACCGAGTGGGCAGATATCATTTTTGTTATGGAAGCGGATCACGTCAAACAACTGTCCACCTTTTCACAAGCTGCCGCAGACAAGGCACTGCTGCTCGGCGGCTTGCTCGCTGATCAATCAGCCACTGAAATTCCGGACCCCTACAACAAATCACAACCAGTTTACCAGTCGGTCTACCGGACTATCGATCAGTGTATTTCAGGCCTGTCAAAACTGGTTTGCTAAGGGAGGGATCACTATGAGCTGGCTCAGAGAATTCTGGCCATGGTTGCTGGGAGTATTTGCCATCTGCACCGTCCTGTTTATTCTCTACACACTGTTTTTCTCGAACAGGCCCACGGTCAGACAATTCACCTATAAAGAGACCCCCCAGGGAAAACTCACGCTGGAAATTCATCTGCCCCGTGACTGGTCTGAAGATGACCGCAGACCCGCCGTCCTGTTCTTTTTTGGGGGTGGCTGGATAAGCGGCGGGATCCAGCACTTCAGCTGGCAGGCAGACTATCTGGCCCGGCGGGGAGTGGTTGCAGTCAGGGTCGACTATCGTGTGGACAGCCGCCACCACACGACCCCGGATAAAGCAGCAGAAGACGGATTTGATGCACTTTTATGGTTACACCAGCACTCAGCGCAACTGGGTATCAACCCGCATCAGATTGTTTCGTCCGGAGGATCGGCGGGCGGCCATATCGCTGCATGCCTGGCGATGTGCAATCATCCGGCGGGCATCGACATGACATCCATGCGTCCGGCCCTGTTGGTGCTGTTCAACCCCGTGCTCAACCTGGTCAATCCCACGGCGGAAGAGGAATTCACCAGCCGGGAAATCGAACTGATCGGGATGATGCCCGAGCCATCGGTCACCAGCCTGTCACCCAATCTGCATATCGACGGCAGCACGCCACCCACCCTGTTGATGTTTGGTGACCGGGATGGGCTGTTGGCGCAGGGCAACTTTTTTGCAGAGAAGGCTTTATCAGAAGGGGTACCCGCCACCCTGTTAACCGCAGAGGGGCAGGCTCATGGCTTTTTTAACCGGGAACCCTGGCGCAGCGCCACCACTCTGGCTATGGATCATTTCTTGCTTGAGCAGGGCTATCTTTTCGGTACACCATTGATTGATGAAACCGTGATTGAAAAAGCAGTGATGAAAAAAGCAGTGGTGGAAAAGTGAGCAGACGACAGGCTTTTATCAATAACCTGTCATCCGCCCCAAAAACCACTAACGGTCTGTCTTTTCCAGATAACGGAAGAAATCGGAATCCGAGCGAATCATCAAAGTGGCGTTATCACCGAGCGCCTTATAGGTCTCCAGCGTACGTATAAACGCATAAAACTCCGGATCAGCACCAAAGGCTTCGCCGTAGATACTGATCGCCTCGGCATCGGCATCCCCGCGAATTTCCTCTGCTTCCCTGGCCGCTTCAGAATTGATGCGACGTAATTCTCTCTCCATTTCACCGGTGATTTCCAGACTGCGACCCTGGCCTTCGGCACGAAACCGCTCGGCAATGGCCTGACGCTCTGAAATCATGCGGTTTTCCACCTGGCGACGCACGGAGTCAATATAGTTAATGCGCTTGATACGAACATCCTTGAGCTCAATACCCAGATCGGACATCAGTTTTGAGGCACTTTTCAGTATCTCCGACTCCAGTTTTTCACGGCCCAGTTTGGGACGCTTGGTCAGACTGACATCATCCCGATCCTGCTCTACCTCATCGAGCTCATCCACATCAACATCCCAGTCTCCTGAGCGGACAATCTCTTCCAGTTCTGTGCCGGAAATAATGTCTCTAACCACGGAGTCAATAATGTCGTCGAGGCGGGTACGCCCACCGCGCTCATCGCGAACACTGCGCAGGAATTGCAGGGGATCCACAATACGCCAGCGAGCGGTGGTATCCACCTGGATAAACTCACGGCCAAGGGTGGGGATCTGGGATACATCGCCGTCCCAGACCAGCAGGCGCCGATCATAGCGACGCACCTCCTGGACAAAAGGCAGTTTCCAGTGCAAACCCGGGGTGCTGATCACATCCCCCTGGGGTTCGCCAAACTGGACGATAATGGCCTGCTCGGCTTCATCAACGACAAAGGCCGATGAAAAGACAATGATAGCGACAAAAAGCACGACAAAAAGACTGGCCAATTTTTTCATTTGCTTGCTCCCTGACGCGCATCACGCACATTCATCAATGGTAGGGGCCCTACCTGATCTTCCTGCACCATGAGTACCTGTCCAATATTCGGCAGTATTTCTGCCATGGTTTCCAGATAGAGACGGGTGCGGGTGACTTCAGGTACCGTCTTGTACTCCACCAACATCGCGCGGAACCGGGCAGTTTCACCAAAGGCACGGTTAACGCGGGCAGTGGCGTAACCCTCGGCCTCGGAAATCAGGCGCTGGGCTTCACCCTCGGCCCGTGGAATCTGCTGATTGGCCCGTTTGGTGGCTTCATTGATCATTCGTTCGCGTTCCTGGCGAGCTTCGTTCACCTCATTAAACGCAGGCCGCACAGCCTTGGGGGGAACCACGTCCTGCAATTCAACGGTAATCACATGAATACCGGAATCGTAGAGATCCATGATGCCCTGAATTTCATCGCGGGCTCCCTGGGCAATTTCGACCCGACCCACGGTCAACACCTCTGAACCGAGTCGGTTACCCACCACCCTGCGCATCACGGACTCGGAAATATCCCGCAGTGTCAGGTCCGGTTGACGCAGCTGGTAGAGGTACTTGATGGGATCCTGGATGCGATACTGAACCACCCACTCCACATCGATCACATTCAGGTCGCCTGTGAGCATCAGGGACTCACTGGTGAAGTCGCTCTCGGAGTAACTGGTCCGGTTGTTGACCTCACCCACGCTACGAAAACCAAACTCCTGCTTCAGAACCCGGGCAGACGCCACACGCTGAACTCTGTCGATACCAAAAGGCAGTTTGAAGTGTAAACCGGGATCCGTAATGTTCACCACGGCACCGAAGCGTTTGACGACGGCCTGCTGTTCTGGCTGAACGGTGTAGAACGATGAAAATACTGCCCAGAGGACAATAAGCAGTACCGGCAGATAAACAATAGCGCTCCCCTTGGGGAGCTTTTTGAGCAATTCAGCAAGGTCTTCGTGGAGATCGCGCTCCCCACCGGATGAATCCTGCCAAGGGTTCTTCTTCATAGATGATTCCTGGAGTTGGGTAATAATTCAGGAACACCCTAACAGTTGAAGCAGAGAGAGTGCTAATAAAAACTTTTTTGACGGATTCTCCGGGGGAGGCAGCTCTGAGATGTCTGTATTAACGCGAGTACTGTTGAGTCATTACTCTGCCGCCCCACTGTCCAGCCAATCACCTATTGCTTTCAGTTCTGTAGAGCTCAGGTCTACCGGGTGATCGGCACCAAAATCAATATCGTCGTCGTATTGGTCATCGGTGCGACCATCGGTGCGTTTGTTGGCGGCCTTCCAATACAGCAGGCTTTCCCTGGCATACATATTGTTGACGTACTTGCTCATCATGGGCCGCTGCAAACCGTATTTGCGGGTCAGGTTTGTAGAGCTGGTCATCTGAACTTTCAGGTGTTCCGGTAATGACTTTTGCGCGTAGTCCAATGCTAGATCATCGTAATCGTATAGCGGCACATCGCCACCAACCGCATGGCAGCTTGTGCACTTCGCCTCAAAGATAGGCTTGATGTCCTTGGTGTAAGTGGGCACCGGCATGGCTTTGGTCAGGTCGAATGCCGGGGCCGAAAATGCCATTGATTGTTCGTAGGGGCGGCCTTCTTTAGCATGCAGGTGACAACCCATACAGACGCGCTTCTCGCCCTGCCGCAATGACTGGGGCACCTGATCGCGCTTGATGATTCGTCCGTCTGAATCCACTCCCGCCATCACATAGGGTGTCTCACAGGGCAGTTCCGCCTTGAATGATTTGTCTGCCAGCAGAGGCACATCACCCAGCAGTTTTACCCGATTACCGATACTGTTTTCAAAGTCACGGTTTGTGGTGGTGTTGGGGACGATCTCGTAAAAGCGGATTGCCGCCATTTCGCTGTGGTCGACGGCTTCCATCAACGCGCCGTTATTATCGACAGTTTTGTATTGCTCGTTGAACACATAGCCCTTGTAGTTGAGCGCATCGGTTGACCCGGCATCGGAACTTGCTATCTGGCAAGAGCCGTCATCAGTGTTGGCTACTGGAGGCGTAGGAATGTCGCGCACTTTGACCACACGGGCGCTAAACTCGTGCCATTCCGGATGATCAACGATCAGCGTCAGATCATCGGGCGACTGACTGGGAATCACGGTGGTTTTATACAGTCCCACATCACAGCCGATGTCATCACCAATCTTATCCGGCGTACCGGGTACTCCGGTCGCGACCTGAGTGCAAAAACCTTTGCCTACAGACAACAATAACTGGTTATCCGGTGTGCCTTCTGGCCAGCCCACCTTGCCCAGATACCGACCGCTGGTGTCTTTGCGGGATGCCGCGTCCTCTGAGGTAGACCACACCGCTGCGCTGTAATGACCGCTCGGCACAAAGCCGGGGGCAGGGCCTTCAATGCCATGCTTCGCTGGAGGCCAGCAAATAACGTCGCCCAAACCGAGGTTATTGGCTCGATAGTAATTTACTGTGCAAATATCATCGTTGGCACGCTGCCCCAGAAAGTGCATCGCCTTCATGGTATTGCTGCGGGGGTTCGATCCGGTGAGGCGATTCTTGTGGGCACCGAGCAGGGCTGTCATGTCTCCACCACGATAGTCCATACCCATGATTGCCCACATATTAGCACCTGTACCGGGCCAATTAACGCCGCCATTAGTAGTGCCATAGGCCAGATTGTGACTCAGCCATTGTGAGCTGTAAGCAACACGACCGCTGTTCAGCAGGTATGGATGGAGCGCCGCCGTTACTTCGTGAGGGGTTATGTCGATGACATTCGTGCCGTCGAGATCAGCAAGATACAGGCGAGGCTGAACGTCTTGTGAGTTGTTTACACGCGCACGGATCGGAGCCAAAAACCCATTACGGGTTGAACCAAACATCATCTTGCCGTCGGGCAACCACACAGGGGAAATATCATGATTCCCTTGGTTATGCGGCCATGCGGTCAGAGACTCAGTGGCGATGTCATAGATGTAAATGCGGGCGTCGGTGTTCGAGCCGTTGAGCTGCCGGGTCGGGAAGTTGCGGTTTTCCGGCCACGGGGGTTTCAGCCCATCTGCCGAGTAGACAGAGAAGGCGATTTTTGTTCCGTCCAGCGATGGCATGGCATCAAACGGCACGCAGGGACGCTCGGCGTTCATACAGTCGTAGATGATCTTCTCGGTGCCGTCAGTGTCCCGCAGGACCAACTGCCCCGGCGCGTTGAAGCCATCGAACTGACGGGAGACTTCGGGCAGTGAGTCCATATAGTCCCAGTTGTCACTGGTGTACTCGCCGCTGCTCAGTGCGACCGTGTTCTCACCGTGAGTGCGAGGGACACGGGTATAGACCACAGGATATGTCAGTGGCGCTGCTGGTTTCTGCACTGATGGATTTTTTGACGATACTGTTTTTGTAGCAGGTTTTGACTCGACCTTTGGCTCTGCCACTGACTCCGACGGTTCAACCTCGCCAGATTGCGCACCCCGTTTTATTCGCTTGAACTCCTCCCAGTTCACTTCAGCCAGTCTTGTCGGGGGAAAGTCTGCATAGACATTGGTTAAAACGACAGACAACCGCTCAGGTGTGGCAGTGGTTGAACTGCTGGCCTGAGTCTCGATATTCACCAACAGGAATGACAGTAAAAAAAGTAGCAATTGGAACGGAGCTTTTGAAAATATTTGGTGTTTCATAGCGTGCGTCTACCCGGTTGGCATCCATCCCCAGTAAGCCCATGCCCGTCTTGGACAAAGCATTGTTGTAACGGGTTCCTCTACATAGCGGACATCAGTGGGGTTTACACAGTGCCCTGATAGTGAGCCACGCACAATAAATACTCCATTTAAAGCTGGGTCTGGCAGCCAACGCGATTCTGGCTACTGCCACAGCGGCCTGAATGGAACCCCTTTGCTGCAACTCCCGGGACAGTAGTTTTGAGTTTGAAGACAACGACAGTTTCGAATAACGAACTGCCTCTGGCGTATGACAACTGGCGAGCAGGTGCCAGTAAACCGAGTTTTCCAGCAAACGTCGATTGAGATCACCTACACCTTTTGATGCGGATTCGTGCCCGTGTGTTACCGGCGCATTGTGCGCCGAGCAAACATCGGGACGAAACAGAATGTGCCCCGCGGCTGCATCACAGAGACGCACGAATAAATCCACATCCTCGGCATAGCGGGTTTCCTCCCAGAATCCACCAATGTTTTCCAGCAGGGCTTTTCTGGCGATAGTGATATTGAGGTGCGCATAGTCGGGATAACAGAGCATTTGCTCACGTTTTATCTGATAGACCGGCCCACCCGCCAACTGCTGATCTTGCTGCAGGCTGGCTTCAACACGCCTGAAGCTGGTTTTCGAAAAAACGGTGTCACCGTGCATTATTTTCTGGTTGGCAAAGTGCAGATCGGCATCGGTTTCCCGCAGAGTCGCCGCTGCAACAGAAAGTAGGTCTGGCTGACACCAGTAGTCGTCGTCATCACAAAAGGCGATATAGGTCCCTTTTGCCGCATCGATCCCGATGTTTCTCACCACCGATGGTCCGAGACGTCGCCCTCCTTCGGTATTGGCCTTCAACAGACGATAGCGAGGACCGAACGCCTCCATCATTTGCTGATAGGCGACAATCACATCGCTACTGGAGCCATCGTCGACAATCACCACCTCGTAGTCCGGGAAATCCTGCTCAGCAATGCCGTCAAGGCAGCGCCGCAGCCAATCGACTCTGTTGCGCGTCGGGACAATAACACTGATAAAGGGTTGCGTTGCTGACATAGGCTTAATCCGGCTTTCAAAAGAGTAGCTGTTGATTATTGCGAGAACGGGCCCCGAACTAGCTTGGCGGCATCCGTTGCCGGCTGCGCATTCTATTGGCAGGGGCTTTGGGCCGCTGGATAATATCGCCCGACTGGCCCAGGCCCACCACTTCCCGGCTGGCAAACTGGTAGTTCAATAGTACCGATATGGCGATGATGTGCCAGGGCAAATCAAAATACGACAGACTCAGAAAGGCACCACCTGACATATAGGCAATCAGACTGACCTGGAGCATCCGGGCCAGCAAATTTGAATGCGGCGAGTCCGGGTCGTTTTTGGTGCGCTTGATCACCTGGGTGAGATTTCGCCAGGTCAACCCAAGTACCGATAAAAAGAGGATCAGCCCCGGCCAGCCATGATCTGCCAGGACTGAAAAATAAATGCTGTGGGCAACAAATACCTGGTTGGGGTTCGGCGCATAAATGGCGAACATCTCCTTTGACCAGGCCGACAGGCCGGCACCGGTAATCCTGTCATTGGCCACATTAATGCTGTATTGCCAGGAGTTGATCCGGGACATGGCCGATGCATCTTCCTCATAGGTTTTTATGCTCTCCATACGCTCGTGCCAGCTTTGCGGCATAAAGGCAAAAATCAGCGAGGCCGCAATTACTATCAGGAAACCACTGAGTATTTTGGTTTTGCTCTTCAGCCAGAAGAAGAAGCCCACCGCTGCCATCGCCAGCAAGGCACCACGCGACTGAGAGCCAAACACTGAAATCAGACTGAAAAACAGGGCGCAGCCCATCCCGTAACGTACCCATTTATGGGGCGTTATTCGGTAGAGATACACCATTAACGGCATGACCATTAACACCGCAACCGCCAGCGCATTGTTTTCTGAAATATCACTGCCCGGCGGCCCGAAAACATGGAAGGCGCCACCGGTCATAAGTGTGAAAATGCCGCCCTTGAAACTGAAGAACCCTACGGAGAGGACGATCACCCAGATAAGCAGGTTGAGCTTTTTTTCATCAATTATCAGGATCAGGGTCAAAAACGTCATCACCTGAATTTTCAGTATATTGATATAGGATTCCATGGCCTGGTCGGGATAGACCGCATTAAAGGTCGCGATCGCCATCCAGACGATAAACATCAGCCATATCACGACTGTGGCGTTTATCGGCAGGCGCTGCCTTTCTGTACTGAACAGAACTGAAACAAACAGGGTCAGCGCCACGATCATGGCAAACGGCATGTTGTAGGCAAAGCCCCAGGCCAACCGGTGTGGGTTCATGTAACTGAGCCAGCACCAGACCAGAATACCTATGTAGGCGTGGCGCAAAATGAATGGCAGGCTGCCAAACACCATAAGGGTAACCAGGATATCTCTCATAACGGTTGCGTGTTAGCTCCCCCGGACAGGCATCAACCTATCCGTCAATTGACTGTGGGCTGGTCAGGTGACTTTGCTGACCACATAACGGAATTTGCCTGATTTTTCCGGCCTGATCTCGTCACAGTATTCAAATTCAACCGTGACCGCCTGCCCCAGCCTTTTTTTAAAAACATCGCTGATTGCCTGCTCATTGGCGATGACATAATCATCGCCGCGGACAATCTCTACCCGTGTCAGGTCAAGTGACTCCTGTGTGATTTTGAACGAGGCGATACCGGGCAGGTCACGCAGGATATAAATCAGGGCGAGGCCGTGCAGCAGGGTTCCGTCCTGGGCCATCAGGAAATCTGTCGAACGCCCCTGGACTTCCTGCATCACCGGCAGCCCCCGGCCACAACTACAGGGTGAGTCGCTGAGCACACCAATGTCACCGGTGCGATAGCGAACAAAGGGAAAGTCGCGAGTGGCCATATGGGTCACGACAATTTCTCCAGACTCGCCCGGCGGCAATACCCGGCCATCACCATCCACGATTTCGACAATAATGTCTTCGGCCGTGATGTGCATCTTGCCCGCCGGACACTGGTGAGCGATAAATCCGGCATCCCGGCCACCATAGCCGTTGGCGACGGGACAACCAAACACCCGCTCTATTCTCTCCCGCTGGTGATCGTAGAGCCGCTCAGAGGTGACAAAGGCCACCCGGATACCGAGTCCCGAAAGATCGATACCGCTGTCTTCAGCATGGCCGGCAATATGCGCCAGTGCCGAGGGGTAACCGAACAGCATTGCTGGTTTGACCTTGCGGATAGTAGCCACAAAATCATCCAGTTTTGTTTTTGACATTTCGAAGGCCGGCAACAGGCGGGTCCTGAACAACCTATCGCGCAACTGCCGCACGCGATCCTGGGTACCCAGCTCTATTGGCGATCCCCAGACCACAATCTCCGGGTCCCCAATATCCACATTCCACCAGCGGGTAGCCCGCCATTTAGCAGCCACATCATGGCTAACACGCTCACTGCCAATGAAAAATATAAGCGGTTCACCACTGGAGCCACCGGTATTGAAGCGTGACAATCCCACCGCACTTTCAGCCTTCATGCTCTCACTGTTGGCTCGTATTTCCGGTTTACCCATGAGCGGCAGACGCTGAAGCTCAGTGAGTGAGGTTATTTGATTCGGCTTGATGTCCAGCGCAGCAAACAGTTGCCGGTAATAGGGCACATGTCGGCCAATATCAACGAGAAATTCCCGCAGCCGCTGCAACTGCAGCTGCTCCAGTTCCGCCGCCGTCAGCCACTGTGTTCGCTCCATATCGCGACGAACACGCACCGTGCTGTGACGTTTCAGCCGCTCGTGCAGCGGGAACAAAACGCCGGAGACCAGTCGGGTATACCAACTCATTGCTCTGACCTCATAACCCTGACCTCAGTGATCGATAGAGTGTCAGCCACTGTTCTTTTACCACTGGCCATGCGTAGAGCCTGACCGCGTCCAGTCCATTGTCAATCAACCTTTGCCGCATCTCTTCTTCCCTATACAGGCGGATTATCTGCGCCGCCATGGCTGCTGCGTCTCCTGCAGGCACCATCAGGGCGGTTTTTTCCTGCGACACGATATAGGGAATACCGCCCACATCCGTCGTCACCACTGGCACACCACAGGCAAGTGCTTCCAGAACGGAGTTCGGCATATTGTCTACGGTGGTCGGATTCAGAACCAGGTCGGCGGACTGGTAAAAATCCACGATTTGCTGTGCATCCAGTCGACCGACAAACTGAACATGTTTCTGTAGACCCAGCTGATCGGTCAGGGCGGTCAGTTCGGCCAGCTGCGGTCCGGAACCGGCAATGGCCAGTTCTATTGCAGGGATCTCCCTGCGCACGATTGCCAAAGCCTTGATTGCTGTTGCAATGCCGTAAATGGCTTCGAGATTGCGGGTAATAATCACCCTGAACCCCTTTGTGGCGGGCACATCATCGACCATGGCTACCGGCCTGAACCTTTGCAGATTTATGATATTTGGGATCACAGTGGTCTCAACGCCGAACCCGGCAAACACCTCTTGAAGATAGCCGGAGGGTACAACAATTTGCGTGGCTCGGTTCAGGGTTGGCCTGATCCACCGAAAAGACTGCTCGAAATAACTGCCCGCTTCCCCCCCTCGGTAATTCACGATAACCGGGGTATTTTTCAACCATGCCAGCCAGACCACGGGCGTGGAAAACAGCTGCCATGACCAACCGGAATTGGCCATCAGGTGGATGACATCGACTTTGCCAGCCATTTTCCAGACGGCCACCAGATAGGGTACCAGACGGAACAGTGCGCGAACGCCCCTGAGTTTTTCCACTGACTTTGGACGGTAGGGCCGATTGGTCTGCACCAGGCAAACCTCTACGCCTTCTTCTTTGAACAACTTGACCAGCTGGCTGGTCTGGGTGGCCATGCCACCTGCCGGAGGGGGCAGAGGACCAACCACCCCCAGACGCAATTTTTTTCCTGGCTGAGCCGTCATCCTAAAAGATCGCCATAAACCTGCCGATATCGGCTGACGCTGTTGGCCCAGTTCCGCTCTTCCTCCACGTAACGGCGACCATTGCTGCGTATGGCAGGCCATCGCTGCCGGTCATCGAGCAATCCGATAACGGTGCGAGCCAATGATGTAGCACTGCCAGCGGTAAACAGGCAGCCATTTTCGTCTTCTCGAATAAGCTCCCGGTGACCGCCTACATCCGAAGCGATCACTAACTTACCCTGAGCCATGGCTTCCAGTGGCTTCAAGGGCGTTACCAGATCTGTCAACCGCATACTAAGCCGCGGATAGACGAAGATATCGACCAGATTGTAATAATTCTGCACATCGGTATGGGGAACCCGGCCTGTCATGATCACCACATCCTGCAGCTCCATCTCATCAATCTTTGTCTTGATCAGTGACTCCTGTGGGCCGCCACCCACCAGCAACAGACGCAAATTGGGGCAGCTGGCAATCATTTCCGGCATGGCTTCAAGCAACAACACAATACCTTCATAGGCATAAAATGAACCGATGAAACCCAGTACCGTTTTATCTTGCAAGCCAAGGGTCTGCTGCAGTTCCGGGTCCGCCCCGGCCTCCACACTGAAGTGCTCAATGTCTACCGCATTGGGGATTACGGTAACCTTAGATGGCTCAATGCCGCGACGGACGATATCGTCTCGCAGCCCCTGACAGATGGTGGTGACGGCATCGGCGCGACGAAAAACATGGCTTTCCATGCCATGGGTCAACCGGTAGCGAACACCCAACTCCCTGCTGGTACCGTGATCAACGGCGGCATCCTCCCAGAAAGCACGGCATTCATAAACCAGTGGCAGGCCAAATTTTTTATTCGCCTGCAATGCTGCCAGACCATTTAACGCCGGGGAGTGGGCATGGAGGATATCCGGCTTCTCCGTTTCGATGACCTCGGCAATACGTTTTGCCAGCGTCTGTATCACCTGCCACTGGTTGAGTATCGGCAGCCGTGACAGCAAACCACTCCCGGCCGGGGTCCGGTAAAAACGAAGTCCGTCGACCTCCTCATACGGCACCGAAGAACCGGGATGCTTTAAGCCGGTGACATGAACCGTGTCCCAGCCGAGCGCACGCTGCTGCCTGAGAATATTGCGGGTGCGGAAGGTATAACCACTTTGCAGGGGAATCGAGTGGTCGAGAATATGGAGGATACGCATGGTAATCTATAGCTCGAATTGATCGTGTTTGGTGGTGGCTTCAAACATCAACAACGACCATAAAACAGCGCTGTGGTCACGGCGACCGGAGAGGTGCTGGTCGACCAGCTCTTCCAGATAGGGCTGGTTAAACAGTCCGGTTTTAGCCAGGTTTCCGCCGGTAATTGTACGCCGCAGCCTGTCCCGGAGCGGCCCGCGAAACCATTTTGACAGCGGTACGCCGAAACCCATTTTGTCGCGGTAAAGCACATCATCAGGCAAGTGCGGCTCAAGGGATTTTTTGAGAATGTATTTACCTTCCTGTCCTTTCAATTTGATATTGGAGGGCAGACCGGAAACCCACTCCATCAGCTTGTGGTCCAGCAATGGCACCCTGACTTCAAGCGCATGGGCCATACTGGCACGGTCCACTTTGGTAAGAATATCCCCCACCAGATAGGTTTTCATGTCGAGGTACTGAATCAGCGACAGTGGGTCATCGGTGGGAGCACGTGCGGCATGGTGATGAAAGGTATCCACCGCACGATAGCCCGCCAGCTGGCTTTTCATTTTCTCGCTGAACAGTTTTTCCCGTTGATCGTCCTTGGCCAGTGAAACCGAGTGAAAATACGCTTCGACGGAATTGCGCGCCAAAGACTGGAACGTGCTTTTGGCCCGAAACACTCTGGGCGCCCAATCGGCCTTCGGATAAAGGCGGCCCAGTGTACCGAACAGGGGTTTGCGCAACCCCAGTGGCAGCCTGGATCGCAGTTTTTCCTCGTTCATGTGCCAGCGATAACGGCGATACCCGGCAAAACCCTCGTCACCGCCATCACCGGACAGGGCCACGGTTACCTGCTGCTTGGCCAGCTGGCAAACCCGGTAGGTGGGGATCGCCGAACTGTCTGCGTAGGGTTCATCATAGAGGTCGGCGAGAATATCCAGCAGGTCAAAATCGTCACTACTGACGGTGCGCTCGAAGTGATTGGTCTGATAGCGGGTGGCCACCTGCTGGGCAAACTCGGTCTCATTGAATTGCTTGACATCAAAACCGATGGCACAGGTGTTGACCGGTTTATCCTGCAATCCGGCCATCATTGCCACCACGGCACTGGAATCCACACCACCCGACAGAAATGCCCCCAATGGCACCTCGGCCTCCATGCGCACCTCCACCGCTTCCCGCATCCGCACCAGCAGTTCTTCCTGCACCTCAGATTCCGAGCCTGCCTGGACCGGTGTAAAGGGGATATCCCAATATTCGTGAGCCTCCGGCACCGGTTCACCCCGGCGCAGCAGCAGGGTATGCCCGGGTGGAAGCTTGAAGACATCGCGATAAATGGTTTTTGGCTCGGGGATGTAGCCAAAGGCAAAGTAATCTTCTACCGCCCGCACATTCAGCGAACGCGGCAGGTCGGGGTGGGCTTTGAGCACCTTGAGTTCGGAGCCAAACACCAGTTGCCCGTCGGGCAGGATGGAGTAGAACAACGGCTTGATACCAAACCGGTCCCGGGCGAGAAACACCGATTCTGCCCGGCGGTCATAGACAGCAAAGGCAAACATGCCGCGAAAGTGGTCCACACAACGCTCTCCCCACTCCTGCCAGGCATAGAGGATAACCTCCGTGTCACAGCGCGTACGAAAGTGGTAGCCCTTTTCCCTGAGCTGCTCGGACAATGTGTGAAAATTGTAAATTTCGCCATTAAAAACGACGCAAAGATTGCCATCTTCACTGAACATGGGCTGTTGCCCGGAGGACAGATCGATAATCGACAGACGGCGATGGGCCAGCGCAACACCCGGCTCCAGATGCTGGCCACCCTCATCGGGGCCGCGATGAAACTGAGTCTGGTTCATCGCGCCGATCAGGTCACCATCAAAATCCCGACGGCCCGTTAAATCAAAAATTCCCGCAATACCACACATGCATTAATTGCCCTGAGTTCTGTTGCTATTCAATGGTGCACTATCCACACCCAGCAGGGTGTCGTAAACAGCCAGGTAATCCGCCACTGTCTTTTCCCAATTGAACGTTGTCCTCACCAGAGCCAGCCCCTTTTCACCCATGGACTGCCGGAGGGTGGGGTCATCTACCAGTTCAGCCAAAGCGTCGGCCATTGCTACCACATTATTGACCGGCACCAACCTGCCGTTAACGCCCTCTTCTACCAGCTCTACATTGCCACCCACGCTAGTGGCAATGACCGGCAAGCCGGAAGCCATCGCCTCCAACAGGGTATTGGAAATACCCTCTGCGAGGGATGGCAGGATGAAGATATCCATCAGCTGCATTAATGCCGGGACATCATTCCTGTCACCGGAAAACCACACCACATTGGAGAGACCAAGCTGTTTTACCCGCTCAACCAGTTGCGGCTTGAGCGGGCCGTCACCCACCAGGACCAGCCGCAGTGTTTCCCGCAGTATCGGCCTCTTTGTGAACAGATAGCCAACCGCCTCAATAAGCAGCTGCTGATTTTTTACCTCGGCGAGCCGTCCAACAGTACCAACCACAACGGCGTTCTCTGGCAACAATCCCGGAGGGGCCAGATCGCCCACCAGTGGACTGCCCTGTCGGGGTGAAAATTTTCCCGCATCGACACCATTGTAAATCTGGCGCAATTTTTTCTCGGGGATAGAGACCGTATGCTTCAACCACTGCAGCAAGTCCCGGCTAACCGCGATATAGCGATGCACAAAAGGCTGCATTGCTTTGCGCAACAGATTATATTTTTTATTGGTGCCATCGAGGTCGTGAATATCCCGCCCGTGCTCACCGTGTACACGTTTGATACCGGGCATCAACAGCGTGACTAACTGCATCTCCAGACTGGCCAGATTGCGGGTATGAACAACGTCGGGCCGCAGGGTCCGCAGGGTTTTCCATAAATCCCAAAAAACACGAAAATTCTGACCAGCGGGTTTATGCAGCTGGATAACCTGTACACCCGGCAAGGTAATCCGGTTGGCAAACTCATCTGCATTTGTCAGACAAATAATCACATGCCGATAACGGTCTGGCGGTGTCCGGTTAATGATGTTGATCAGGCCATTTTCCAGACCGCCGGTGCCCAGGGCATAAATGATATGCGCCACAAGAGGAGTGGTTTTCACGGTTGCTTTGCCCCGGAAAATTCCCGATCGAGTGAGCTTTCCAGTTCCGGCAACATCGTATGGATGAACCTTTGCAGCATTTCTTCAGCAACGGCCATCTGTTCGCTCTCGCCCGGGAAATCTATCGGTACCGCGAGGGTGATAATGGCACCATCCCGCCTGTTTTCCAGCAACCGGGCGCTCAATTCATAGAACTTGGCCACATAGTCATTGGCCGTATATTGGTCACCAATGCGATACCACCGCCAAACCAGCAGATTTTGACCGGGTCCTTTCACCACTGCGGATAAAACCCCGGTTGTTTCACCGTTGAGGTCCACGGATTCTCCGCCCATGGGAAACACCCGCCAGTCGCGAACATCGCGATTAAACAGACGGTTCTGACCACTGATCAGTTCCGCACCCCGCTCCTGTCGCAGATACTGGGAAATATCGAGCATTACAGCGGGCTGCCCTTCAGCGTCATTTTGATTCTGATACACGTAAAACTGCTTTATATGACTATCGTTGCCCCGGTGCTGGGGATACCAGTCCCAGAACATATCCGTACTCAGGGTAAACTTGCCGAGGTGCTCTGGTGCAAACTCGGCGGCAGTTGGTTTGGACTGCCCCCCCTGATTCAACGCAAAAACCCAGGCGGGCCAGATAGCTGCCACTGCCAGTGTGGCGAAAACCGCCAGAATAAGAGCCAAGCCGGGCAAACGTGATCGCTGGTTGGAATTCGTCTCAGAAAGGCTATCTGCGTGCACAGGCAGCTGGTCGAGGTCGCTCCATTTGGCCCCAATCACAAATAAAATCAGCATAACAAGCCCGAAGAAAACCCAGCCATAAATCAGATGGTCAACGCCTACCGCCAGCTCCATGCCGCTGAGATGGCCAATCATGACAATCATGTAGGCGCGCAGTCCGTTGGCAATGATTGGTACAATTGACGCCACCAGGATGAATGCCAGTCTTTTTTTCATGCTTGAGTAGTTGATATAGGCAAACAGGCATCCCAGGGTCACCGATGCAATCAGATACCGAATACCGCTGCAGGCTTCCACGACTGACCAGTTTCCGGAGGGCAGTGCGATAAACATGCCCTCGCGATAAACGGGGATTCCGCTAAGTTTTACCAAAGCGACTGTTACCGTTGCGGTGTATTCCATCAACGGGGGAACCAGCTCCTCCCCCATGGGGACTGCAAAAAATAGAAATGCCAGCGGAAAAATCAGTGCTTTGGAGATATCGATCCCCATAACCGTCAGAAACGCAGCGACAACCATGGTGATCAGCGCGAACTGCTGAACAACCTGAACATCCACCAGATTACCCAACATCCAGAGAAACCCTGCAGCAGCCAGGGGGATCAACGCCAAAAATTGCGGAGTGGGCCGCAGGTTCTGCAGAAAATTTCTGCGCCGCCAGATCAGCCAGGCGACAATAGGCAGGATCAGAAAACCGTGGGTATAGGTTTCAGCCACATACCAGGTGGACACCATCGACCAGGTGGTTTCGTAAAAAAGACCTAAAAATGCCATCACCAAGACAATAAAAAAAACAGGGACAAGCAATTGTCCATTACCTGTGTACTGTTGCCAGGCATTACTTAAAGACGATTCAGGCTTCATGACTGGCATCCCCACTCACTGAGTTCCTGCCATACTCCAGCCAGCTGGTGACGTTGGGCAGGTTGTCTTCCCAACTGAAATCACGGGTGACTTTTTCTCGGGCCGTCTTGCCGATTGAGGAAAACTGACCGGCCAGAACCTGCTCGACCAATGCTCTTAAAGCCGCTTCATCGTCAGCCACCAATACGTCCTGACCATGTTCAGCTGCGATGCCTTCCAATGCCTGCGGGGTGACGATAACCGGCTTGGCCATGGCCATGGCTTCCAGCACTTTGTTCTGAATACCCCGGGCAACTCTCATCGGCGCAACTGCAGCCATGGCAAATTTTAGATAGGGGCGGACATCCAGCACCCGACCGGTGACACAAACCCCGGAAATTTTCTCCAGAGACTGAACAGTTTCGGTAGGATTACTGCCGACGATATACAGTCTCAGACTGCTATCAATCCTGCTGAGTCCCGGGAACACTTTCTCGGCGAACCAGCAGACCGCATCCTCATTGGGCCAGTAATCCATCGCACCGGTAAAAACCAGGACTTTGTCCTGAGGACTGTATGGCGTCACCAGATCAGTGTCCGGCGAAAAGTAATCCACGTCCACGCCATTATTGTAAAAGCCGGTTTTACTGGCCACTTCGGGGGCGAGCCTCTGGAACATGCCCGCTTCGGCAGAAGAGACAAACAGACTGGCATCAAAATCAGCCGCCACATGACGCTCGTAAGCCAGTAACCGCTTTGCCTCCCGGCGATAAATCCAGCTCATTGGCCAGCGCTTTCTCGCCGAATACTGTCGCCACTTATCGGAATCAATGTCCACGAAATCAATCAGCTTCCGCTCAATAGGCAGCTCTGTGCCGGAAACATATTGCGCCATGGCGGCGGAGTAAATGACGGCTCGCTGAATACCCTGCTCAGTAGTTACACTGCGAGTCCAGCGGGCCAACGCGGCACTGAAAAAATAAGGCAGGGTCAACGGTTCACCAGCTATCAGTCCGAACAGACTTTTCAGCCGGGCCTTGCGCTGATTCAGCCTGACAAAAAAGCAATCTTCACAATATTCCCGAACCTGCTCCCGATATTGCCAGTCTTCTGCATCATCGATAAAAGTGCCAAGGTAAACACGATAATGCTCACTCAAATATTTGAGCAAGTGAAAGGAGCGTATCTTGTCGCCTTTGTTGGGGGGGAAAGGGATCCGGTGAGATAGAAATAACAATGCTGGCTTCATGCTTGACAAATTCCTAACCCAGGTTTTTTGCCAGTAGTGGCCCAACGGTATTTGCCAGAGGCAATGGCAGTTTTTTCCATGCCCTGATGAAGTACTGATACTTTGGGTTGAGGGGATTTATATCCGGAATACTGTCCGCCCCGACCAAGTGATATTCATAATACAGCTGCTCAGGGATAAATCCCCAGTGCTGCTTGAAACGGTAGGGACCCGTGCCCTCTTTGCTGCGACCAAAATCAAACACCTGGATACCCTGCTCAGCTGAACGACGCATCAACTCCCAATACATAAAATCGTTGACGCCCTTGATTTCCCTCGCCTCGGCAATACTGCCCCCATAGTAGGGCAGCACTTCATCTCTGAAGTAAAAGCTCAACACACCTGCCACATCGCGCCCTTCATGGGTAATCATCAGAGTGTCGACGTCATCGCCAAACACTTCCCGGAGAAGCGAAAAGTAGTTTTTGGAGAAAACCGGCGTGCCGAGATTTCTGACACTTTCTGCGTAAATTCGATAAATTCGTTCCCAGTCCTGTCCCGGCTCACTCACCAGGCCATTCTTGATTCCCTTGCGAATCATGGTCCGCTGCTTGCTGGGAATCGCCTGCATGTTGACCTCGGGATCCCGATCAATAGAGCGGCGAAAGGTCGCATAAATACTCTTTGTCGGCCAGTTTTCAGCTGAACGGTGCTGGTTTCGCAACTCCAGCACATCCACATGAAGTGTCTGCGCGAGATCGCAGGCGGCGGTTCTCAGTGCTGCGGCAATTTCATCGGTGTCGGCAACGATACCGCCATAGACGCAAAATGGTGTGGATACCAGATTGTTGCCAAACAGCAGGCTTTTATTGTGTGCCAGCGGCAGTATGCCGACTATTTCTCCCTCGTGCTCGGCATAGAGAAAATAGGGCTGGTGGCCGAAGGCTCGCTGTAGAACCGTTTTCCAGCCGGCCCTGTGAAAGAACGTTGCCGCTGGCGTTTTTAAAACATACGCGTCCCATTGGGACAAATCTTCGTCAGACAGCTGATGAATCGCAAGCGCCATGCAAACCCCACTGATCATTGCCGGTTTGTTTTTGTTGGAAGCCTTTCAGGAACACCTCATCAACTCGCCCCCACAGGAAGTCATCGGCAAGCTGCTCCAGTCGATGATGGACTTTATGCAAATTCAAATAGTGCCGGAATCTGGCTTTACTGCCGGCGTTTGGCACACGCGGCTGCTCAGGGTCAATTTCCCAGGGGTGAAAGTAGAAAATACAGGGTTGATGCTCTTTCCGGTTAACACGATTGATCGCCCACCGGGTGAAACTGTAGGGAAATAAACGAAACCAGCCGCCGCCACCACAGTTGATGTTGCGCCCTGCGACGGGAATAGTGGTAACAGGAATCTCCAACAACCTGTTATTGGCCGCCGGAAAAGCAAACCGGGGAGCGCCCGGTATGCCGTAATGGTCATGTCTGATGGGTACGATACTGGAACTATACTGGTAGCCTGCATCGGCGAGACAATCCAGCGCCCAGAGGTTTTCCTCGCAGATGGAATAGCTGGCGGCGCGATAGCCAATCACGGGCTGGCCCGAAAGATCTTCAAGCAACTGGCGTGTTCGGGTAATGTCCTGGGTAAAGGCTTGCTGATTTTGCTGGGTAACCCGAATATGCTCCCAGCCATGGCTGGCCAGCTCGTGCCCCTGGTCGACAATCTCCCTGACCATAGCGGGGTAACGTTCGGCCACACAACCCAGGGTGAAGAAGGTTGCCTTGATGCTTTTTTGCTCAAATAGGGCCAGGATTCGCTCCATATTGGCCTCTATGCGACAGGGCATCTCATTCCATTGTTTTTTATTGATGCAACCCTCGAAGGCGGAGACATGATAATAGTCCTCCACATCGACCGACATGGCATTGCGAATAGAGGTTGCGTGATTCACTACAGGCTCCCGTTAGACCAGAGAGCAATTGTTTCCACGATTCTCTCTGCCGCCTGGCCATCCCAAAGCTCGGGGATACAACCCGATTTTCCACCGGTACTGAGAATATCTGCGACACAGGCATGGATTGCCCACGGATCGGTACCGACAATGGTATTGGTCCCTTGCTCCACTGTAATGGGCCTCTCGGTATTTTCACGAAGGGTGACACAGGGAATACCCAGCGCTGTCGTTTCCTCCTGGATTCCTCCGGAATCGGTGAGCACCAGCCGCGCGTCTTTCATCATGCCCAGCATCTCGAGATAGCCTAACGGGCCTGTCATGTATAGCGCAGAGGAGGCAATCATTGGCTCCAGCCCGGCATCAATGATGCGTTGTCGGGTCCGGGGGTGGACGGGAAAAACCAGTGGGATATCCCGGCTGATGTCAACCAACACGCTGAGCAGGCTTTGCAACACTTCGGGGTGATCAACATTGGCTGGACGGTGCAGTGTCAACAGGCCATAACCGTTGGTGAGACCCAGCCTTGAGCCATTTTTTTTCAGCCCGGAAGTGGTCGTCATCGCCGGTATCGCCTGTGTCAGATTATAACGCAGCGTGTCGATCATCACATTTCCGGCAAAATGTATGCGATCCGGATCAATGCCCTCCCGCAGCAGGTTGTCAGCAGCCGATTTTTCCGTGGTAAACAGCAATTCCGAAATCTGGTCCGTCAATACCCGGTTGATCTCCTCGGGCATGGTGCGATCCCCACTGCGCAGCCCTGCTTCCACATGAATCACCGGAATACCCTTTTTCACGGCGACCAGCGCACAGGCAATGGTGGAATTCACATCGCCCACCACCAGTACTGCATGGGGCCGCTGCTCATCGAGGACCGGCTCAAAACGTTTCATGATGTCTGCCGTTTGTGTGGCATGGGTGCCGGACCCCACCTCGAGATCAATATCGGGCTGGGGGATATGCAACTGCTCGAAGAAGGTTGTCTTCATGGCGGCATCGTAGTGTTGCCCGGTATGAACCAGCTTGCCAGAAAGGCCCGCTTGCGGGTGATTTAACCCTCGCATAATCGGCGCTATTTTCATGAAATTTGGTCTTGCACCTACGACACAGAGGATCTGTGGAGGCTGTGGCTTCCTGACCATATGATATATCCTAAAAATCTATTGTCAGGCCCAGGTTTAACCGGTTTTCTTTATAGTCACGCCCAAAACCGTCTGCGTCCCTGTCAGAAAAACTGTAGCCAAGCGTTACAGAGGTCTTGGGACCCAGCTGACGATCAATGCTCAGATAAAACCTGGTAATTTCCGACTCTGAAGTGGCCCGGTTTTCTCTTTCATCCAGACTCAATCTTGAGGTAACACTGATTTTTGAAGACAGTTTTCGATTAAACCGAATACCCGTGGAAGTAAACTTTGCGTCACTGTCGATGTCCTCTCGGAGCTGCTTTGACTCCCGAACAAAGAAGGTCAGATCACTGCGCTTGCCTTTCAGTGTTAGCGAAGCATCAAACAACTCATTAACAAAAATTCCCTGATCCCGGAAAGTGAGGTTATCTGTCAGAAATAGCGGCTCTCCGGTAATTGGATCAATCAGGTCTCCAAAGGGGTCTTCTCCCGGGAACAGGCTGGCAGCACGTCTCTCTGATCGGGTGTCGGTGATGCTACGACTGTAGTTGACGGCAAGAGATGTCCGACGGGTGGTGTGGCTAAACTTGAAGCGGGGTGTGGTACCAAAAAAATGTTTTCCGTAGCCGAAGTCAAAAGTTGTTCGTCTGTTTGGGGTCCATACCAGACCTACATCCCAGAAATCACCATCGGTATTGTCGTCATCGAAAGTCTGAAAGTTATTCCACTCCTGACCCAAAGTACCATTCAACTGCCACTTTCGATCGAGGGCATAACCCAGCCTGACACTGGCCGTAGAGCGCTCATTATCCCCGTCCTGATTCATGAAGCCATCGCCATCAAATTCCGTTTTCTGGTGGTCGGCACGTAGGGTCCAGCTCAGGGGGCCAAAATCCGGACCGCTGTTGAGTGTCACCGCTGACATTTTTCGAACACTGTCGGAAAGCTCATCACCCTTGTTGATCTGATCATCATAGGTGTAGCGCACCTGAAGGTCGGCAAACCGTGCAAAGCGATGAACAAGATAGGGACTTATGCTGTAATCATAAGTGGTTGTAACGTTGTCGGATCTGTTGAGCTGAGTGCTGCCAGAAGCGGCGAAAGGGTCGATAAGCGTCTGATTGGAATAGATATCGCCTTCAACAAAAAAGAAATCTTCCAGTAACTCAACAGCGCCGTCACCACGCACCCTGGGATTAAAGGAGTCTGCGCCACCACCTACATTGTTAAACTCAAAAGCACCAACCAGTGACATTTCAGCGCGTCTGCCTTTACCTTCAAGTTCGATGGTAGGTCGCACCACACTGATAAATTTGCTCTCCTTGTTGTCATCGTCCAGCTCGACATTGTCCGTGTAAATTTCACCAAAAGTAATACTCCCCTTGCTTTTCCATTCGCCAGCATTCAGCGAATACGGCGCGGCCAATATCACGACCATGGCAATAGATGCCACACGGCTGATTTTACAAAGGGAAACCCGTGTGCTGTTATTCATTCTGGCCGCCACCTATCCTTGTTCGACCTGCCCCATAACTGTGTCCATACCCATAACCATAGCCATGGGTATAATTGTCCCAAGGGTATCTTACGGCCTTGTTGAGTAGCATCCCGATAATTTTATCGTCACTGATCCGGCTAACCGCCTGTTTCACAACATCCGGTGAAACTTTTTCCGCTTCGACCACAAACACGATTTGCCCCATACAGTCGGCCAGCACTGCTGCCTCACTCGTCTGAAGGAACGGTGGGGAATCGAAAATAATAACCCGATCCGGATAACGCGCTGACAACTCTGCCATCAATTGCTTCATCCGCTCACTGGCAAGCAGTTCTGTGGACCGCTCATGGGCAACACCCACTGGAATAATGCGCACATTGGGCAGGTCCGTGTTTAACAATACGTCTTCGATGCCGATATTTTCGTCTTCCAGAACATCAATCAGCCCTAGCGTATCATCGGGAATACCCAATATATTTCCAGCAGTGGCCTTTGCCATATCGGCATCCACGAACAAAACTGTTTTATCTTTTTCTATGGAGATACTCAGCATCAGATTAATGGCTGAAAACGTTTTTCCTTCTCCCTCAAAAGAGCTCGTCACCATAATCAGATTGGCATGGTCTGTACCCTGAGCCATATTGGTGTCTATGTTTTGCAATAACGGACGCTTGATCGCCCGATACTCTTCTGCAATATAACTCCTCGGCTTGTACGGGGAGACAAAACCTTTTGCCTCCAACTCTTTAATAGGCAGAACGATACTTTTATTTGCGGAGCGTGTTACTGATGGAGCAACCGCTTTGCTAACCTCCTCCCGGCTGTCCAGATCGGACATTAGGTTGACCCCTGCCTCAGGTGAGCTTGATGTGGGAGCTGCCGAATCATTTTTCTGACTCTTCTTCCCCAGCTTTTCAACTGCTTTTTCAATTGTGCTCATAGGGTTTCCGGATGATGACCAAACAATTTACATCGCTCTCCAAGTGAGCGCCGCATGGAACAAATATCACCGAGCTCATGTCAACGCCAGCTCTTCAAGAAAAGTGACACCGGCATAGACAGCAACCAGCAACAGCAGCAATACGACAAACAGTATTTTGTTCATTTTTGCCATTCGCTGCTGTGCAGGCGTAGGAATGTGCATCACACAGCCCAATACAGGCAACCCGGTAACCATGGTCAACCTGCGCCGGTCAGATATGACCGGTCTCAGCAATGACAGAAGTAATGCCAACCCCGCACCTACGCCCAGGGAAGCCACCAGAACACCGGTATTAAGTAGTATTTTATTGGGCTTGTTGGGCTTTAAGGGAACAAATGGAGGATCGATCACTTTAAACACCAGGTCATTTGCCTGCTGCTCGACATCCTCAGAGATCCGAGCGGATTCCCTACGCTCCAGAAGCCCGGTGTGCTGCTGGGAGAGGACTTCATAGTCGCGGGTCAACTGAACCAGCTCGGCCTCAACCAGGGGTATTTTGTCCACCATACTGTTGAGCTTATCAACACGGCGTTGATACTCAGCCACACGAACATTCAATTCGGCAACTTTGGCTTCCGCCTCCGCCAGCATCGAACGCATTTGCTGATAAACAGGGCTGGTATTCATGCCCGACAGATCGGATGCTTCCCCGGTTGCCAGTTTCGCGAGCTCCGACTCTCGCTCCTGCTCAAGGCTTTCGAGAAGATTGTTGATTTGCACAACTTCGGGGTGGCGATCAGTATATTTGGATAGCAGCTCGTCCAGCCGGGCTTTCAGCGAGCTAATGCGACCATCAATGGATGAGCTCTGCTCACTGGCACCGCTAGCCAGAAAGACCGGCTGCTCTCCAGCCAATTGACGTTTTAACTCATCGCGCCGGTTTTGCATCTCACTACGTTGCAAACGCGCCTCACTCAACTGCTGCTGACTAGCCACCAGACGCTGATAATAGCCACCGCCTTCACCCGGCAGGTTCCCCGCATGCCTTTGCTTGAAGTCAGCCAGCGCAGATTCGGCCTCAACCAGACGTTTTTCATACTCGGCTATTTGCTTATCAAGGAAGGTTTGGGCTGAATCCGAGTCGCCGCGCTTTTCATTGACTGCGCTCTCAATAAATACGGTGATTAGCGCCTGTACAACTTTCCGGGCAAGATCGCGGTCCTCATGATAGAAAGACACCGAATAGAGGGATGAATTGCGCCGATCGCCAGATAGCGATACCGCTCTCCGGATATTGCTGAAAAGCTTTTCCTTCTCTCTTTCTGTCTGGGCCCGGAGGTCCATATCAGTCATTCTGAGTAGCTTTTCGAGATTGGGTCGACTAAGCAATGTTCTACTCATCAACTCTACGCGCTGATCAATATCCGGCTGTATCACCAATCCCCTCAACAGTGGCCGCAGGATGGTATTGGTGTCGACATGAATCCTGGCTGTAGCCATGTACTGATCGGGCACCTGTGATACCGAAAACCATCCAACGACACCAACCAGCCATGCAATAACCAATGCCGCCCATCTGAAACGCCAAAGGCCCGACAGATAGCTGAATAGCATCGCCAACATTTCTTGCATAGCTGATCTTCCTTAAGTTTCCGGGTTACGTCGTGGCAACGACTTAGAACCAAGCCTCAGGGATAATCACTATATCTCCGGGAAAGAGGGCAAGATTTGTCGAAATATCCCCATCATTGAGCAGATCATCCAGGCGAAGCTTATACGTGCTTTGATCACCACCAAAGCTTCTGATCAACACAGCCTTGTTGCCAGCGGCAAACTCCGTCAGGCCACCGACTTCCACCATCAAATCAAGCAGCGTCATATGTTTTCTGAAGGGAATACTTGTCGGCTCTGCAGCTTCACCAACCACTCTGACCTGCTGAGAGGGGACGCCCACAAAGTCGTCGACGATAACACTGACAACAGCACTCTTGACATATTCTGAATAGGCTTCCTCAATATCCCGGGCAAGCTCCGAGGGCGTTTTCCCACTTGCCTCGATGTTTTCAACCAACCGGGTGCTGATTTTCCCATCAGGACGTACTTTGACACCGTTGATTGTCAGCTCTTCGTTACCCCAGACGAAGACTTCCATACTATCCCCGGGACCAATTACATAGGTATAGTCGGCCGGCATTGTACGCAGGTCATCGGGCACCTCGGTGTGGGTTGATGACGAGCAACCGGAAAGAGCCACTAGAGCCAGACTGAGACCAATCACAGATGAAGTTCTTGATACGTAAGAAATAAGACCAGACACGATTCAGCTCCTCCCTTGAGTGCTTCAAATATAAATCCCGGCTGAGTGTAGCATGCACATAAAACCGATGACTAGCAGCGGGCTTCAGGCCACGCCACCCCAGCCCGTGACGGGATTTAAACAGAAGCTCCGCTTTATGGACGAATCATTTAGACGAACGGCCGGTTGCGTGGCTTGACCTGCAAAATATACTCGGCCCTAGTCCTAATTAACTGGTACCATTCCCCGATAAGGCTGGGTTCTGCTCCGCAACAAACAATTAAGGCTAACTATTTGTAGTGTAAGGGCTTACCAACCACCGTCAGCCATATACTGCAAATTTCCGGCATAGGATTTCCTGCTATTGGCGGGCACAGCCTGTGATGATTCCGGCTGCAGATACTGATAGACCGGCCCAACGGTTACCCATCAAAAGCAACTGGCTTCTCCAATCAGAAGCCAAACCTACCTTATGGAAGGGGTTTATTACAGGCAATGAAAAAGACGAATTTTCGCGACTTGTCCTCAGGTTATAAGGTGCTCGTAATCGTCGAGCTTTCCGTATATTTCGGTTCGGTATTTTTTGCCATCCTTGCCAATAATTTCTTTGGCTGGTCCCAACAAAGCAACCTCGAAACAAATATAGTCGCTGCCTACTCTCTTGTTTTTGCTCTTTTCATTTTGCTCACTTCCCTTTCACTGGGGCTATACAACCCCAGAATGCGAGAAAATTATCGCAGTGTATTTCGCAGGCTCGTGCTTGCCGTCGCACTCGGCTCTGCCGAGTTTGCGATTCTCTTTATGCTTATCAACACGGAGCCCTTCACTGCTGAGGTTGTGCTCACAGCAGCGGGTATAGGACTGATTCTTACCAGTCTCATCAGACATACCCTCAACCGTTTCGACCTGCTTGGCTTTAACAAGATCAACGTACTGATACTTGGCTCTGGAGAACGGGCATCGATCGTTGAGAGAAGGATGAGACGCGCTGTTGACCGCCATGGCTTTACCCTCAAGGGGTTTGTGGTGATGGAGGGCGACTTGCCCGATGGCATTAAACAGGAACGACGCATCAACCTTGAAAAAGGTGCGCTTTTGTCATTTGTTATCGAACACAATATTGACGAAATTGTTGTTGCCAGCGACGAGAGAAGGGCTAACCTACCTGTTGATGAGCTGTTCGCCTGTAAAATTCGTGGCGTCAATGTTATTGATATTCTGGATTTCATCGAACGGGAAACAGGACAAATTGCGGTCAACCTCATCTATCCCAGCTGGATCATTTATTCCAATGGTTTCGCCTCAATCCACTACCTGAGAAATTCGGTAGACTGGCTCTTTAATGCATCAATCGCTATTCTACTCTTGCTCGTCACCTGGCCAATTATGCTCATCACTGCATTGGTGATTAAAATTGAAGATGGCATCAAGGCGCCCATTTTTTATCGCCAGGAGAGGGTAGGACTCGACGGCAAGGTCTTCAAAATCATCAAATTCCGAAGTATGCGCACGGATGCCGAGAGCAACGGAGCCGTCTGGGCCAAAGTCAATGACACCAGAATAACCCGCATAGGAAACTTTATTCGAAAATGCCGAATCGATGAATTACCACAAATCTACAATGTGCTGTGCGGAGAAATGGGCTTTGTCGGCCCCAGGCCGGAAAGACCCGAGTTTGTTCAGGGGCTGGTTCGCAGCATCCCCTACTATAACGAAAGGCACAATGTTAAACCCGGTTTAACCGGATGGGCTCAGCTTAAATATCCGTATGGAGCAACAGACGAGGACGCCATGGAAAAGCTGAAGTACGACCTCTACTACGTCAAGCACCGCAGCTTCCTGCTCGACCTCAACATTCTCATCAGAACCGTTGAGATTGTTCTTTTTGGCAAGGGCCGGTAATCACCCCCTATCGTACTTTGTAACGTCCTGCCACCTAGGAACGAATATTGTACTTTTCGAGAAAGTTATAGAGGGTTGGTCTGGTCACTCCCAACATCTTGGCCGCTTCCGAGACATTATCCCCCGCATTCAGCAACGCTCTCTGAATAGCGCCTTTTTCAGCTTTCTCTCTGATTTCTCTGAGGTTAAACGGTGCCGCCTCTTCGCCCGCTGGCGACAGCTCAAGGTCCTCCAGGGTGATGTGGGTACCTTCGGCCATGATAATGGCCCGTTTGATTCGACTTTCCAGCTCACGGACATTGCCAGGCCAATCGTAAGATTCGATCGCCTGAGCTGCCTGCTTGTCAAATCCACGTAACGATTTCCCTGACTCTTTGCTGAAACGTGCCAAAAACGCCTTTGCTAGTAGCAGGGCATCCCCTTCACGATCTTTCAACAACGGTATCTGGATGGTGATCTCACTCACCCTGTAATAAAGATCCTCGCGAAACTTCCCCTCCTCTATGTATTTGGTCAAATCCTGATGTGTGGCACATATAATCCTCACATCAATGGGGATTTCTGTCCTACCCCCTACTCGCTCAATGACTCTTTCCTGAAGGAAACGCAATAATTTGGACTGCAACTCTAATGGCAAGTCACCAATTTCATCGAGAAACAGGGTACCCCCGTCGGCATACTCTATTTTCCCCTGCGTCTGCTTAACCGCACCCGTGAAGGCACCTTTCTCATGGCCGAACAACTCACTCTCCAACAGGTTATCCGGTATCGCAGCGCAGTTGATTGCCACCATTTTCTGGTTTGCCCTGGCACTCAGCTCGTGCAATGCCCGGGCAATAACCTCTTTGCCAGTGCCACTGGCGCCCAGCAGCAAGGTCGTGATATCGGAGGGCGCTACTTTCTCAACTGTGCGACAGACTTTCAGCATTTCCGGGCTGGCAGTAACAACCCCTCGCAAAGGGGACTCCACACCCTGCTCCTGAAGTCGACGGTTTTCAGACTCCAGCTCATAAACACGGTAAGCCCGGTCGACAATCAATGTAAGGATATCGGGGTCAACCGGCTTTTGATAAAAATCGTAGGCTCCAAGACCAATTGCCTTGACCGCATTGGATCTATCATTGTCACCCGTCACCACGATCACTTTTGTTTGCGGTGAAATCACCAGGATCTCACTCAGCGTGGCAAAACCCTCTGTGACGCCACCGGGGTCCGGCGGCAGCCCCAGATCAAGCAATACCACCCATGGCTGATGACGGCGCAACTGAGCTATGGCGGCCTCACGATCACCGGTGATGACCACATCATAGTCATCAAAACACCAGCGCAGCTGACTTTGCAGGCCGGTATCGTCTTCAACCACGAGCAGCGGTCTGTTGGTTTCTTTCACGACTGATTTCCTTCATTTTCGGTACTTGCTTCGCCACCATCAATCGGACTACACGGCAAGATAATAGTAAATTGAGAACCCACCCCCGGCTCACTGGCAACCAGAATATCCCCGCCGACAGAACGGATATACTCTCTACTTTCAAATGCGCCCACACCCATGCCGGTCAAACCTTTAGTGGAATCAAATGGACTGAAAAGACGGTCGCGGATAAAAGTCCTATCCATTCCCGTACCCGCATCCTCAATAATGACATGAACAGTCTGCCCCTGCCTCTCTACGCTGACAGCAACTCTTGCTGTTGCCGGGGTGGCGTCCTGGGCATTCTGGATGATATGGCCAAATACAGTCGATAGCTGCTCACGGTCCGCACGCACCACCGCATCACCGACCACCGATTCAAGTACAGGTTTAGGCTCCCTAGCAGAGGCGGTCCTGACCAGCTTCGTCAGCAAACTGCCAAGCTCGATATCCTCGGCCAAATCGCCCCGAACACCGCTTCTCATCTGCTCCATAAGCCGGGTCATTCTATTAACGGAATTTTTGACAGTTGCAAGAACATCGTCAATGAACTCGGGCTTGTGTTTATGCTTTTCTGCATTGGTGATAATCAGCGATTGCTGGGCCAGGATATTTTTCAGATCATGAACAATATAGGCAGACAGCCGATTAAACGCTTCAAACTGTCGCGAACGAATCAGGGCCTGATCTGCCCGATATTGCGCCAAATGGCTGGCCGCGTGCTGGCCTGCCATTTTCAAAAGATCCCGATCTTCCCAGTTAATCGCGTGATACAAATCCGAGCGCCTGACCAGCACAAACCCCAGGCACTCATCCCGAAGTATCAGGGGCACCAACAGCCAGATATTCCGAATCTTCAGCAACCACTCCGGCAGGACCAAACCCGCATATTTTTCGGGATCTTCATTATATTCATCGATATCGATAACCCAGTGAGTCCGCGTCATAAATAACGTCAAAGAATCTAACGATTTCGCATCCGCACAATCAGGTTCAGGCATATGCCAGCGAGCCAGCACACTAAAATGTCCAGCATCATTTTTTTCCCACAGGATGCCACCTGGACTTTCCGTCAGCTTCGCAATGGATTGAATCACCCGCTCCGGTACACTGTCATCACTACCTGAAAGCGTCTGGGTAAACTTAAGCCATTCTTCCCGATAATCGTGTTTGTAGGAAAAAAAGTGCTTGCTCAGCAAGACCCTTACCTGAGCACGAATCTTATCGGAAAACATCAGGGTGACCAGCAGGACTGCCGCACCAAAGAAAAATACGATTTGCAGCACACCACCCCAAGTCCCGCCATAATAACGGATGAAGTAACCGGCAGTGGCCATCAGTAACAGATAAACACCCGCCCCCATGATCGTTGCGGTATGGAAAACCACATGCCTTGACACGTGTATATTCATTTCAAACTTGGGGTTTCGGGCGATGGCAATGACGATAAGCGGTGCAGCCATCCCGTTCACAAGACCGCGGGCTTCCCATAAATCAAGGCTGATGCGTTTGAAAAGCAGTGCATCCGAGTACATGAAAAAGTCATAGACAAAAAAACTGCCGATACCAAGGCACAAGAATTTTGTCGACCACCGCTGGGTAGCGCCAGAGTTGCGAAAAATTTGCTCAATCAGAATCAGACCCGTGAGTGAAAGTACCACCCATAGCACTAACACAATTTCTCGGAACAGCGTTTCTGATACGGACAAATACTCGGAAGCAAATGGCGTACTAAACAGAACGCCAAAAAGTATAAGCACTGCCGAGCAGCCCAATGAAAACCGGAACACCAGGGCCCCACGGGCACTTTCACCATCTTTTTTACAGAGAACATCCAACAGGAACAGACACCAGGACAGGTTTCTCGACAGTTCAGCCAGCTGTATCATCTCAAAGGAAACCCGGGCACCGAACTCGCCGGCTGCAATAGCGCCAGCCCAAACAGTCGAACAGACGGCAGCGAGAATGATCAGAATCCCCTGTGGTCGTCCACGCCATGAAACACTGATCAGAATTGTCAGTACCAAATAGGCAAAAAATGCGAACAGATAGCTGGGCACACCCACATTCATGCGAGAACCTGCAGGTCTAGTTTCAAGATCCCGTCGATCATAAAGCGTCTCCATTCAGCAACAGATTTTGCACACTAGCGGATTCTGGATCAGAACTGCCTTTAACACTATACTCAGCACCTTAAATTTAGTCGGACATGCAGCTGAGTTAATCGAAGCGGTGTTTTTGCCCGAAGGCGATTCAACCAAAAAACCCAGCTGGCTGCTATCAGTTACTGCCCTTCCATCTACCGCTTTGTGGTGGACGAGACAATCGCAACATATGGATTAGCCACCCACGAATCAAGGAATATATCGGTGACATCGTACAGCGATCTACAGCAATCACTAAGATCAAAACCGAAAACCTGGCTAATTACTGGTGTTGCAGGGTTTATCGGCTCCAACCTTCTAAAAACCTTGCTTGAACTGGAGCAACGGGTTGTCGGCATTGATAACTTTTCAACCGGACATCAATCCAATCTGGACGACGTGCAAGCCGAAAGCGGCGAAAACTGGGGCAGGTTTACTTTTTACCCCTACGATATCCGCAACTTGAACGACTGCATAAATGCATGCAAGGGTGTCGATATTGTTCTTCATCAAGCGGCTCTGGGAAGCGTACCAAGATCTATTGAAGACCCAGTTACAACCAACAGCTCAAATATTGATGGCTTTCTGAACATGCTGGTGGCAGCGAGAGACACCGAAGTAAAGCGCTTTGTGTATGCAGCTTCGTCATCCACCTATGGTGATCATCCGGGACTCCCCAAAGTCGAAGATGAAATTGGACGCCCACTTTCACCCTACGCCGTCACCAAGTACGTGAACGAACTGTATGCGGACGTCTTCGCCCGAACTTATGGCATGGAAAACATAGGTCTCCGCTACTTTAATGTTTTTGGGCCAAGACAGGATCCAAACGGCGCATATGCCGCTGTCATACCCAAGTGGTTCGGGCAACTGCTGTCCGGAGAAGACTGCTTTATTAATGGTGACGGGGAAACATCACGGGATTTTTGTTTTATCGACAATACCGTTCAAGCTAACCTGCTGGCCGCAACCACTGAAAATCCGACCGCCATCAATCAGATATATAATGTCGCGTGCGGCGATCAAACCAGCCTGAACGAGCTTTTTTCTTCGATAAAAATGCTGCTCGGGAGTCATTACCCGAATATCAACAGTTTGACGGCCAAACACCGGGCATTGCGCCCTGGCGATGTTCGACACTCACGGGCAAACATCGAAAAGGCCAACTCGTTGCTCGGATACCAGCCCTCTCATAACGTCCACCAAGGGTTACAGGCTACGCTGGATTGGTTTTTAAAAAAGACAGCGGATTAAAAATAATTCGTCAACGGTCTCATAGGGACACGGGAGATATTGTGAAGAAAGTAGCAGTTGTTGGATTAGGGTACGTAGGTCTGCCTCTGGCCGTCGCATTTGGCAAAAAACTGCCAACCATTGGCTTTGACCTCGACAAGAAAAAGCTGGCCGCCTATCTTTCGGGGAAAGACCCCAGTGGAGAAGTAGCACCAGAAGACCTGGCCGCAGCCTCCCACCTTGAACTCACTGATGATCCCGCCAAATTAGCGGAAGCCAACGTTATCATTATCGCCGTCCCCACCCCCATTGATCAGGCTCACAAACCTGACCTGAGGGCTGTTCACGGGGCATCCAGAACCATTGCAGCGCACCTCAGTCCAGGCACCACTGTCGTGTATGAATCAACCGTATATCCGGGCTGCACTGAAGAAACCTGCGCACCCATATTGGAGTCGGTATCCGGGATGCCCTGGCTTGGCAAGCCCGGCGCAGTCAGTAAGGACGGACAAAATGGCTTTTTTATTGGCTACTCTCCGGAACGCATCAACCCCGGTGACAAAGTTCATCGGCTGGAGACCATCGTCAAAGTAGTCTCTGGTGACACCCCCGAAACCCTGGAAAAAGTGGCCCAAACCTACGAACAGATTATTACGGCCGGAGTTTATCGAGCTGCCAGCATCAAGGTAGCTGAAGCAGCAAAAGTGATTGAGAATACTCAGCGCGATCTTAATATTGCATTGATGAACGAACTGTCCCTTATTTTCCATAAACTCGGTATAGACACGCTTGATGTTCTGGAAACAGCGGGAACAAAATGGAATTTCCTGCCGTTCCGCCCCGGGTTGGTGGGTGGGCACTGTATTGGCGTCGACCCCTACTACCTCACCTTTAAAGCCGAAGCAGAGGGCCACCACCCCCAGGTTATTCTGGCTGGCCGACAAACTAACGATGGCATGGGCAAATACATTGCCGAACAGACTGTAAAACAACTGGTCAAGAAAGGTCACCCGGTCTGTGGTGCCAATGTAGTGATCCTGGGACTAACATTCAAAGAGGATTGTCCCGACCTCCGAAACTCAAAAGTTGCAGATATCATCGCAGAACTCAGGGAATATCACTGCAATATCATTGTTCATGATCCCATGGCAGAGAGTAGCGAAGCTATTGAGGAATACGGCGTGGAACTTACCCCCTGGGATCAAATCAAAAATGCACATGCAGTGGTTCTGGCGGTTGCCCACCAGCACTACAAGAAGCTATCTGCCAGTGAACTTGGCGCCATCATGGCTAAAAACGCTACCATCATTGATGTTAAATCAATGCTCGACAGGTCATTGTTTGAAGAGAAAAATATCGATATATGGCGGCTCTAGGCGCCCCAAAGGTCATACCAGAAAGCATTGTATCGACTATCATCATTAAACAGATTGTCTGACCCCTTGCAGCTGTCAGGTTTTTTTAC
The DNA here is from genome assembly GCF_963975625.1 of uncultured Porticoccus sp. Taxonomy (NCBI): domain Bacteria; kingdom Pseudomonadati; phylum Pseudomonadota; class Gammaproteobacteria; order Cellvibrionales; family Porticoccaceae; genus Porticoccus; species uncultured Porticoccus sp. The sequence continues at coordinate 44,603 of NZ_CAXBHS010000011.1, forward strand.
ATCAAGGGGTCGCCGACTACCTTGCCAAAAAGAAAACTCGTTTTTATGATCGCAACGCACTGATTAGTAAAGACTTAAAAACGATGGCCCATTTATTGCAGAATGATTTTCATATCAAATAAAACCCCGTAGATACAGGTTTGGAGCAATGGAAAACGACTCACAAAATCATGCAACCAAGAAGGGTGCTGAACCTAATTCTTCAGTAAATATCTCACGCCGCAATTTTTCCCGCATCGGTGCTGCGGCGCCGATTCTCATGTCTCTCGCCAGCCCCTCTGCGCTGGGGGCTCCGTGCCTGTCCAACATGATGTCCGGACATTTGTATCAGGACAGAGGTCAATGTAGCCCCGGCTGGAGCCCCGGCGGCTGGAAAAACGTAGGGGGCAGTGAACCCGACTGGAACAGCACCCCGTTTCAATATGGCATTTATGACCCGAAAGCAACCTACACCCAGGGTGGCAGCGGGAAAAAGAAAAAATGTGGCAGGAACAAAAAAAATGAACCCGAATGCTATGTAGAAGGGACAACACTCTCTGAAGCCCTGGGTTATTACGGCTTAGGCTGTCCCTCCGGGCTCGCCAGCGTCTGCCATTTGCCAATGGCGACTATTTTGCATGAAAATCCCGGTGGCAGCACAGGCAACTTTGCAGGCCATTTTGTAGCCGCACTCCTGAATGCCTCGCACAGTGGCATTACCTATGTCATCACTCCCAGCCAGCTTGTTGGACTTTATAACGATCCATCAACCATACCGGAGCCCTATACAGGGAGCATCGGATCATTTCTGGATTCAACCTGGTAAGTTTTTGCTTTAAAGTATCGGCATGAATAATGCCGATACTTTCTCCTCCTCCTGCCAGTCCTGCCTCTATCGCCAATGGGAGGAGGAATGTGTCATGTACAATCCGGTTTCCGGGGAAACCCATTTGCTGGAAGCAACGGCCGCCAGGATTCTGATCACCATTGCAGCAGCACCAACCCGATACGACCAACTCAGCCTCTTGCTCAAAGAGCAGCTGGATGATGTTTCTGAAACAGCAATAGATGAATATCTCTGCACTACCCTGCAGAAACTTCAGGACATGCACTTAATTTCAGCGACAGGGGAATAGCTCCTTTGCTGCTCGCATCGATACCGCTTCGAAAACTAAAACAACAGCTCGCAGGAGAAGGTATCAACCTGAAAATTGGCCCCTTCGTAGTCAACCTGTCGTCAACCCTGCCAAACGTTGCAGAAAATCTCAGCGAGCTATACGGCGCCTACACTCTGGAAGATATCCACCGGGTCGATTTCCATATCGCACTGCAATCTCCGTCGTTAATCAGACGCTGGATTCGTCCGCAGGCCATTTTTTCCTTTGACGGCTACCTGCCTTTCAAGCCCCTACCACAAACCCAATCTTTTGCCATGTTCGAATGGGGACTCAACTGGTGCGTAGCCAACAATGCACACCAATATCTGGTTATCCATTCCGCAGTTGTGGAAAAAAATGGCAAGGCGATCATTTTTCCGGGTACGCCAGGTAGCGGCAAAAGCACTCTCTGTGCGGGCCTTGTTAGCCAGGGGTGGCGGCTACTGTCCGATGAAATGGCACTGCTTTCGACGCAAACCGGCTTAATCACACCGATTCCAAGACCGATAAGCCTTAAAAACGAGTCCATTGATCTCGTCAGGTCATTTGCAAATGATGACATTTTTGTGGGGAAACCAGTACACGATACCGCCAAAGGCAGTGTTGCCCACATGTGCGCACCCACAAGCAGCGTAGCAAGAAGTGATGAGCCAGCTGTGCCGACCGCCATCATCTTTCCAAAATACCGCAAGGGCGCGAACATTGAATTATCACCTTTGAGTAAGGGCAGGACGTTTCTCGAACTGGCAGAAAACAGCTTCAATTACCACATACTTGGCTCAACCGCCTTTGGTGCGCTGACAGCCATGCTCGACCAGTGCGAATGCTTCAGATTGAACTACCAGAATCTGGATGACGCCTATACCACCCTAGGGAATCTGATTGATGCCTGAGTCAATCATGGAATGCTGCCTGGTTCGCTTCCTTCGTGATCCGCAACACAGTGCCACCAGACTTTCACCTGGTGAATGGCAAATGCTTGTTCGTCAGGCGAGACGCAGCAATTTATTGAGCCGCATGGCGCACCTCGTCGAAATATTCGATCTTCTGTCCTTTGTGCCTGAGCATCTTCAGTCTCACTTGCACAGCGCCCAACTGGTGTCATCAAGCAACCTCCGCTCAGTGAAGTGGGAGATCTTGCAAATTTATACTGCACTGAGCGAAGCCGGCATTCCCTTTGCCTTGCTCAAAGGTGCTGCCTATGTCATGAGTGAGCGCGATGCATCCCAAGGTAGACTGTTTGGCGACATAGATATTCTGGTCAGGAATGAGCAGTTAAAAGAAGCTGAAAAAGCACTTATCAAACACGGGTGGTTTTGCACAAAGATAGATCCCTATGACCAGAAATATTATCGCACATGGATGCATGAGCTACCGCCACTGAAACACCTGAAAAGACAAACAGACCTGGATGTTCACCACACCATTCTCCCGCCTACTGCCGATGCAAAACCTGATATCAATAAAATATGGGAGCAGGTGATTGAGCTGAAGGATTACCCGGGAATGTATGTTCTATCTCTCCAGGACATGATTCTGCACAGTGCCGCCCACCTTTTTCATGAAGGGGACTTCGAGCAGGGGCTACGCGATGTTGTCGATCTGGACGCGCTACTGCGTGAGTACGCTCTGGAGAGTGGCGACGCCTGGGCCGGCCTCTTCACCCGGGCAAAGACACTCCACCTGTCACGATCACTCTATTACGGACTGCGCTATGCCAAGATGCTTCTGAAAACGCCTGTTCCCGAGGAGCTGACAGGAAAAATTGCCGCCGGGGCAGAACCCTTTTGTTTATCCAGGTACCTCATGGACAAGATGTTACTGAAAGCCATGATGCCAAACTGTCTTGGTCAAAAAACCCGTTTACTGGGGCTTGCCCGCTTTATTTTATTTATCAGGTCACACTATCTTCGCATGCCCATGCGGCTACTGATTCCACACCTGCTCAGAAAAGCGATCAGGCAGGAAAAGTAAGCACTCTCACAGCATTGTCCGCTACAGCAACTATCATCGCTTGAGCGAATACACAATATACTCAAGCTTTAATAGGCAACTAAAAACCATCGCTGCAACACCGATATTAAACAGGGTCAGTATTTCAAAACCCACAAAGTAGTAATCGCCCATCAGACGAATCACACCAGCGAGCAGACAGATGACCACACCGGCAATACCCGCCACTGTGGCTATGTTCGATAGAATTCTCACTTAACGCTCCTCACGTCACGTTTAACGATAGACAGCTACCATTTGCTTCAATCCCGCCAATTTTGGTTATAGCGAATAAATCATAAGCGCAAAAGCATTAAGTTGCTGATTTTATTTGCTCAATTTATACTCCGGGGGCTCACAAACCCAAAAATACAATTCGGCCAATTCCCATGTACGAACAATTTTATGACCTCAAGGCCGAGCCCTTCCGACTAAGTCCGGATCACAGGTTCTGCTTTAACCACCGCAGTTACGCCAAAGCCAAGGCTTACATGCAGTATGCGTTTCAGCGCGCCGAAGGCTTTGTGATGATTACTGGCAAGCCCGGCACTGGAAAAACAACCCTAGTCAGTGATCTTGTGGAAAGTCTTCGGGAAGATCAAGTGAATGTCGCCATGCTGGTCTGCACACAGCTGGGGGCAGACGACCTGTTGCGAATGGTTGCCGATGCTTTTGGCTTGTCATCCAACACAGACCATAAATCACTGCTCTTGCAACAGTTGACCCGGCTTTTTGTCAACGACTACAAAACTGGCAAGCGCGCCCTACTGATCATTGACGAAGCTCAGGATCTCTCCACAGCCGCACTGGAAGAACTTCGATTGCTCACCAATCTGCAGATGAGCCGAGAACCTCTGCTGCAGATTTTTCTTTTGGGCCAGGAAGAGCTCAGGGATATTGTTCAGCAGCCAAATATGGAACAAGTGCACCAGCGACTCGTGGCCGCCTGCCATTTGGCATCCCTGAATGAAGAGGAAACCAAGGGTTACATCAAACACAGGTTGAATCAGGTTGGCTGGAACGGAGACCCGGCTATCAGTAATGCCATTTACCCTGTAATCCACAAAGTCAGCGAGGGGATTCCTAGACGCATCAATATGATTTGCAGTCGACTTTTTTTACATGCCTGCGTTGAAGAATTGCATAAAATCAGCATTAACGACGCCAAGATTGTATTGGGTGAAATCAATCAGGAGCAGCTGACATCAAAGACCATGCTTCCCGATCTCGATTTTGCTGTTGAGGACACCTACGATGCACCGCCCCAGGTGGCACCTGCAGCCGTTAGCGACACTAAAAAAAAAGTAGTTGATATCTCGGATACCGTTCGTAAGGCTCCACCGGCCCCGACACCTCAAGCGGGGCTGGCTATCCAGCCAAAACCCGAGGAAGTCCCGCCAAGCAAAGAGAGCCTCTTTCAGGCAAAAGAATTAACCCAAACTGAGGTATATCGCGGGCCCGACTCAAGAAAAGGTGAAAGACGCTCTTTCACAGATCCTCGCCAGGAGGTCCGATACGAACCGGGAAAAAAAGACCGACGCCAAAACCCCGGACGCCGCAAGGAAGACAAAGAAGTACAAAAACGTCCCTGGCAGTTCTGGATTTAATGGCCTGGCGCTCCATTATTCCATCCCACCGAGTGTTATGTTTTTCGTATAATCACTCGAGCTACGCGAATGTATCTATTCTGCAGCACACAAAACTTCACTTCAACCCCGTCAAGAGGAATCCCCGTGTACGTTGAACAAGCAGACCGTCAACAGTTGCAACGCTGGCAAGAAGCGCTTTCTGCCAACCATCGGAGCTTTGTCTCCAGCAAGCTTAATCTCGATCTGACCCGGGGCAAGCCATCCGCCAACCAATTATCATTGGCCGATGCGCTGGATGGCATCCTGCAGGGAAATTATGTTTCGGACGAGGGCGTGGATACCCGCAATTACGGCGGACTGGACGGTTTGCCGGCCATGCGCCAACTGGCGGCAGAGATCCTCGGCGTAAAATCTGACGAAATCATGGTGGGGGGCAACAGCAGCCTGACCCTGATGTATTTCAGTGTCCTGTTTGCCTGGCAGTTTGGTTTGAACGGACCGGACTCGGCCTGGCGACATGAAGAAAACGTCAAGTTTCTCTGCCCCGTGCCCGGTTATGACCGTCACTTTGCCATCTGCGAGGAATTTGGCATTGAAATGGTCAACGTGCCGATGAATGAAGACGGCCCGGATATGGACGTAGTGGAGGCCCTGCTCCGCAATGACAGCAGTATCAAGGGAATCTGGTGTGTACCCAAATACTCCAACCCCACCGGCTGTATTTACAGCGCCGCGACCATCGAACGGCTGGCCGGACTGGGGACTATCGCGACCACGAACTTCAGGGTCTTCTATGACAACGCCTACGCAGTTCACGACCTGGTGGATAAACCTGTCGAACTGGCCAATATACGGGATTCCTGTGAGAAACATGGCACCGAAGATAGCGTACTGCAGTTCGGATCGACCTCCAAGGTGACTTTCGCCGGTGCAGGGGTGGCCTTCATGGCGGGCAGCAAAACGAATTTGGGTGCTATGAAAAAACACCTGGGGATTGCCACTATCGGGCCGGACAAGGTCAACCAGCTCCGGCACCTGAAGATGATTGGTACTATGGCGGAACTGCGCAACCATATGGCCCGACACGCCGAGCTGCTGCGACCGCGCTTTGCCTGCGTGCTGAAGCACCTTGAGGAAAACTTCCGCGATTCTGACCTGGGAGAATGGAGTTCACCCGATGGCGGTTACTTTATTTCTTTTGATACCCGCCCCGGACTGGCTAACGCTGTTATCCAGCTGGCTGCAGAAGCGGGGGTCAAACTCACCCCGGCGGGCGCCACCTTCCCCTATGGAAAAGACCCGGACGATAAAAATATCCGTCTGGCACCGTCATTCCCTACCGTTGAGGATATTGATCACGCCATGGCCGTATTCTGTAATGCCGTGAAACTGGCCTCTGTGAACCAACAACTCAAGGCCTAGGCTCCCGACCTCAAAAAAGGGCAGCACAAGCTGCCCTTTTTATTCAGCCAAACAGGCGACTGTTAACTAGCGATCACTTTTTGGTTTGGGTGCAAGACCCGCATAGGGGAAAGGGGTGACATTACCGGCACCGCCCTTCGCCTCAATAATTTTGCAGGAACCTTCTTTTTCCACTTCATCAATGCGCACGACAGAATGCAGCGGAATAAAGCTCCGTTTGACCGAGGAAAACTCATTCTTCAGTTTTTCTTCGGAAGGGTCGACTATCATCTGGGAGCGTTCACCAAACACAAACTCCTCGACTTCCAGAAACCCCCACAAATCACTTTGGTAGACTTGCCGGGCATAGATTTCGTACACCTGACCCTGATTGAAAAATACAATTTTGTAAATGGGGGTTGATGCCATACAGGTTGCCTGTTCACCGGTTTATCAAGGGCGCGAAAGAATACCACAATCTGCACAAATTTCACCCGATCAGACCACACCCTGTGGGATTAACCACTGACGACCGTTATACTGTGCGGCCGCGCCAAGTGTATCCATAACCAGTAATTTATGTCCGAGCCAAAAATCAAAAAATTGCACATTGTCACCCATGGCTGCCAGATGAATGAATACGATTCATCACGCATGCGTGATCTGCTGGGCGACAGCCACCAGATGGTGGCAACAGACAACCCGGAAGAAGCCGACGTATTGTTACTGAACACCTGCTCAATCCGGGAAAAAGCCCAGGAAAAGGTTTTTCACCAGCTCGGCCGATGGAAACACCTCAAAGCCCGCAATCCGGAACTGATCATCGGGGTTGGCGGCTGTGTCGCCAGTCAGGAGGGAGACGCCATTGCCCAGCGCGCACCTTTTGTGGATCTGGTGTTTGGCCCGCAGACATTGCATCGGTTGCCGGAAATGCTGGCCGAAAGAAAGCAGCGAGACGGCACCACCATCGTCGATATCAGCTTCCCGGAGATTGAGAAATTTGACCGGCTGCCTCAGCCGGACGCCGATGGCGTCACTGCCTTCGTTTCGATTATGGAAGGCTGCTCCAAATACTGCACCTTCTGTGTTGTGCCCTATACAAGAGGTGAGGAAGTCAGCCGCCCGGCTGCAGATGTACTCGCGGAAGTGGCTCACCTCGCCGGCCAGGGCGTGCGGGAAGTCAATTTGCTGGGACAGAATGTCAACGCCTACCGCGGCAGCATGCCCGACGGTAGCCTCTGCGACCTGGCGGAACTCATTGGCTATGTGGCGGGAATTGAAGGCATTGACCGCATTCGCTATACCACCTCCCACCCAGTGGAATTTTCAGACAGCCTCATTGCGGCCTACGCTGAAGTACCCGAACTGGTCAGCCACCTCCACCTACCGGTGCAAAGTGGCTCGGACCGAATTCTGGCGGCAATGAAACGTGGCCACACCGTACTGGAATACAAATCAAAAATTCGCAAGCTGCGCCGGATCAGACCGGATATCAGCATTTCATCGGACTTCATCATTGGTTTTCCCGGTGAGACCGAGAAGGATTTCGAGGATACCCTCAAGCTGATTCAGGATATCGGCTTTGATCACAGCTTCAGCTTTGTGTACAGCGCCCGACCGGGCACACCGGCAGCCGATCTGCCCGATAGCACGCCCGAAAACCTCAAGAAACAACGACTGCAAATCCTGCAAAGCCGGATCAGCCAGCATGCCACGAGTATCAGTGAGCAAATGGTCGGTACTGAACAGACCATCCTGATCACCGGCATTTCAAAGAAAGATCCCGGCCAGTTGCAGGGCCGCACCGAAAACAACCGGGTCGTCAATTTCCCAGCCACCGACCATCAACTGATAGGTACGTTTGCCAGGGTGAGCATTATCGAGGCGTTGCCCAATTCACTGCGCGGACGCCTGATCGCTGCAACGGAGAACACTGCAGCATAAATGACGGCGCTGGCAAATACCTATAAACCTCACTCAAAACTGTTTTCAGACCCTAATAAAGGTTATATGCTTGCCCTACATGCGTAGCCGCAGAGGGCGGCCTATTGGAAAATTTGAATATTCAGACTGCAACACAAACCATCACGCTGGAACCCAGCGACACACGTCGCCTAGCAACACTCTGCGGACAATTCGACGAACACCTCAGACACATCGAACAGCGGCTGAAAATCGAGATTCGCAACCGAGGCAATACCTTCGCACTGATTGGCGACCATGCCGCAGCTGACGTGGCTGGGCAACTTCTCCATCACCTCTATCAGGAAACCGGTCGCAGCCGTGAGCTGACACCCGACCACATTCATCTTGCCATTCAACAATCCACTGCCGGAATGCCTATGGAACACTATGCGACCACGACTACAGCTGACAGCAATGTCACCGAGACAGAGAACGCTATAACGCAGACGGTCATCCGCACCAAAAAAGGCAATATCAAACCCAGAGGACTCAGCCAGCAACGCTATGTGCGGGCCGTACAGACCCACGATATCAATTTTGGGGTGGGACCTGCCGGTACCGGCAAAACCTATCTGGCAGTAGCCTGCGCGGTGGAAGCGCTACTGAGAGACGAAGTGGAGCGCATTCTGCTGGTGCGCCCTGCTGTTGAAGCCGGCGAAAAACTCGGTTTTTTGCCTGGAGATCTGAGCCAGAAGGTGGACCCCTATCTGCGTCCACTCTACGATGCGCTGTATGAAATGCTCGGCGTTGAAACGGTAGCAAAACTCATTGACCGGAGTGTTATTGAAGTAGCACCGCTGGCTTACATGCGCGGCCGCACCCTGAACAACTCTTTCATTATTCTCGATGAGAGCCAGAACACCACCAGGGAACAAATGAAGATGTTCCTCACTAGAATCGGTTTCAGCTCCACCGCGGTAATTACCGGGGATACCTCCCAGATCGACCTGCCCCGACCCAGTCACTCCGGACTGCTTCACGTCTGCAAGGTGCTCAAGGACGTCGAAGATATCAGCTTTACGTTTTTCGGCTCGAAGGATGTGGTTCGCCACCCGCTGGTACAACAGATTGTCGATGCCTATGATGCCTTCGAGCAGGACGAGGCCAAAGACCCGCCGCAATGAAGCTTCAGCTCGATATCGACAATACCTATGGTAAAACGGGCTGGATACCGAGCAGAAAACAGCTACGCTGCTGGGCTACCGCAGCACTGTCCAGCACCCGGCAAACGGCCGAGCTGAGCGTAAGAATTGTCGGTGAAGCAGAGTGTGCCGAACTGAACCAACGCTATCGCCACAAACCGGGTCCCACCAATGTGTTGTCTTTCCCGGCCGATTTGCCACCGGATTTAGAACTTCCGCTACTCGGGGATCTGGTCATTTGTGCACCGGTGGTCGAGCGCGAAGCGGCCGAGCAGGGCAAACCCATTGAGGCGCATTGGGCGCACATACTGGTTCACGGCTGCCTGCATTTGATCGGCTACGACCATATTGAAGATAATGATGCGGATGTAATGGAAGCCCTTGAAACCCGTATACTGACGAAGCTGGGTTTTTCACCACCCTACCAACAGGATGATGCTCCGGAGCAGCAGATATTTCATGACTGATGACGACTTGAATGGCACACAGGAGAAATCCTGGTTAGGCAAACTGGCCACGGCCTTTTCCTCGGAGCCACAATCGCGAGAGGAGCTGGCGAACACCCTCCGCTCCGCCTACGATAACGGCATTATTGATCACGATGCGCTGGAAATTATTGAGGGGGCACTGCATGTCTCCGACCAGCAGGTGCGGGAAATCATGATCCCCCGCACTCAAATGGTCGTGATTCAGCAAAATACCAGCCTTGAAGACCTTCTCGAGCTGGTTATCGAATCCAGCCACTCCCGCTTCCCGGTGATCGGTGACAATGCTGATGATATTGTCGGCATTCTGTTGGCCAAGGAGCTATTACCGCTACTACTGAGCGGTCGTGAAAATTTCGAAATTGCCAATGTGATCAGGCCCGCCACGATCATCCCCGAGAGCAAACGGTTGAATGTGCTGTTGCGGGAGTTCCGCGAACAGCGCTATCACATGGCTATCGTCATTGACGAATATGGCGGCATTGCCGGGCTGATCACCATTGAGGATATTCTCGAGGAAATTGTCGGCGACATCGAAGATGAGACCGATGAGGACGAAGACACCATGATTCGCCCCCAGCAGGACAACAGCTATCTGGTGGATGCCCTGACACCCATCGAGGATTTCAATGAATTCTTCGATGTCGGGATCAGTGATGAGGAATTCGACACCATAGGCGGCATTATCGTCCAGGCCTTTGGCCGCATGCCCAAGGTCGATGAAACCATCGAAGTGGACAACTTTGATTTTCGCGTTGCGGAGGGCGACAACCGGCAGGTCAAATTGCTCGAGTTGCGGATTAAAGCCTAGTCCAGCCGTCTGCCCGGGACCACAATCCAATGATGGGATCAATCGCTTCTCACCCCAAATTCAGGGGACATCTGCTCGGGGTAATGTTGGGCGCCGTGCTGCCGCTGTCGCTGGCGCCGTGGAGCTGGTGGCCAATCGGCTTGATAGCTGTTGCCGGCCTGGTTTTGCTACTCAAGGAGTTGCGCCCGGTTGACTGCTTCTGGCGCACCTTCTGGTTTGGACTCGGCATGTTTGGCGTTGGGGTATCCTGGGTCTTCATCAGTATCCACGACCACGGTCACGCCTCCGTACCACTCGCCCTGATTCTGACATCCCTGTTTGTGATTCTGCTGGCGGTACTTTTTGCCCTGCCATTTATGCTATATGGCACAGGGTTAAACCGTACGGCGGGCACCATGGCCCTCGCCTTCCCCAGTATCTGGGTTCTGGGAGAATGGACTCGCAGCTGGTTATTTAGCGGCTTCCCATGGATGTATCTCGGCTATGGCCACATTGACACCTGGCTGGCGGGGTGGGCACCCATCACCGGGGTACTGGGGATCAGCTGGATTTGCGCATTATCCGGCACGGTGATCGGCATCGCTGCCATCACCAGAGCATCCTTTGTGCTCGGTAATCTCGCATTGCTGGCGGCAGTGGGCTGGGCGAGCGGCTGGTATCTGCAGTCTGCTGAATGGACGACCTCTGCAGGCGACCCATTGCGCATTGGCATCATGCAGCCCGCGCTTCCCGTCGCCGCAAAGTGGGACAGCACACAACTTGCCGCTATTCTTGAGCAGAACCGCCTGATGACCCGTGAACTACTGGGCAACGACCTGGTGATCTGGCCAGAATCCGCGGTGCCGACTCTGGAAGAGCGGGTAAAACCCTTTCTTGCCGCAATGGCAAAAAGTGCGCTGGATACCAATACCGCCCTGCTCACGGGAATTCCCACGCGCAATACGACCACGCGGCAATACCACAATTCCGTGATGGCTCTCGGCACAGCAAGCGGCATTTACCACAAGCAACACCTGGTACCCTTTGGGGAATATGTGCCCTTTGAGCGCTGGCTTGGCGGCACGATGGCCTTTTTGAACCTGCCCATGTCGGTCTTTAGCCCCGGGCCCACCTTACAACAACCCATTCGTGCCAACGATATCCGTATTGGCACAGCCATTTGCTACGAAATTGTTTTTCCTGACCTGGTGGCAGCTACTGCCAACCGTTCAAACCTGCTTCTGACCGTCAGCAACGATAGCTGGTTCGGCCGATCCATCGGTCCAAAACAGCACTTTCAGATGGCCAGAATGCGGGCAGCAGAAAACCGCAAACCGCTGATTCGCGCCACCAATGATGGCATTACGGCCCTGATCAACCATCATGGCAAGGTCGTCGCTACGACACCCCCTTTCATTCGCAGCACCCTCACAGGCCAACTGACGCCCTATCGGGGCCAGACACCCTTCGGCCGATGGGGCTCGAATCCGGTCTTGCTGTGCTCGCTGATCATGCTGCTAGGCGCTTTCTGGAAATTCCGGGCCAACTGACGCAAACCACAACGGTAGGAGCAATGAGCCGCCAATAGTCACATCGCGGGCTGTGTCTGCACCCTCCTTTAGCCTATAATTAGCGGCTTTTCTGGCCTAGCCCCCAACCCCACAATACAGAGTGTCGATGAAAGACCAATATCACCCCAGTGAAATAGAAACTGTCGCCCAGCAACACTGGCAGGAAACCGCCGCCTTTGAAGTCAGCGAAATTCCCGGCAGAGAAAAGTACTACTGTCTGGCGATGTTCCCCTATCCAAGTGGCAAGCTGCACATGGGCCACGTGCGCAACTATACGATCGGGGATGTGATTGCCCGCTACCAGCGGATGCTCGGCAAGAATGTATTGCAACCCATGGGCTGGGATGCATTTGGCCTGCCCGCTGAAAATGCAGCGATCAAGCACCATACTGCCCCGGCGAAATGGACCTACGAAAATATCGAGTACATGAAAGCCCAGTTGAAACGATTGGGCTTCGGTTATGACTGGTCGCGCGAACTGGCCACCTGCAAACCAGATTATTACCGCTGGGAACAGTGGTTCTTCACCAGGCTCCACGAAAAGGGATTGGTATACAGGAAAACAGCGGGGGTTAACTGGTGCCCCAACGACCAGACCGTACTGGCCAACGAACAGGTTATAGACGGTGGCTGCTGGCGCTGCGATACGCCGGTCGAGCGCAAGGAAATACCCCAGTGGTTTATCAGGATTACCGACTACGCAGAAGAACTCCTGGCCGATCTCGACAAACTGGATGGCTGGCCGGAACAGGTGCGCACCATGCAACGCAACTGGATCGGCAAGAGCCGCGGAGTTCAGTTCCGCTTCCAGCTGGAACAGGGCGTGAGTGGCATCGACCACTTTGAGGTGTACACCACCCGCCCCGACACGCTAATGGGCATCACCTACGCCAGTATAGCGGCAGAACACCCTATCGCTCTGGCGCTGGCCAAAACGAACCCTGAGCTGGCTACCTTTATCCAACACTGCAAGACTCAGTCCATGTCGGAATCCGACATGGCCACCATGGAAAAAAAGGGCATGGCCACCGGCCTCAATGCCATCCATCCGATCAGTGGCGAAACAGTTCCGATATGGGTGGCCAACTACGTGCTGATGGACTATGGCACTGGCGCAATAATGGCGGTGCCCGCCCACGATGAGCGCGACTTCGAGTTTGCCAATAAACACGGACTCCCCATCAAACAGGTATTTGAGCGCACACCCTCTTCCGACAAAGACGGCAGAAAAGACACCGAAAACGCACCTCCAAAAGAGGACTACAATTATTTTGATCCCGACTTATGGAAAGACTGGTACTCGTCAAAGTCAGCAGATGAGGTCGTATCCATCAACTCCGGTGATTTTGATGGCTTGAGTCCTGAAAAGGCTTTCGACGCGATCGCCGCCAAATTGACCGAACTGGGCTGCGGCGAAATAAAGACCAATTACCGTTTGCGCGACTGGGGCGTTTCCCGTCAACGCTACTGGGGCACCCCCATTCCCATCCTGAATCTTCCAGATGGTAGCGATATTGCCGTTCCCGCCGATCGCCTGCCTGTGCTGTTGCCAGAGGATGTGGTGATGGACGGAGTGCACTCGCCGATCAAAGCGGATCCGGAGTGGTGCAAAGTCGAGCTCAACGGCCAGATGGTCGAGCGGGAAACAGACACCTTTGATACCTTTATGGAATCGAGCTGGTACTACGCCCGCTATACCTCCCCGAACTTCACCGATGGGATGCTCGACAGCAAAGCCGCCAACTACTGGCTGCCCGTTGACCAATATATAGGGGGTATCGAACATGCGATTCTGCACTTGCTGTACGCAAGGTTTTTCCACAAGTTGATGCGCGACGAGGGCCTGCTGAATTCCGATGAACCCTTCACCCGGCTGCTGTGCCAGGGCATGGTACTTAAAGACGGCACCAAAATGTCCAAGTCCAAGGGCAACACAGTGGACCCGCAACAACTGATTGATCGTTACGGTGCAGATACTGTCCGGCTGTTCACCATGTTTGCCGCGCCACCGGAACAGTCACTGGAGTGGAATGACAGCGGGGTTGAGGGGGCCCATCGGTTTTTGCGAAAACTCTGGAAAATGGTTCATGCCCACCTGGAGGCAGGCACACCCGGCGAACTGGATAGCGAGTCACTTGATCAGACGCAGCGGGATCTCCGCCGTAAAACCCACGAAACAATCGTTAAGGTCAGTGATGACTTCGGCCGCCGCCAGACCTTCAATACTGCTATTGCCGCCGTGATGGAGCTGCTCAATGAGCTGGCCAGGTCTGCCGATCGCAGCTCAGTTAATGGCCTTGCTGTAGAGCGGGAGGCATTGACCATTACCGTACAGGTACTGGCACCGATTGTACCCCACATCTGCCACGCACTCTGGCAGGCGCTGGGTCACACTGACAGCCTGCTGGACACACCATGGCCGGTTCCCGACCAGGTTGCACTGACAAAAAGCACTCTTCAAATGGTGGTTCAGGTCAACGGCAAGCTTCGTGCACAGATCGATGTGGCCGTCGACGCAGACCGGCAGAGCATCGAGGACAGTGCGCTGGCCCATGAAAATGTTCTTCGCTTTACGGCAGGCCAAACCATCCGTAAAGTAATCGTGGTGCCCGGCAAACTGGTCAATATCGTTGCCAACTGACTACCCGCAATTGCACGCTGAAAAAGTGACAACCTAAGGAATAACCATGAAACGATTTTTTTGTCTGGTCATAACCGGTTTGCTGGTGACCACCCTCACCGCTGGCTGTGGGTGGCATTTGCGGGGCACGGGATCGGTTGACAATGTATCCAGTGTACATATCAGCAGTCAGGGCCGGTTTAATGACTTTTATGAGGCCCTTTCGAGATCACTGCAGGCCAACGATATTACCGTGGTGAAAAATGCCACTGACGCACAATACAACATTGTGATTCTCGACCAGAAATACTCCCGCAAGACCGCCACCGTCAGCGTCACCGTGCGGGTCTCTGAATACCAGCTCACCGAAGAAGTGACGATCATGATATTGGCGGCCAACGGACAGCCGCTATTGCAGCGCACCACCCTCAGCACAGAAAGATTCTTTGATTTCGATGAAAATGATGTTCAGTCGAAAGAAGACGAAGCCAACCTGCTGCGGCGTGAAATGCGAAGTGACCTGATCCGCCAGATCATCAGCCGTCTCAATGCTGTTGCCAACCGCTCGACGACCGTACCGGGTCCCGATGCGACTGAAGGCTGAACAACTCGGTTCTCACCTCTCTCAAGGCAATCTGGCCCCTCTTTATCTGGTCAGCGGAGATGAGACACTGCTGGTCCAGGAGGCAGCAGATGCTATCCGGGCTGCTGCCTTCCTGCAGGGCTACACTGAGCGAGAAATCCTCCATGCCGAAAGCAGTTTCGACTGGAATACCGTACTGACCGAAGCCAACAGCCTGTCATTGTTCGCTGAAAAGAAAATTATCGAGATTCGAATTGCCAACGGCAAACCGGGGGACAAGGGTTCAAAGGTGCTTCAGGAATGCGCTGGCAAACCCACTGACGACACGCTGTTGCTGATCATCACACCGAAACTGGAAGCTGCCACCGTGCGCAGCAAATGGGTTAAGGCCATAGAGGCCCACGGCGCCCTGATACAGACGTGGCCCGTACCCCCTGATCAGCTTCCCGGCTGGATCGGAAAACGCCTTCAGCAAGCCGGCATCAGCGCAGATCGCCAGGCCGTTGAAATTCTTGCCGATCGGGTAGAGGGCAACCTGCTGGCGGCGGTTCAGGAAATTGAAAAGCTCAAGTTGCTGCTACCCGACGGCGAAGTAGATGGTCAAACCATGTCAACAGTGGTTGCCGACAGTGCCCGCTTCAATGTCTTCACACTCGCGGACAAGATTCTGGAGGGCGATCCCCAAGCTGCCTGTCGCACCCTCAGGGGCCTTCGCGATGAGGGCGCCGAACCCGCCATTATTCTTTGGGCACTGACCCGGGAGTTGCGCACGCTGATCAGAGCCGGCGAAGCGCTGGAAAACGGGGATCACCTCGATTGGGTTTTAAAAGACCTGGGGGTTTGGGAAAAACGTAAACCGTTATTCAAGCAAACCCTGAGGAGGCTGAAACTGACCCGGTTAAAACAGATGCTTCGATTGGCCGCAGGCATCGACCGAGCTATCAAAGGAATACGTATTGCAGACCCCTGGGATGATCTGACAACACTGCTGTTGATGTTCTGTGGCACCCCCACATTACAGTCGGGAAACCTGAAGCTTGCGTTGAGCTTTCCGGATTGACAGAACAACCAGATGCCCCACCATCAGGCCCAGTAAATCGGCCAACAAGTCCGCTCCTTCCATGTGGCGATAACCTGTGAACCCCTGCAGCACCTCCATCAGAATCCCGTAACCCATCAGCCCCGGGTAAATCAGCCAGATAGAAGCACCCGCTGGCAGACTCTGCTTTGACAACAGAAACAGAACCGCAAAAGTGATGCCATGCGCCAGTTTATCCTGCCCGGAAAACACCATCTGGTCCCCGGTGGGCAATAGAGCCAGCAGCAGCACCGCGATCAAACCAAATAGCAAAGTAGCTCGCCAGAATGTCACATTCATCATGGCTCTGGCACCGGCCACTAGCGCAATTTAAGTTGCGACTTTTTTCCCGGACTGACCTCCCGGCCTGAAACCAGGAGGTTCAGCGCCTGCAACCTTTCAAGTGTCCCCACATCCCACCAGGTACCACAAAAAACCTCCCCCGTGACATAACCACCGCGGATGCCCGCGGCGAGCACATCTCTCAGCGGAAAGCGTTCACTGGCGGAAGAAAACATGGCAAACGTCTCCGGTCTCATGACACTGATACCACTGAAGGTAAAAGTTTGTTCCCCCGCCAGGGGATAACCAACGCAATGATCCGCATTCAGGGCAAAATCGCCGCTGGCGTGATGCAGAGGGTTGGGCACCAGTACCAAATGCGCATCCATATCCTCGGACCAGCTTTGCTCGACCAGCGACTGAAGGGGGTAATCGGTCCACACGTCGCCATTAATCACAATAAAGGGCTGATTGCCGAGAAGCGGCAGAGCCCGGCGAATACCACCACCGGTTTCCAGGGGTTCCGTCTCGCGGGACCAGGCAATACTCACACCAAAACGCGAGCCATCACCGAGAAAAGACTCTATTTGCTCACCCAGCCAGGAGGTATTGATCACTATTTCGCGCACACCCGCTTCAACCAATCGTTCCACATGGTATTGAATCAGGGGCTTATTACCGATATGCAGCAAGGGCTTGGGTGTCTCATCTGTGAGGGGACGAAGCCTTTCACCATACCCCGCCGCGAGAATCATTGCTTTCATAGGATCTATCCTTAACTTGCCATCAACGGCACGGCCTATTTTTCTGATACCAATGCTGCATTTTCACCAGAGGCATCACTCGTCTTTCAAACCAGGACTTGAAGTCATGCAGTTCAGGATACGGCGTCAACTGCTCAAGGGTGTAATCGAGAACAAGTGGTAAGTCCGCCAGATAGCCCGGCTTTCCATCACGCAACCAGAGCCTGGCAAAAATACCCAGCACTTTGATGTGCCGCTGCAACCCCATCAGGTCAAACCAGCGTAGGAACTGGCTGTCCGGCACCGTATCAGCGACACCTGTCGCTACAACCCGCCGGTAATAGTTGAGTGCCCGCCGCGAAACATACTCAGCGGGCCATCGAATATAACAGTCCCGGAGCAGCGAAACCAAGTCATACGTCAGCGGGCCTCTGACGGCGTCCTGAAAATCAATCACTCCCATATCGCCATCAGCGAGCAACATCAGGTTACGGGAATGGAAATCCCGGTGGACGATCACTTCCGGTTGGGAAAGCGCACTCGTCACTAATTGCTCAAAAGTCTGTTCAATGAGCCGATTGTCTTCAGTCGTGATATCCAGCCCAAGCAGCTGCTTTAAAAACCACTCCGGAAAGAGCCTCATCTCATCCCGCAAACGCTGACGGTCGTAAACTGCCAAACCACTATCAGCGAGTGGAACACCCTGCAATACCAACAGCGTATCTTCTGCTTTACGGTAGAACCGATCCGCTGTTTCAGAGGACAGGAGCGGCAACAGTAACTGGTCTCCAAAATCCTCAAGCAACAGAAATCCCTGCGGGTAATCGACGGCATAAATACGGGGTGTGCGGACACCACCGCGCTTGAGCAACGCCGCAATACGAACAAAAGCCTCGTTATTTTCGTGTTCCGGCGGCGCGGAAACAGCGAGCAGTGATGGCGTACAATTCACCCGAAAATAGCGCCGAAAGCCGGCATCGCCACTCAGCGGATAAAGCTGTGGCGCCGCCGATGTCAAAAATTGCCGGGGCAGGGAACGCTCTACCCACTGCTGAAGATTTTGGTGATCAGACATGTTTGAGGAAAGCATATGGAAAAAAGGTTAGCCATTCTAGCCCAAACCCTCGCATGCTGTCCCAGAATCGGTAAAATGTACCGTCGCATTAAAGACACCGCCTGCCCAGAGAGAACACGGAAAATCAGAATGCCCATAAAAACGAGTCATATCCGTACCAGGCTCTACCACGCCTTGCGCTCACAGTATTCCCGGACATCGGGATTATTGCTCTTTGGCTTGCTTGTTTCGGCACCAGTAGCCGCTGAGAACCAGGATTCCTACAGCCAATGGGAGTGCCGGGCAGCGGCCGATGGTAGCTGGGCATGCGGTGAAAAAAATATGTCCGGCAGGGCTTTTCCCAGACCCAAACACCCTGAACCGGTAATCCCACCGCAAGACAGTGGTCCCGATGTTCGGGTGGCCAACAACCTGGACTGGGTTGAAGAGCAAGCGCTTACCGATGAAGAGCGCGAAAAGATGGCTACGGGTTGCTGTGGGGCCTATATAGAACCCAAAAGAGACTATGAAGACGCCGAGATGGATCCGGCTGACGCCCCCATGCGGGTTGCCTCAGCATCTACAGAAGTGGAGCAGGAAAACATTGCCCGCCTGCGTGGCGACGTCCAACTGACCCAGGGTTACCGTCAGGTTAGAAGCGATAGCGCCACAGCAGACCAGAATACACGTATCGTGAATCTTGAAGGCAATGTACAGTTCCGCGAACCGGGGTTACTGGTGACGGGCGACAGCGCTCAGATCAACATGGACTCCAAGGACATGCAAATTGAACAGGCCGGTTACCTGTTCCACGAATCCGGAGTGCGCGGTACGGCGACGCAGGCCAAGCGAGTCGATGATGTTTTCTACATCGATAATGCCACGTACACCACCTGCGAACCGGGCAGCAAAGCCTGGCGCCTGGTCAGTAGTAAACTTAACATCAATCCTGAAACCGGAATCGCCAATGCCAAACACGTGCGACTGGAGGTCCAGGATATACCGATACTCTATGCTCCCTGGATACGGTTCCCGATTGATGATCGACGAGCCTCTGGTCTATTGTTCCCCAGTTTTGACATCGGTGATGAAAACGGCATCGATTATGCGCAACCCATCTACCTGAATCTGGCACCCAACTACGACGCCACCATTACACCGCGCTACATTCAGGAACGCGGACCTATGGCTGAGGTCGAAGTCAGACATATGTCGAAACTGACCAACACTATCCTGAGCGGCGCCTTTTTGTCGGACGATGACGGTGGCGATGACCGCGATGACGACCCGACCGAAGTCTTCAACACAAGAGACTTCGAGGGCGAAGATCGCTGGCTGGTCAACCTGAATCACCTGGGGGGTATCGGCAAACGCTGGCAAACCCGCGTCGATTACACCAAAGTCAGTGACAGTGAATACTTCCGGGATCTGGACAATGCCACACTGGAGGTCAACAGTCAGACCTATCTCCGCCAGCTGGTTTCGGCCAATTACCGAACGGATCACTGGCTGTTTGGTATCAAGGGGCAGGAATTCCAGACGATCACCGATGATCCCAACCGGATTGACCAGTACCAGATGCTGCCCCGCCTGGAAGCCACGGGCAACTATCGCCTCGGGGACTTTGTCTTTAATCTGCAGAACCAGTTCACCGCTTTTGACCACGATGACGAGAACGACACCCTGCCCGGCTATCTCCAGGGTGAAACCTTTTTTGAAGATGAAAAGGGCACCTTCGTGACCGGCGACCGGCTGCGCCTCGATTACGGTTTAACCTGGGACAAACAGTGGGCATGGGGCTACTTCCGGCCCTCGGTCACCCTCAAGCACCTGTCCTACAACCTGGACAATCCAGTACTGGGACAGACGGACGACAGCCCCTCGGTCACCGTACCGGTTGGCGTTATCGATACCGGCCTGTTTATGGAGCGCGACACTACCATGCTGACGGGGTTTACCCAGACGTTTGAGCCGCGTTTGTACATGGTTCATACCAAGTACGAAGATCAAACTGATTTGCCGGACTTCGACACATCGCAGATGACATTTACCTATAACCAGTTGTTTCGGGAAGACCGTTTTATCGGCGGTGACCGCATTGGCGATACTGAGCAAGTTTCCCTGGGGTTAACCAGCCGTCTGGTTGAGCAATCCACCGGGATTGAGTGGTTGCGAGCCAGCATCGGCCAGATCTTCTACCTGAGTGATCGCTACGTCTCCCTGAACCCCAACCTGAGCAAGTCTTTCCTGAAAGGCCTGGATGACCCCGATGATTTGAATCGCCTACAACGAGATATCGCCGCCGACCTATTGCGTGATGATTCCGCGTACGCGGCGGAATTTGCCCTGCGGCTCAGCGAACACCTCCGCTTCCAGGCTGACGTGCTATACGATGAAGACGACAGTGAACTCGACCGCGGCAACGCCAGCCTTCGTTATAACGATCGCAACAACAAGATATTCAATTTGAGCTATCGGTATAATCGCAGGGTGCCCCGCCTTTCTGACATAGGAAATCAATTCATTGAAATTGATAGCGATATTGAACAGGCAGACTTTTCCACCTTTCTGCCGATTTCCCGAAGCTGGAGCCTGATCGGACGGTACAATTACGATCTGACCAATAGCCGGGACCTGGAAACCCTGTTCGGGTTCCAGTATGAGAGCTGCTGCTGGAAAATGAGCATTATCAGTCGTCGCTGGCTCGACCGGAATGACTACATCCGGCTACCGGATGAAGATCTGGAACACGACAATGGTGTGTTCTTCCAGATCCAGTTCAAAGGCCTCGCCGGCAGTGGCAGCAAAGTGGAATCCATCCTGCAGGATGGTATTTACGGATATGAACCACAAAGCAATTACTAATGCAGATGAGCCGGATTATGAGCACATGCAGTCAAACGAATATTTTCTTCAGCCTGCTCCTGCTGGGGCTTGCCTGGGCATTGCCGGCAAGCTCAGAAGAAATACCACTCGACCACATCGTCGCCGTGGTTGACGATGACGTAGTCATGGCCAGCGAGCTGGAGAAGCGGGTAGCTGATATCTATGCACGACTGGAAAACAGTGAAACCGAAATTCCTGCAGAGTCGGTGCTGGTCCCACAGGTTCTTGAGCGCCTTATTCTGGAGCGCCTGCAGCTCAGTCGGGCACAACGCATGGGGATACGCATCAGCGACGAAGAAGTCACCCAGGCCATGGAGAGGATGGCGGAGAGCCGGGAACAGACGGTTGCTCAAATGGTCGAGGACGCCCGTCAGAGCGGAATCGACCTGACGTCGTTGAGGCAACAGCTACGCAATGAGATTACTATAAACCGGGTTCAGGAAAGAGCCGTTAATCGCCGTATTTACATCAGCGAGCAGGAAGTGGATAACTTCCTGGCCTCCGAAGAGGGCCAACAGTGGTCATCGCCCGATGTCAACCTCGGTCATATCCTGCTGCCCCTATCCTCGGGCGCATCCCGCGAGGACGTTGGCAAGGTAGAACAGAAGGTTCGGGAACTCTACGAGCAACTGCAAAATGGTGCAGACTTCAAAAGCCTGGCCATCGCCCATTCCGGCGCTCAGGATGCACTTCAGGGAGGCGACCTGGGCTGGCGAAAAACAACCCAGTTACCCAGTATTTTTGTCAGCGCCGTGGATAAACTGTCCCCGGGCGAGGTCAGCATGCCGATTCGCAGTGATGCCGGTTATCACTTACTCAAACTTTATGATCGCCGGGGTGGCGGCGAACAAATTGTGCAGCAACACAAAGTCCGCCACATTCTGCTAAAACCTAACGAGATTCGCAGTGAAGACGATACCAGAACCATGCTCGAAGGAATGCGCGCCGATATCCTCGGCGGTGCCGACTTTGCCGAATTAGCCAGAAAACACTCCGAGGATATTGGTACTGCTCTGGGCGGCGGTGATCTCGGCTGGTCCCTGCCGGGACAGTTTGTACCGGAATTTGAGCAGATCATGGGCAGTATTGACACAATGGCGATCAGTGAGCCTTTCCGCACCCAGTTCGGCTGGCATATTCTGCAGGTAACCGAACGTCGTCGTCAGGATTTCAGTGACGAGATACAACGGCGTCAGGCTGAAAACATCATCCGGAGACGCAAGTTTGATGAAGAACAGGAAATCTGGCTGCGGGAAATACGCGACGAGGCATTTGTAGACATTAAACTGTGATTCGACTTGCCATTACACCAGGCGAACCAGCCGGTATTGGTCCCGACCTGATTATCAAGCTGGCTCAGCGCCCAAATGCTGCAGAACTGGTGGTGTACGCTGACCCTGAATTGCTCCTGGCCCGAGCCAGGGAATTAAATCTTCCCCTGCGGCTACGCCAGCTCTCGACCGAAATACCTCCCTCCCCTTTGGCGGCTGGCGAACTCGCTATCAGGCCGATTGAACTGAGTATGCCCGCCAGGCCCGGCTTACTCGACTCGCACAATGCCACGTATGTACTGAAGACCTTATCCACTGCGCTTGCAGACTGCCAATCAAATGTTTGTCGGGCACTGGTAACCGGCCCTGTGCACAAGGGCATCATCAATGATGCAGGCATTCCCTTCACGGGGCACACCGAATTTCTTGCGGCGAAAACCCATACAGAAAAGGTAGTCATGATGCTGGCTACCGAAGGGCTTCGGGTTGCACTGGCCACAACACACCTGCCGCTTAGCCAGGTGCCGGCTCAGATTACGCAAGCAGGTTTGACCGAGACAATTAATATTCTGCATACGGATTTACAGCAGAAATTTGGTCTACAGGCGCCAAGGATATTGGTGTGTGGGCTCAATCCCCACGCAGGCGAGAACGGCCATCTGGGTATGGAGGAAATTCAGGTGATAGAACCCGTACTGACGCGGCTGCGCGGTCTGGGGATGCACATCGAGGGTCCCCTGCCAGCAGACACACTGTTCACGCCAAAGTATCTGAAGCGATGTGATGCGGTATTGGCCATGTATCATGATCAGGGTTTACCCGTACTCAAATACATGGGGTTTGGCAAAGCCGTCAATATTACGCTCGGCCTACCCATTATCCGCACCTCAGTTGACCATGGCACCGCACTGGATCTGGCGGGAACGGGGCTTGCCAGCACAGGCAGCCTGATAGCAGCCATCACCACAGCCACCTGTATGGCAAAGGCAAACACCTATTCATGAACCAGGAAGATTCGCACCAACACAGGGCCCGCAAACGATTTGGCCAGAATTTTCTGATCGACCACCATGTAATCGACAAAATTATTGCGGCCATCGCCCCAAAACCAGGGCAAAACATCATCGAAATTGGACCCGGCCGGGGCGCCATCACCGAGCCCATACTGGCCAAATGCCCCTCCCTCAAAGTGGTGGAGCTGGATCGTGATCTTATCCCTCTACTCAGAGAAAAACTCGCCGGTTACCCGGATTTTCAGATTCATCAGGGTGACGCATTGAAAATCGATTTCAGCCAATTTTATAAAGCTGGTCGGGCAATGCGCATTATTGGCAATCTGCCGTACAACATCTCAACACCACTAATTTTTCACCTGCTGGGTTTCAGTCAGCAGATACAAGATATGCACTTTATGCTGCAAAAAGAAGTGGTGGACCGATTGGCCGCCTCACCCGGTGACAAAAACTATGGCAGACTCAGTGTGATGGTCCAGTATTACAGTAGCGTGCAGCCATTGTTTAGCGTTCCGTCGACAGCATTCAGACCGGCACCCAAAGTAGAGTCCGCTATTGTTCGACTGCTACCGTACAACCAACCACCCCACCCCGCGAACGACCTGAAATTACTGACCAGACTGGTGAGTGCCAGTTTCCAGCAACGGCGGAAAACGATGCGCAATACACTGAAATATATGCTTGATGCCACCCAGCTTGAACAACTTGATATTGATATATCACTTCGCCCTCAAAATCTCAGCGTGGTGGACTTTGTCCACCTCAGCAACCAGATAGGAGCCCTGCAATGAACCGGATCGTCGTTGAGGTCACACCAGAGTATCTCCCCGGCCAATCCGAACCGGACAATAATAAATTTACGTTTGCCTACCATATCGCGATACGCAATTTGGGCGATACAACAGCCCAACTGATCAGCCGTCATTGGATCATCACGGATGGCAATGCCAAGATTAAAGAAATTCAGGGCCCCGGGGTGGTAGGCGAAAAACCGCTGATTGCCCCTGGTCAGTCTTTCCGATACAGCAGCGGAGTCGTCCTGGATACTGAGGTGGGTACAATGGAGGGCAGCTATCAAATGGTCAGTGACCACGGAGAAACGTTTGATGCTCAAATACCTGCCTTTCTGCTCTCCGTACCAGGAACAGTGCATTGACCACTTATGCAGTAGGTGATTTGCAAGGCTGCCTGAAGCCTCTGCAGCAGTTGCTGGAGAAAGTCCACTTTGAGCCCGGCAAGGATTGCCTATGGTCGGTGGGAGACATCGTTAACCGTGGCCCGGACTCCCTAGAAGCCTTGCGCTTCTGCCACCAGCTAGGAAATTCCTTGCAAATGGTGCTGGGCAATCACGACCTGCATTTACTGGCCATCGCTCACGGCGTGCGCGCACCCAGCCGCAACGATACCCTGGAAGCTATCCTGAAAGCCCCGGACCGGAATCAATTGCTTAACTGGTTGCAATTACAACCGCTGATGGTCTCACGGGGCGACTGGTTGATGGTTCATGCAGGAATCCCGCCACAGTGGACGCGCGATGAAGCCCTGATACGGGCAAGAGAGATCAGTAACGTTTTGCAAGACCCGGAACAGGCCAACGCGTTCTTTCAAGGCATGTATGGCGATCAACCCGACCAGTGGAACGACCAACTCACCGGCTCGGTACGCTGGCGTATGATTACCAACTATTTCACACGAATGCGTTTTTGTTCGGCCACGGGGAAGCTGGAGCTCCGCAGCAAGTCCACACCGAATGAGCCACCGGCGGGCTATGCCCCCTGGTACAGTCACCCGCATCGGAAAACCCGTCAGTGGAAAATCATTTTTGGCCACTGGGCGGCATTACAGGGACAACCCTGTGGCAGCAACCTGTTTCCGCTGGATACCGGATGTGTCTGGGGCGGCCCCATGCGATTGATGAACCTGGACACCGGCACCTGCTTTCACCAACATTTGTAAGTACCGCCTTACGGTATCCCGTTTCGAATCAACCATGAAGCCGATAGAATAACGCCTTAATTTTGCAACCAACCCATAATTGATAATTACAAGGTGACGCAAAAATGATTCGCTCTCTGTCTAACCTGTTTACCCGTATTATGCAGCGCTGGATGCCTGACGCCTTTATCTTTGCCATCCTACTGACCTTCATTGTGCTGCTGGCGGGTATCCTTGGGGAGACACAGCGCCCGACTGATATGGTTCGCTTTTGGGGGGATGGCGTATGGAACCTGCTGGTATTTTCCATGCAGGTCACCGTGACACTGGTAACCGGCAGTGTGCTGGCGCAAACAGCACCGGTAAAAAAACTGTTGCGATCGCTGGCCTGTCTTGCCAAAACACCGGGCCAGGCCATCATTCTTATGACCACAATCGCACTGGTTTGTGGTTGGATCAGCTGGGGGTTCGGACTGATCACCAGCGCCCTGATGGCTCGAGAAATTGCACGCCATGTCAAGGGGGTTCACTACCCACTTCTGGTGGCTTCGGCTTACTCGGGAATGGTTATCTGGCACGCGGGATTATCTGGCTCCATTCCACTGAAGATTGCCGTAGCCGACGGTGACATCATCAGCAACTTGATGGGCGATATCACCATTCCACTGACAGAGACAATTTTCAGCTGGGAAGTTTTGCTCATCTGTTTTGTGATGCTAGTGACATTACCCGTTATTTTTCGATTGATGATGCCACCACCCGACGCCGTCCGGGAAGTCACCCCACAACAAATGGGTATCACCGAAGAGGTTCCCATCAGAATCGATACGCCGGCAGACCGGATTGAACACAGCCGACTGCCAACCCTGATGCTCGGCCTATTGGGTTGCGCCTACCTGTTTGAGTTTTTCAGTGACGGCGGCCGTATCGGGCTGAACACCGTAAATTTCGTTTTTTTGGTGACGGGCCTACTCCTGCACCGCTCTGCCCGCAACTACCTCTCTGCTGTCAACGAGGCGGTAAAAGGTCTGTCCGGCATTGTCCTGCAGTTCCCCCTCTATGCCGGAATCATGGGCATGATGGCACAATCCGGGCTGGCAGCATCCGTATCCGAGTGGTTCATCAGCATTTCCAATGAACACACGTTTAATCTGTTTACATTCCTCAGTGCCGGGATAGTCAATTTCTTTATCCCTTCCGGGGGCGGACAGTGGGCAATCCAGGCACCAATCGTCATTCCCGCCGCACAATCACTGGGGATACCCCTGAACCAGGCCGCCATGGCTGTCGCCATGGGTGATGCCTGGACCAATATGATTCAGCCATTCTGGGCTCTTCCCTTACTGGGCATAGCCAGGTTGGGCATCAAGGATATTATGGGTTACTGCACGGTGGCGCTACTCTGGTCAGGCCTCGTCTACGGTGTCGCACTATTGCTGCTATTCTGACTGGCTTGATGTGAAGTTCTCCGCCGTTCAAATAGATAGTAAGGTCAGACATACCCGTGTATTTCCATTCAGGGCCAGTTAGCAGACAATAAGTAAATCAAAAATAGGGGCGGGTTGCTGCTTATCAGGTTGATTCGCCGCATATCCTGCAACACATTGTCAGTTGAAAGACCAGTAGAAACGAATGCTCCTCCCGGGAATAACGCTGACAGACAAGGAATCAAACTATCGCTTTGATGATTTCAACAACCCGTTGTTCGTTCACTGGTATCATATAGCCCGGTTTCCACTCAGCGCACATTAATCTCTGCAAGAGCACTATCGAACATTATGAAGATTTACGCGACCGCGCTTTTTTTTATGCTGGCAAGCTGTCCCGCCACAGCCAGCATAATCCCTTATTTCAGACTGGAAGATGGTCACACCAACTGGCAGTACGTTGCCAATTGGTCAAGTGGTATTTTTATCATTCTCCTTTCCATCACCGTCGTGACACTTTTTTTCAGTCGCAGGCAGGCACACCGTGCGAACAAGGCGCTGGAAGTCATCCGCCAGGAGCTTGAGCAACGCGTCAAGGAGCGCACAGCGACGCTGGATGAGTCAAACCGCTTACTGCAAAAGGCCAATGTCTTACTACAGGGTGAAATTGTCCAGCACCGGGAAACAACCAGTCGACTTCGATCCTCTGAAGCCTACATAAAAGATGTGTTGAGCTCGATGCCTTTGATGCTAATCGGTTTGACTGAAACGGGCAGTATCACACAATGGAACCGCCGCGCAGAAGAAATTACCGGTATCCCGGCAGCACAGGCGCTGACAAAAAACCTGTGGCAAACCTACCCGACGATCACATTGTCGAGGGACCAGGTAAAGAAGGCGTTAAGCGATAAAAAACCAGTAACTATCAAACACAGCCAACGGGGCCAATACCACTTTGATATAACCATTTATCCATTGCGTAATCAGGCAGAAACCGATGCAGTCATCCTGATAGACGATGTCACACAGCACATTCTTACATCCAACATGCTTATTCAGCGCGACAAGATGTCTTCCATGGGCGAGCTGGCAGCGACCATGGCCCACGATATTAATGCCCCGTTGCAGATTATTCTAAATGACCTTCAGGCCGCGTACCGACTATTACAAACAAATAGGGCGGACTCGCCGTGGGCAGACGACGTAACCAGCGTGCTGGAAGAGGCAGATCATCAGGGACAGCAGGCACTGGCTGTTATCAACAACTTGCTGGACTTCTCGAAAAGTCGCGGTGGCGAGAAACGACTGGCAAACATCACTGGACTTATCGAGCACACGATCGAACTGGCCAATGATGTGCTTTCGGTACCGTCCGGGTTGCGCTTCCGGGAGATCAAAATAGAAAGACACTACAGCCGAAATCTCCCGGATATTCCCTGCTACGCATCAGAATTACAGCAGGTGTTTCTCAGCTTGTTCCGCCATGCCTGTCACGCACTCGGTCAGGTGAACAGGTCGGGACACCTACCGATTATTCGCATTCAGGTCATTGTTTGTTATGACATGCTCTGGATCAAGGTTCAGCACAATGGCCTGGGCATCAGCTATGATGAGCAACAATATATATTTGAGCCCTTCTTCACCAATAAAGCAGGCAAATCATCCGAAGAAGACTATGATGCAGGTAAGCGCCTATCATTCTCACACTTCATCATCACGGAACAACACAAAGGGCAGCTCGCAGTTACCTCTGACATGAATGTCGGCACCACCTTCCATATCCAGCTGCCCCTGGCATAGGTATAGACATAACCCCCAGTGTCATCTGCGATAGCCACGGGGATTACACTGCTGCCAGCGCCAGCTGTCTTCCATCATCTCAGACAGGCCTCGCGATGCTATCCAGCCGAGCTCATTCTCGGCTTTGGATGTGTCCGCCCAACAGGCCGCAATATCTCCCGGCCTGCGCGGAGCCATTTTGAAGGCCACAGTCTTTCCACTGGCAGATTCAAATGCCCTTATCATCTCCAGCACTGAATAGCCTTTACCGGTACCGAGGTTCCAGGTGTGACATCCCGATGCACTTTTACCCTGGGCAAGGTAGTCCAATGCCCGGACATGGCCTTCGGCCAGATCCATCACGTGAAGATAGTCTCGAACACCCGTCCCATCGATAGTCGGGTAGTCCGAACCAAATACCGATAAGGCAGGTAATCGACCGATTGCTACCTGGGAAATGTAAGGTAATAAATTGTTTGGAATACCGTTGGGATCTTCACCTATCAAGCCACTGGAGTGGGCACCCACCGGGTTAAAGTAGCGCATTAGACCAATTTGCCAGGCCCCCGATCCTGCAAGCTGTTCAGCACTCACTAAATCGCGCAGAATTTCCTCCACCATCAGCTTGGAACGACCGTAGGGGTTTGTGGCGGTAAGCGGGAAATTCTCTTTGATGGGCACTGTGGGCGGATCGCCATAAACGGTAGCTGACGAACTGAAAATCAGCAGAGTGACCTTATGCTGCTGCATGGCTTCACACAGGGTCAAGGTGCCGGCAACGTTGTTGCGATAATAGAGAAGTGGCTTTTCACAGGACTCACCGACCGCTTTATAGCCTGCAAAGTGCATCACTGCATCGATATTATTGCTGGTAAAAATACTGTCCAGAGCCTGGGAGTCGTTGACATCTCCTTCCACCACCGGAAACTCCTTTCCCGTGATTTGTTTCACCCGATTCAGTGACGTCATACAACTGTTTGCAAAGTTATCTAGCACAACAATGTCGTGGCCTGCTTCAAGTAGCGCGACACAGGCATGACTCCCGATATAACCTGCACCTCCGGTGACCAGTACTTTCATTGCGATACCCTGTATCTAAGATTATCAGTAATTATTCAGTAGCCAAAAAAAGCTATCACGCACTTTTTAGTTTGCCGGGAAAAAAGGGCATAAAAAAGCCGGACATTCGTCCGGCTCTTATCTGACCAAATCACCGTGGTCAATTATTCATCATCGTCAACATCAACCGGCTCAACATCTGGACGGTCTACCAGTTCTACGTATGCCATCGGCGCGGCATCGCCAGAGCGCAGCCCACATTTAAGAATGCGGATATAGCCACCGGGGCGACTTTCATAGCGCGGGCCGAGTTCGGCAAACAATTTACCGACAGCTGACTTGCAGCGCAAACGGTCAAATGCCAGGCGGCGATTGGCAACGCTGTCCTGTTTTGACAAGGTAATCAGCGGTTCGGCAAAACGCCGCAACTCTTTTGCTTTTGGCAGCGTAGTCCTGATCAATTCATGCTCAACCAGGGAGGTCGTCATATTGCGAAACATGGCGCGACGGTGGGCACCTGTACGACTTAATTTGCGGCCACTAAGACGATGACGCATGATTTTATACTTCCTTTCAAATAGTGTTGCTGTTAACTCAGCAAGTATTCTATGCAACAGTGGCAGACAAAATCTGCAACCCTAATCAATTAAACCTGTTCAGTGTCAGAACGCAGGCTGGCAGGTGGCCAGTTTTCTAGGCGCATACCCAGGGAAAGTCCACGGGATGCCAGCACGTCCTTAATTTCAGTGAGTGACTTTTTGCCAAGATTTGGCGTCTTGAGCAGCTCAACTTCTGTACGCTGGATAAGATCACCAATGTAATAGATGCTCTCTGCCTTCAGACAGTTTGCCGATCGGACTGTCAGCTCCAGGTCATCAACAGGACGCAAGAGGATCGGATCCACTTCTTCCTCTCTCTCTACCGGCTCGGCAAGATTTTCGCTTTCGAGATCGACAAATACGGCCAGTTGCTGTTGCAGAATGGTAGCTGCCCGACGAATGGCCTCTTCAGGATCAATGGTGCCATTAGTCTCAAGATCCAGCACAAGTTTGTCTAGGTCAGTACGCTGCTCAACCCGGGCACTCTCAACAACATAGGCAACACGGCGAACAGGACTGAAGGTGGCATCCAACTGGAGACGGCCAATAGAGCGAGTCTCATCTTCATCATTACCACGGCTATCAACAGGCTGATAACCACGCCCTGTCGTAATGTGTAACTGCATATTCAGAGCCGTATCGCCCGTGATCGTGGCAATCAGGTGCTCGGGGTTTTTAATTTCTACAGAGTTATCTACCTGAATATCACCTGCAGTCACAACCCCTTTACCTTTTTTGCTGAGGGTCAGAGTAACCTCGTCCTTATCATGCAGAACGATAGCAACTTCTTTGAGGTTCAGGAGTATTTCAATAACATCTTCCTGAACGCCTTCGATACTGCTGTATTCATGTAGGACACCGTCAATCTCGACCTCTACAATGGCTGCACCACCCATTGATGACAACAGAATGCGGCGCAGCGCATTACCCAGTGTATGACCAAATCCACGCTCCAATGGTTCTAAAACGACCTTGGCGCGAGTTGGACCGAGCTCAGTTACGTCGATGTTGCGTGGTGTCAAAAACTCATTTACTGATGTCTGCATATCTGTACCTGTTAGATGGGGTCGCTTAACTGGTTTTCAGCCTTCAGTTCTTTACTTCGAGTAAAGTTCAACAATGAGGTTTTCATTGATTTCAGCAGGGAGATCGCTGCGCACCGGATTGCGCTTGAACACACCTTCCAGTTTGTTCGCATCTATTTCCATCCAGTCAACCAATCCTCGCTGCGAAGCAATTTGCATCGCAGACTGAATACGCAACTGTTTTTTGCATTTTTCACGAATGCTCACTACGTCGCCATCCATCACTCTGTATGAAGGGATATTGACCTTTTTGCCATTCACTTGAATAGAGTTGTGAGCAACAAGTTGACGAGCCTCTGCACGCGTGGAACCAAAGCCCATGCGGTAGACAACATTATCCAAACGGCGCTCAAGCAGCTGGAGCAGGTTTTCACCCGTTGCGCCTTTTATGCGGGCCGCTTCCTTGTAGTAATTGCGGAATTGCTTTTCCAATACGCCATAAAGTCGACGCACTTTTTGCTTTTCGCGCAACTGAACCCCATAGTCAGAAAGACGACCACGACGTTGACCGTGTTGGCCGGGTGCACTCTCTGCGCGACACTTTGACTCCAGTGGACGAATACCACTCTTGAGAAAAAGATCCGTGCCTTCGCGTCGAGAAAGCTTACAAGTCGGTCCAAGATATCTTGCCATTAGTTAACTATCCTCTTATACCCGACGCTTTTTCGGCGGACGACAGCCGTTGTGCGGGATCGGTGTCACGTCGGTGATATTGGTAATTTTGAAGCCTGCATTGTTCAGTGCACGCACGGCAGACTCACGTCCGGGACCGGGGCCTTTCACCTGAACATCCAGATTTTTCAATCCGTATTCCTGTGCTGCAAGGCCAGCACGCTCCGCAGCTACCTGAGCAGCGAAGGGGGTGCTTTTCCGTGAACCACGGAAGCCAGAACCA
Organism: uncultured Porticoccus sp.; assembly: GCF_963975625.1. NCBI lineage: Bacteria > Pseudomonadati > Pseudomonadota > Gammaproteobacteria > Cellvibrionales > Porticoccaceae > Porticoccus > uncultured Porticoccus sp. Next base: position 76,983 of record NZ_CAXBHS010000011.1, read on the forward strand.
CCAGAGGTGGCCCAGCTCAGGGTATTACCCTGACGATCACTAATCGTTACGATCGTATTATTGAATGAAGCGTGAATATGCGCCACACCATCAACAACCGTCTTTTTGACTTTTTTCCGAGTCGTTTTTTGTCCAGGCTTTGCCATTTGTCTTTCCTATCGCTTGATGGGCTTGCGAGGGCCTTTACGGGTACGCGCATTCGTTTTGGTGCGTTGACCGCGCAGCGGCAGACCACGGCGGTGACGGAGACCTCTATAACAGGCCAGATCCATCAAACGCTTGATGCTCATGCTGACTTCGCGGCGCAGATCACCTTCAACCGTATGATCGCCAACAGCATTACGGACAGCGTCCATCTGCTCATCGCTCAAATCAGAAATCTTAACATCCTGGGCAATACCAACCTGGGCACAAATGGCACGGGCTGAACTGCGACCAATCCCAAAAACATAGGTAAGTGAAATCACCGCATGTTTATTATCTGGGATGTTGACACCGGCAATACGGGCCATCACTTTACTCCACTTTTATGTTTAACTGCCGTCAACTTGCTTTAACAGCCCACAGGGCTGGCCAAAAAGGCGCAAAAGGATAGCGCTGAAGGCACAAAAAATCAATAACTGTCTACGACTAACCCTGCCGTTGTTTATGGCGGGGTTCTGCACTACAAATCACCCTCACAACACTCTTGCGTTTTACAACCTTACAGTTGCGGCACATTTTTTTTACCGAAGCACGCACTTTCATAGGAACACCTCAACTTCAACTAGCGAATTCCGCTGCCAAAACCTTTCAGATTCGATTTTTTCATTAGCGATTCATACTGACGTGACATCAAATGAGATTGGACCTGAGCCATGAAATCCATGGTAACAACGACAACAATCAGCAATGAGGTACCGCCCAGATAGAAGGGCACATTAAAATAAATATTCAAAAATTGCGGCAGTAAACACACTGCCGCCACATACAAACCACCGACCAGAGTCAACTTTGTCATAACACCATCGATATAACGCGCAGTTTGTTCGCCGGGACGAATACCGGGTAAGAACGCGCCACCCCGCTTGAGGTTATCCGCCATCTCTTTCGGGTTAAACATCAATGCCGAATAGAAAAAGCAGAAGAAAATTATTAACCCGGCAAACAGCAGCACATGCAATGGTTGGCCTGGTCCGAGAAATAACGCCACGTCCTGCAACCAATCCGGACTGTCTGCTCCCTGGCCGAACCATTGCGCTATAGACGCCGGGAACAACAAAATACTACTTGCGAAAATTGCCGGTATGACACCTGCCATGTTCACTTTCAGGGGTAGGTGGCTGGTTTGTGCCGGCCCTCTACCCGGTTGTCTTTGCGCATAGTTCACAGTGATGCGGCGTTGCCCACGCTCAACAAATACAACAAAATAAACCACGGCGATTGCCAAAACACCCACGACCAACAAGGCGAGAATATGCAATTCACCCTGCCGCGATGACTCAAACGCCTGACCAATTGCAGAGGGAATACCCGCTGCAATACCGGCAAAAATCAGCATTGATATACCGTTACCAACGCCGCGCTCTGTGATCTGCTCACCCAACCACATCATGAACACGGCACCAGTGACCAGCGAGACTACAGCAATAAAATAAAAGCTGAAGTCAGCGGAAAACGCCAACCCTTGGCCCGCCAGACCTACTGACATACCGATAGCCTGAACAGTGGCAAGTAGTACGGTGCCGTAACGCGTGTACTGGTTAATTTTGCGTCGGCCCGCATCACCCTCTTTTTTAAGCTGCTCCAGCGACGGTGTTACCGCTGTCAACAGCTGCATGATAATTGATGCCGAAATATAGGGCATGATGCCAAGCGCCAGGATACTCATTCTCTCCAGGGCACCACCGGAAAACATGTTAAACATGCCGATGATCGTTCCCTGGTTCTGACTGAAAAGGTCAGCCAGACGATCCGGGTCTATACCCGGCACCGGGATATGGGTCCCGATACGGTAAATGACCAGCGCTACAAACAAAAAGCGAAGGCGAGCCCAAAGCTCGCCCAAACCTTTAGTATTGCCCTGCGGCATGTTTCCGGGTTTTGCCATCAGGCTTTACTCTTCAACTTTGCCGCCAGCCGCTTCAATCGCAGCACGAGCACCTTTGGTTACACGCAAGCCTTTAACAGTAACGGGCCGATCCACTTCACCGGACATGAAAACTTTGGCGCGGGTAATTGATGCATTAATCAAACCTGCAGCACGCAATGTTGCGATGTCGATCAGATCACCGGAGACGCTGTTCAATTCACTCAAACGGATTTCAGCCGTAACGCGGGAAATACGGGAAGTGAAGCCATACTTCGGCAAACGTTTCTGCAGGGGCATCTGCCCGCCTTCAAAACCCGGCCGAACGCTTCCACCGGAACGTGCTTTCTGGCCCTTGTGGCCACGACCAGCCGTTTTGCCCAGGCCGCTGCCAATACCCCGGCCAACACGTTTGCCTTCCTTGATTCTGCCTGGTGCGGGACTTAGCGTATTCAGACGCATGTCTATACTCCCTCAACCTTAACCATATAGTGAACTTTATTAATCATGCCACGAACTGAAGGGGTGTCTTCGACCTCTACAGTGTGGTTGATGCGGCGCAAACCCAGACCTGCGACACACGCCTTATGGGCTGCAAGTCGGCCATGTACGCTGCGCACCTGAGTAACCTTGATTTTCTTAGCTTTTGTCATGGTAAAGCTTCCGTTTTGTACTTAACGCGGCAACCGCCGTACTTAATTCAGTATCTCTTCTACGCTCTTACCGCGCTTTGCTGCCACTGTTTCTGGTGAACTCATTTCTTGCAGCGCTTTAAATGTTGCGCGAACAACATTGACCGGGTTGGTAGAGCCGTAGCATTTTGCCAATACGTTTTGCACACCGGCAATTTCCAGCACCGCGCGCATAGCACCACCAGCAATGACACCGGTACCATCAGAGGCCGGCTGCATATAGACTTTGGATGCACCATGGTTGGCCTTGGTGGGGTACTGAATAGTCGTGCCTTTCAAATCCACCTGGATCATATTGCGACGAGCAGCCTCCATGGCTTTCTGGATGGCCTGGGGCACTTCGCGCGCCTTACCGCGACCAAATCCAACTTTGCCGTTACCATCACCAACGACAGTCAGGGCGGTAAAACCAAATATCCGACCACCTTTTACAGTTTTGGCAACCCGATTAACCTCAACCAGTTTTTCCTGCAGCCCTTCTTCACCGGCTGATGTATCTCTCTGATCTCTAGACATAACAATAAACCTTTAGAATTCCAGACCGGCTTCACGAGCGGCATCGGCTAATGCTTTAACGCGTCCGTGATACTTGAAACCACTCCGGTCAAATGCAACCTGAGTGACACCTGCCTGCTTGGCACGCTCTGCAATAAGAGCGCCGACACCCTTGGCCGCATCCGTATTGCCGGTTTTACCGGCACGCAGTGACTTGTCCAGCGTTGAAGCACTGGCCAGAATCAGGCCGCCGCAAGGCGATATAACTTGCGCATAAATGTGACGCGGCGTTCTATTCACACAGAGACGATTCGCGCCCAGTTCTTGTATCTTGCAGCGGGCACGACGTGCACGACGCAAACGTGATTGTTTCTTGTCGCTCATGATCTTGACCTACTTCTTCTTCGCTTCTTTACGACGTACCTGCTCATCCGCATAGCGAACTCCTTTGCCTTTGTAGGGCTCAGGTGGACGGAAAGCACGTATTTCTGATGCTACCTGTCCAAGCAGCTGCTTATCTGCCGACTTCAGTAAAATTTCTGTCTGACTCGGTGTCTCTACTGAAACGCCATCAGGCAGTTGATATTCAACGGGGTGGGAAAAGCCCAGCGTTAAATTGATTTTGCCACCCTGCGCTTGGGCACGATAACCGACACCAATTAGCTGTAGTTTTTTGACAAAACCCTCACCGACACCCAGAACCATATTGTTGACCAATGAACGGGTCGTTCCGGCCATGGCATTCGCCTGCTTACTTCCATCACGCGCAGTAAAGGTCAGCAGGTTGTCGTCCTGTTTGATTTCTACCTGTTGATTAACAGCCAACGAGAGGGCATTCGAACCACTCTTGACCGAAATCTCATTAGTGCCGAGTTTTACTTCCACACCAGCCGGTATGGTAACCGGGTTTTTTGCAACTCTAGACATCTCGACTATCCCATTAGAAAACTGTGCAGAGAACCTCACCGCCAATACCGGCAGCACGGGCAGCACGATCAGTCATCACACCTTTACTTGTGGAGACGATAGCAACACCCAAGCCAGCTCGAATACTTGGCAGCTTGTCTGAACCTGAATACTGGCGAAGGCCCGGCCTACTGTAACGGGTAATCGATTCGATCACCGGTTTACCTTCAAAGTATTTCAGCACCAAGGTCAATTCCGGCTTGGCACCATCCGCAACACTGAAATCAGTAATGTAACCTTCGTCCTTCAAAACCTGGGCAACAGCCACTTTCAATTTGGCGGACGGCATAGTGACAGATTTTTTTGCCGACATCTGCGCGTTGCGGATGCGGGTCAACATATCTGCCAGGGTATCTTGCATACTCATCTGATTAATTCCTTAATTCGCGACGCTGCTTACCAACTGGCCTTAACCAGGCCTGGAACATCTCCGCGCATGGCAGCTTCACGAAGCTTGTTGCGGCACAGACCAAATTTACGATAGACACCATGGGGGCGACCGGTTTGACGACAACGGCGCTGTTGACGGCAAGGGCTGGCATTACGTGGCAATTGTTGGAATTTCACCTGAGCATCCCAACGCTCTTCATCAGAAAGCGTCGTATTGGAAATAATTGCTTTCAACTCGGCACGCTTTTCAGCGTATTGCGCAACAATACGTGCACGTTTTTTCTCGCGCTCGATCATGGATGTCTTTGCCATATAACTTACCTCAACCTTTCAGCGGAAAACTGAATGCACGGAGCAGAGCCCGGCCTTCATCGTCATTGCGGGCGGTGGTGGTAATGGTGATATCCAGTCCACGCAACGTATCCACTTTGTCGTACTCAATCTCAGGGAAAATAATTTGCTCGGTGACACCCATGGAGAAATTCCCATGACCGTCAAAGGATTTCGGACTTATACCCCGGAAATCTCTGATTCTTGGAATCGCCAGAGAAATCAGACGCTCGAGAAACTCGTACATACGATCACTCCGCAAAGTCACTTTGCAACCGATGGGCCAACCCTCACGAACTTTGAACCCGGCGATTGACTTGCGTGCTTTGGTGACGACCGGCTTTTGGCCAGCGATCAACGTCATATCCGCTACCGCATTTTCAAGGGCTTTTTTGTCGCCCAGCGCTTCACCCACACCCATATTAAGTGTGATTTTAGTGATCTTAGGCACCTGCATTACATTTGCCAGTCCCAGCTCTTCTTTAAGCTTGGAAGCAATTTCACTCTTGTAGACTTCTCTCAGCCTTGCCATGTCAGTTTCCTGTCAAATTAGGCGTCAACGGCTTCGCCGTTGGATTTAAAAATACGAACTTTCTTACCATCTTCTAACACTTTGAAGCCCACACGGTCCGCCTTACTGGTTGCACGATTATAAATTGCAACATTGGAGGACTGAATCGGTGCCTCTTTCTCAATGATTCCACCAGGAATATTCATCTGAGGATTTGGTTTCTGATGTTTTTTGATGATATTCACACCGGAGATCAACAAACGACCATCGGCCTGTACCTTGAGCACCTTGCCACGTTTGCCTTTATCTTTACCGGCTGTCACGATGATTTCATCATCACGTTTAATCTTGCGCATAACCCTTTCCTCGCCCCCGGCCTTACAGAACTTCAGGCGCCAGTGAGATAATTTTCATGAAACGTTCGCCGCGCAGCTCACGTGTAACCGGCCCAAAAATGCGGGTACCAATCGGCGCGAGCTGCTGGTTCAACAGAACAGCTGCATTGTCATCAAACTTGATCAGGCTGCCATCCTGGCGACGGACACCCTTACGGGTACGCACCACAACTGCATTCATAACCTGACCTTTTTTTACTTTGCCACGGGGTATGGCTTCTTTGACAGTTACCTTGATAATGTCACCCACGCTGGCGTAGCGGCGGTGTGAACCACCCAAAACCTTGATACACATCACCCGACGAGCACCACTGTTATCAGCCACATCCAGATAGCTTTCTGTCTGAATCATTGTCTCTCTCCGAACCCGTTACTGCTGCGCGCCGATTAGACTTCGGCCGCACGCTCATCAATCTTGACCAGCGTCCAGGATTTTGTTTTGGACAGTGGACGAGTTTCCGCAATGGTCACCAGATCACCCTGACGACAATCGTTACTTTCATCGTGAGCTTTAACCTTGGTGGATTTGCTCACGATTTTTCCATAAACCGGGTGCTTAACCCGGCGCTCGATCAGCACAGTGACTGATTTATTCATCTTGTCACTAACAACTCGACCAGTGAGCGTGCGAGCATTTTTTTCTGCTTCACTCATCTTAGTTACCCGCTTTTTCGTTCAGCACAGTCTTGATACGCGCAACATTGACACGCGCCTCTTTGACCTTGTGGCTCTGACCCAACTGACCAGTGGCAGCCTGCATGCGCAACTTGAATTGCTGCTCTAGCTGCTTGCTCAATTCCTGATTCAGTTCTTCAACTGTTTTTTCACGCAATTCGATGGCTTTCATTACATTACCGACCGTCTAACAAAGGTAGTTTGAACCGGCAACTTGGCTGCCGCGAGAGCAAAGGCCTCGCGAGCGATTACTTCAGAAACACCTTCCATTTCATAAAGCACTCTGCCGGGCTGAATTTGAGCGACCCAGTATTCAACGCTCCCCTTACCTTTACCCATCCGCACTTCAAGTGGTTTATTGGTAATCGGCTTATCGGGAAAAACCCGAATCCAGATCTTGCCACCACGTTTAATGTGACGGGTCATGGCACGACGGGCAGATTCAATCTGACGCGCAGTCAGCCGACCACGACCTATGGCCTTCAGACCAAATTCGCCAAAGCTTACCTTGCTACCGCGCAATGCCAGACCACGGTTGCGGCCTTTGTGTTGCTTACGGAATTTTGTACGTTTCGGTTGCAGCATCTCGCTTGACCCTTAACTCGCAAACTTACTTCTTTTTAGTCGGTGTTTTCTTGGCGGGCGCTTGCGCCGCCTCTTCACCACCAATCACTTCGCCCTTAAAGATCCACACTTTTACGCCAATAATGCCGTAAGTTGTTGACCCTTCTGCAGTGCCATAATCAATATCGGCCCGCAGGGTGTGTAGGGGAACACGACCTTCACGATACCATTCTGAGCGCGCTATCTCAGCACCGCCGAGACGTCCGCCGACCTGGATCTTGATACCTTTGGCACCCTGCCGAATGGCATTCTGTACCGCCCGCTTCATGGCACGACGAAACATAACGCGACGCTCCAGCTGCTGAGCGACATTCTGGGCCACCAGGGTTGCATCAAGGTCGGGCTTGCGAACTTCCTCAATGTTGATATGCACAGGAACACCCATTTGGGCAGAAACCTCGTTGCGCAGCGCCTCAACATCTTCACCCTTCTTACCGATCACAATGCCTGGACGGGCAGTATGGATAGTAATTCTCGCTGTTTGTGCGGGGCGCTCGATTTCAATTCGGCTGACAGAGGCATGGGCAAGTTTTTTATTGATAAACTCGCGAACGCTTAGGTCAGCATTCAGTTTGTCTGCATAATCTTTCTGTCCGGCGTACCAGATAGAGGTATGTTTTTTAACAATACCCAGACGAATGCCTGTTGGATGTACTTTCTGACCCATTAAACGGTCTCCTCATCGGCAACTTTCACGGTAATGTGACAAGAGCGTTTGAATATGCGGTCATCACGACCCTTGGCACGCGGTTTGATGCGTTTCATGGTGGTGCCCTCGTCGACAAAGATTGTCGATACACGAAGCTCATCAACATCCGCGCCTTCATTATGCTCAGCATTTGCAATAGCAGACTCAAGCACCTTTTTGATAATCGCCGCACCTTTTTTGGCGCTAAAAGCCAATATATCCAGCGCTTCCTCTACAGGTTTGCCACGTACCTGATCAGCCACCAGACGCGCCTTTTGCGCCGACAATCTGGCTCCGCGTAATTTTGCTGCTACTTCCACAGTCATCTACCTCTTAAACACCAGCTTAACGCTTGGCCTTTTTGTCCGCTACGTGGCCGCGATAAGTCCGAGTAGGGGCAAATTCACCTAATTTGTGCCCCACCATTTCCTCATTAACCAACACTGGTACGTGTTGACGACCATTGTGTATGGCAATAGTCAAGCCGACCATATCCGGGCTGACCATCGAACGGCGCGACCAGGTTTTGATCGGACGTCTGTCATTTTTTTCTTGCGCCTCATCAACCTTTTTCACAAGGTGAAGGTCGATAAAAGGTCCTTTCTTGAGAGAGCGTGGCACTATATTTTCCTCTTCTCTATCAATTACTTGCCGCGACGGCGCACGATCATATTGGTTGTGCGCTTGTTTTTTCTGGTCTTGTAACCTTTAGTCGGTATACCCCATGGGGTCACCGGATGACGCCCGCCGGATGTACGACCTTCACCGCCACCATGGGGGTGATCAACCGGGTTCATAACCACACCGCGAACAGTGGGGCGAACACCACGCCAGCGAGATGCGCCGGCCTTACCCAGTGAGCGCAAGCTGTGCTCACTGTTGGAAACTTCACCAATGGTCGCACGACAATCCACCGGCACTTTACGCATTTCACCGCTACGCAGGCGCAAGGTGGCGTATTGCCCCTCGCGGGCAACCAGCTGAACTGAAGTACCTGCACTGCGCGCCAACTGTGCACCCTTACCGGGCTTCATCTCGACGCAATGGATAACACTACCCACTGGTATGTTTCTGAGAGGGAGTGTATTCCCCAGTTTGATCGGCGCACTGACGCCGGACTGGATCATGTCGCCGTCTTTCAGACCTTTCGGAGCAATAATATAGCGGCGCTCACCATCGGTATAACAAACCAGCGCGATATAAGGTGTACGGTTCGGATCGTATTCCAGGCGCTCGACTTTTGCCGGGATACCGTCCTTGCTACGCTTAAAATCGATCAGTCGGTAATGCTGTTTATGGCCACCACCAATATGGCGTGTTGTGATACGACCATTGTTATTGCGCCCACCCGTTCTGGTTTTCTTCTCGAGCAGCGGTGCATAGGGTTCCCCCTTATGCAGATTCGGGTTGACGACACTGACAACAAATCGGCGACCGGGAGACGTTGGCTTTCTCTTTACGACTGGCATCTCAACAACCCCTTATTCAGCAGCTACTGCAAAGTCAATGTCCTGACCTTGCGCTAGACGAACATACGCTTTTTTCCAGTCGGAGCGCTTACCCAAACCAAAGCGAGTGCGTTTGGTTTTACCCTTGACCTTGGCGACACGAACATCCATTACCACGACATCAAACAGCTTCTCAACAGCCGCCTTTATTTCAAGTTTGGTCGCATTTGTAGCAACCTTGAAAGCGACTTGATTTTGACTATCGGCGGCAAGCGATGTCTTCTCCGTAATATGCGGCCCCAACAATACTTTAAAGATGCGCTCTTGATTCATACCAGCATCTCCTCAATCTTTTTCAGTGCAGGCACTGTGACCAACACTTTTTCAAAATGGATCAGACTGACAGGATCAACACCAACTGCATCGCGCACATCGACTTTGTGCAAATTACGCGAGGACAGGTACAGATTTTCTGTCACCTCTTCAGTCACAATCAGCACATCCTGAATGCCAAACTCACCGAGCTTCTGAATCAAGACTTTGGTTTTTGGCTGATCCACATCAAAAGATTCCACCACCACTAAGCGATCCTGACGGGCCAGCTCTGAAAGTATGGATCTGAGCGCAGCACGATACATCTTGCGGTTCAGCTTTTGCGAGTGATCCTGGGGCTTGGCAGCGAATGTCACACCACCGGTACGCCAAATTGGCGAACGAATGGTACCGGCACGAGCACGACCCGTACCTTTTTGCCGCCAGGGTTTTTTGCCACCACCGCTGACTTCAGCGCGGGTTTTTTGCGCCCGCGTACCCTGACGGGCACCCGCCAGGTAGCTAGTCACTGCCTGATGTACCAGATCCTGATTAAATTCTTTACCAAACGCGACCTCAGAAACCTCTATGGTTCCTGCGCTGCCTTTGGGAGTAGCTATCGTTAATTCCATCGGCGATCCCCTCAGCCCTTCACAGCAGCACGAATGATCACGTCACCACCTGGCGCACCAGGTACAGCGCCCTTGATAAGGAGCAGGTTACGTTCAGCGTCTATACGGACAATTTCGAGATTCTGCGTGGTAACACGCTCGGCACCCATGTGCCCAGACATTTTCTTGCCTTTGAATACTCGGCCAGGCGTCTGACACTGGCCGATTGAACCAGGAGCACGGTGCGACAATGAGTTACCGTGCGTAGCATCCTGCATGCTGAAGTTCCAGCGCTTGATGACACCCTGAAACCCCTTGCCTTTAGATGTGCCGGTGGCATCGACTTTCTGGCCTGCTTCGAATTGCTCAACCGTGATATTGCCGCCAACCTGCAAGTCTTCGGGCAAACCATCGACACGCAACTCCCAAGAGCCCCTACCCGCCTCAACACCAGCTTTGGCGAAATGACCAACCTGAGATTTACTGACACGGGAAGCCCTACGGGCACCAGTAGTCACCTGCACGGCAATATAACCGTCAGTATCCTCGGTTTTGATTTGAGTAATGCGATTGGGCTCTGCCTCGATCACAGTGACCGGAATAGAGGCGCCATCCTCAGTGAACACACGTGTCATGCCGCATTTGCGGCCGACTATACCAATAGTCATTTGTCTAACCTCATAGTGTACGGGGCTATTACCCGCTATGGCCGCCCATTTCAGAGCGTTACACACGCCCTGCTCTGGCAGGACATGGGTTTTCAGTACCGTTTATGTCAGGCTAATTTGAACCTCAACACCTGCGGCCAGATCCAGCTTCATCAGGGCATCAACAGTTTTCTCTGTCGGCTCAACAATATCCAGCAACCGCTTGTGGGTACGGATCTCATATTGATCACGCGCATCTTTGTTAACATGCGGTGAAATCAAAATAGTAAAACGTTCTTTGCGAGTTGGCAGGGGAATCGGTCCACGAATCTGGGCCCCGGTACGCTTTGCCGTCTCAACAATTTCTTGCGTGGAAGCATCAATCAGCTTGTGATCAAAAGCCTTCAGGCGAATACGAATGCGCTGATCCTGCATGGAATCAAACTCCAACTGTCTAAAGAGCCATCGAATCCCGCACATCGGGACCCGGAAAAATGGAGGCGAGATTCTAAGTCTGCACCCAACCCCTGTCAAGCAAAAACCTGTTACACCAGGCGATTTTTATCGGCTAGCGATCAACAGCATCGCGATAAAAAGGGGGTCACAGTGACCCCCGCAAACAAGACAGGCGCTTTATTACTATTACTCAATAATTTTAGCGACCACGCCAGCACCGACCGTGCGGCCACCTTCACGAATCGCAAAACGCAGCCCGTCTTCCATCGCAATCGGCGCAATCAGCGTCACGGTCATCTGGACGTTATCTCCAGGCATAACCATCTCCACACCCTCAGGCAGCTCACAGGCACCTGTCACATCCGTGGTACGGAAGTAAAACTGTGGACGGTAGCCTTTGAAAAACGGCGTGTGACGCCCTCCCTCGTCCTTCGACAGCACGTAAACCTCTGCCTCAAACTTGGTGTGCGGCTTGATGCTGCCCGGCTTACACAAAACCTGACCGCGCTCAACGTCATCGCGCTTGGTGCCGCGAAGCAGAACACCAACGTTCTCACCAGCACGACCTTCGTCCAGCAGCTTCCGGAACATCTCAACACCGGTGCAGACCGTCTTGGTGGTATCCCGGATACCCACAATCTCGATCTCCTCACCCACTTTGACAACACCGCGCTCAACACGCCCGGTAACTACCGTGCCGCGTCCAGAGATCGAAAATACATCTTCGATCGGCATCAGGAACGGCTGGTCAACCGCCCGCTCCGGCTCAGGGATATAGGCATCCAGCGCTTCCACCAACTTGCGGACCGCTGTGGTACCCAGCTCGTTGTCGTCTTCACCGTTCAGCGCCATCAGGGCTGAACCGGCAATAATAGGCGTGTCATCACCCGGGAAGTCGTAGGCGTCCAGCAGCTCACGGAGCTCCATTTCAACCAGCTCGATCATCTCGTTGTATTCTTCAGAGCCAACACCACCGCAATCTTCAGCCAGCAGATCTGCCTTGTTCAGAAACACTACAACGTAAGGCACACCCACCTGGCGGGACAGCAGAATATGCTCGCGGGTTTGCGGCATCGGACCATCCGTCGCACCACACACCAGAATCGCTCCATCCATCTGCGCAGCACCAGTGATCATGTTTTTCACATAGTCGGCGTGACCCGGACAGTCAACGTGTGCGTAGTGGCGGCTCGGAGAATCGTATTCAACATGGGATGTCGCAATCGTGATACCGCGCTCGCGCTCTTCCGGCGCATTATCAATACCATCAAAGGCCATCGCTGAGCCACTGCCCCAAGTCTCGAAGCAAACTCGCGTCAGCGCCGCTGTCAGGGTCGTCTTACCGTGGTCAACGTGACCAATCGTGCCAACGTTTACGTGGGGCTTGTTACGTTCAAACTTTGCTTTTCCCATTGTCTAGATCCTCTTAAAGATATGCTTTTTAATATTTCAAAAATTAGCGCTGGTTTTTTGCGATGACTTCATCGGCAATATTGCGCGGCGCCTCGGCGTATTTGTTAAATTCCATAGCAAATGTAGCGCGGCCCTGAGTGGCTGAACGCAAATCGGTTGCGTAACCAAACATCTCCGCCAGGGGAACCTCTACATTAATAACTTTTCCTGAAACACATTCGTCCATACCGAGAATAATGCCACGGCGGCGGTTGAGGTCACCAACCACGTCCCCCATGTTCTCCTCGGGGGTAATGACTTCAACCTTCATGATAGGCTCAAGCAGGACAGCACCACCTTTTTGGGCAAGCTGCTTGGTCGCCATAGACGCAGCAATTTTATACGCCATCTCAGACGAATCGACATCGTGGTACGAGCCGTCATAGGCTGTTGCCTTCAAACCCAACAGAGGGTAACCAGCGAGCACGCCATTCTGCATCTGCTCTTCGATACCTTTTTGGACAGCCGGAATATATTCCTTGGGGACCACACCACCGACAACTTCGTTGACGAACTCCAGCCCCTCAGCATTCTCGTCCTCGCCCGGCTCAAAGCGGATCCAGACGTGACCGTACTGACCGCGGCCACCGGACTGACGCACAAACTTACCTTCAATCTCACAGGTATTGCGAATCGCTTCGCGATAGGCTACTTGCGGCTTACCGATATTGGCCTCGACATTAAACTCGCGACGCATCCGGTCTACCAGAATATCCAAATGCAGCTCACCCATACCAGAAATAATGGTCTGACCTGTCTCTTCATCAGTTTTGACACGGAAAGAGGGATCTTCCTGAGCGAGCTTGCCTAGTGCAATGCCCATTTTTTCCTGGTCAGCTTTAGATTTTGGCTCTACAGCAACTGAGATTACCGGTTCAGGAAACTCCATGCGCTCCAGTGTAATAATATTGTTCAAATCACAGAGCGTATCACCTGTGGTCACATCTTTTAGACCAATCGCTGCCGCAATATCACCCGCCAGCACCTGCTTGATTTCCTCACGGTTATTGGCGTGCATTTGCACCATACGGCCGATACGTTCTTTCTTGCTCTTGACCGGATTTAAGACCGTATCACCAGAATTCAGCGTACCGGAGTACACACGGAAAAACGTCAGCGTACCTACAAAGGGATCGGTAGCAATTTTAAACGCCAGTGCAGAAAAGGGCTCATCGTCATCGGCCTTGCGCACCGCCACTGTCTCGCCATCGTCCAGAATACCTTCAATGGCCTTCACTTCCGTGGGCGCCGGCAGATATTCAACCACCGCGTCCAGCACGGCCTGAACACCTTTGTTTTTGAAAGCCGAACCACCGAGAACCGGCACGATTTCGTTAGCCAGTGTACGAGCACGCAATCCGGCCTTGATCTCTGCCTCGCTCAGCGCTTCGCCCTCAAGGTATTTGTTCATCAACTCTTCATTGGCTTCGGCAGCAGCCTCAACCATAAATTCACGCATTTCCTGACACTGGTCAACCATCTCTGCCGGTATTTCGGCATATTGAAATGTCATACCCTGGTCAGCTTCGTTCCAAAGTACTGCCTTCATTTTGATCAGATCGACCACACCCTTGAAGTTCTCTTCGGAGCCGATGGTCATCTGCAATGGCACGGCATTAGCACCAAGACGCTCTTTCAGCTGACGGACAACCATCATGTAGTCAGCGCCAGCTCGGTCCATCTTGTTGACAAATACCATGCGCGGCACTTCGTATTTATTGGCCTGCCGCCAGACTGTTTCAGTCTGTGGCTGAACGCCGGAAGAGCCACAGAGCACTACCACTGCACCATCCAGCACTCGCAGTGAACGCTCAACCTCAATGGTAAAGTCGACGTGGCCAGGTGTATCGATCACATTGATTCGGTGTTGATCGAACTGCTGGTCCATGCCTTGCCAGAAAGTCGTAACAGCCGCCGAGGTAATCGTGATACCGCGCTCCTGCTCCTGAGCCATCCAGTCAGTGGTGGCAGCACCATCATGTACTTCGCCCAGCTTGTGTGACAGCCCCGTGTAGAACAGCACACGCTCTGTCGTAGTCGTTTTACCAGCATCTACGTGCGCACAAATACCAATATTCCGGTAACGGGCAATGGGAGTCTTACGAGCCACAATTTTTCCCCAACAAACAATTAATCTTAAAAATTACAAAAGGTAGCTGTATGCCAGCTACCCTTTTGCAAAACGAAAGCACGCCAACCGGAACTAGAACCGGAAGTGTGAGAACGCCTTGTTGGCTTCCGCCATACGGTGGACGTCTTCACGTTTCTTCACAGCGCCACCCTTGTTCTGGTAGGCATCGACTATCTCGCCTGCCAGACGCTGGGACATGGATTTCTCACCACGATTGCGGGCGTAGTCCACCATCCAGCGCATTGCCAGCGCAACACGGCGGGATGGACGCACTTCAACAGGCACTTGATAGGTTGCGCCACCGACCCGGCGGGACTTAACCTCAACCATCGGCGCAATATTATCCAGCGCTGTCTCAAATGCCATCACAGGATCTTCTTTCAAACGGGTTTGAACCACTGTCAGCGCACCGTAAACGATACGCTCGGCAACAGATTTCTTACCACTTACCATGACGTGGTTCATAAACTTTGCCAACGTTACATTACCGAATTTTGGATCAGGTAAAATTTCGCGTTTGGCGACAACTCTTCTTCTAGGCATAGTCTGCTCTTCTCTTCAGGGCTATCCGGGATTCACTGAGCGCTGACGCGCACCCGGCCTTACTCAGTTCTTCTTACCGACACACAGTACGTCCGTTATTTTTTGGGACGCTTGGTACCATATTTGGAACGACGTTGTTTGCGATTATTCACGCCAGCGGTATCCAGGCTGCCTCGAACGGTGTGATAACGAACACCCGGCAAATCCTTGACACGACCACCACGAATCAGAACCACGCTGTGCTCTTGCAGGTTATGCCCTTCGCCACCAATGTAAGAACTGACTTCGTAACCATTTGTCAGGCGAACCCGGCAAACTTTACGCAGTGCCGAGTTTGGCTTTTTTGGCGTTGTTGTATAAACGCGGGTACAGACACCACGACGCTGGGGACAAGCTTGCAATGCAGGAACGTCGCTCTTGGCAACTCTGCGTTTCCTCGGCTTACGAACCAACTGATTGATCGTTGCCATTCATTAACTCCAGATATAAAAACGCCTTCGCGCAGAAGGCTCCAATAAATAGATCCAGATAGCTGGACCCCACTTTAGGGAGGCGGCATTCTAAAGACAGAGAACCTGCGAGTCAAGCGGCCCGTGCGGGCCGCTTGCAAAGCAAATTTTATTCGTCGCTCGAATTCAGCGCCTCACTTAATGCTGCCTCAATATCGCTGGCACTCACCGTCGTTTCACCAATAACTTCCCGGGCTTCGCGGCGTTGCTTGTGATAGGTAAGACCCGTACCCGCTGGCACCAGACGCCCCACCACCACATTTTCTTTCAAGCCGCGCAGAAAATCCGCTTTACCGGTAACAGCAGCTTCGGTGAGGACTCGCGTAGTCTCCTGGAAGGATGCGGCTGAAATAAAGCTTTCCGTAGCCAGCGAGGCCTTGGTTATACCCAACAACAGACGCTCAAATTTAGCCGGCGTTTTGCCATCGTTGTAGAGCGCTTCGTTCTCTTCCAGGACGCGGTTGTACTCCACCTGCTCACCTTTTACGAACGATGAATCACCCATATCGCTAATTTCGACCTTGCGCAGCATCTGGCGAACAATGACCTCAATATGCTTGTCATTGATCTTTACGCCCTGCAGACGGTAGACGTCCTGAATTTCATTGACGACATACTTCGCCAGCGAATCCACACCTTGCAAACGCAAAATATCGTGAGGATTGGCAGGCCCATCAGCTATTACTTCCCCTTTCTCGACATGCTCACCCTCGAACACGCCCAGCTGACGCCATTTGGGGATCAGCTCTTCGTAGAAGGGGCTTCCGTCTGGCAATGTCTGGCCATCCGTCGGGGTAATCACCAAACGGCGCTTACCCTTGGTTTCCTTGCCAAAGGTAACCGTACCAGTCACCTCGGCGAGAATGGCAGGGTCTTTTGGACGACGCGCTTCAAACAAATCCGCTACCCGGGGCAAACCACCGGTGATATCACGGGTTTTCGACCCCTCCTGAGGGATCCGTGCGATCACATCACCTGCACCGACCCGACTCCCATTGCTGACGCTGAGAAGGGCGTGGGTAGGCAGCATGTAGTGTGCTGGAACAGTCGAGCTTGGGAAGGTCATTTCCTTGCCCTTGTCATCCAGCATGGTCACCATCGGCTTGAGATCCTTGCCTGCAGATGGACGCTCATTGGGATCCAACACAGCAATATTGGAAAGGCCGGTCAGCTCATCCGTTTGTGTACGGGTACTGAGCCCCTCCTCCATACCGGAGAACGCTATATGGCCTGCCACTTCTGTAATAATCGGGTGGGTATGCGGGTCCCAGTTGGCTACTACTTCGCCGGCCTGCACCTTGGCGCCCTCTTTCACATTGATCGTAGCACCATAGGGCAGCTTATAGCGTTCGCGCTCGCGGCCGTTTTCATCCGCCAGAGCCAGTTCACCCGACCGGGAAACGGCAACCAGTTCGCCGTTTTCACGCTCGACCACCTTGATATTAACAAGCCGCACAGTGCCACTCATTTTTACCTGAATGCTGTCCACAGCAGAGGCGCGTGACGCTGCACCACCAATGTGGAAGGTCCGCATGGTCAACTGGGTACCCGGTTCACCAATGGACTGGGCTGCGATAACCCCGATAGCTTCTCCAGGGTTGACCATGTGGCCTCTGGCGAGATCACGGCCATAGCAGACAGAACAAATACCAAAACGGGTTTCACAGGTAATTGGGGAGCGAACGACCAGCTCATCAATACCCATTGCCTCAATACGATCAACCCATTTTTCGTCAATCATAAGGCCAGCTTCAATGGCGATATCATTGGATCCGGCTTTCATTACATCCACCGCCACCACCCGGCCCAAGATCCGGTCACCGAGTGATTCAATAATGTCGCCGCCTTCGATGACCGGCGTCATCAGCAGCCCTTCGCTGGTACCACAGTCATGCTCAACCACCACCAGGTCCTGAGACACATCCACCAGGCGCCGCGTCAGATAACCGGAGTTAGCCGTTTTCAGAGCGGTATCAGCAAGCCCCTTCCGGGCACCGTGAGTAGAGATAAAGTACTGCAACACGTTCAGCCCTTCACGGAAGTTTGCAGTGATGGGCGTTTCAATGATCGAGCCATCCGGACGAGCCATCAGGCCACGCATACCAGCCAGCTGACGGATCTGGGCGGGAGAACCCCGCGCCCCGGAGTCGGCCATGATATAAACAGAGTTGAATGACTCCTGTTCCACCTCGACGCCGTCCCGGTCGATAACCGGCTCGGTGCTGATGACATCCATCATGGATTTGGCGACCTGGTCGTTGGCCCGAGACCAGATATCGATCACCTTGTTATATTTCTCACCCTGGGTCACCAGGCCCGAGGAAAACTGACTTTCAATTTCCAATACCTCGGCATCAGCTCGGGCAATGATTTCACCCTTGGCTTCGGGAATAGTGAAGTCATTAACTCCAATAGAAACCCCGGATTTGGTGGAGAAATCGAAACCGGTATACATCAGCTGGTCGGCAAAAATGACGGTGGCCTTCAGACCAACATCGCGATAGCAACGATTGATAATGCGCGAGATCGCCTTTTTGGTCATCGGCTGATTAACCATGTCGAAACTCAGACCTTCCGGAACGATACCCCAGAGCAGAGCACGACCAACTGTCGTGTCAGCAATGAAGGTACGCGCCAAGCGCTCACCTTCTTCGTTAAAGGTCACTTCGTGGATACGAACTTTTACCTTCGCCTGCAAGTGCGCGTGCTTGCCGTAATAGACACGCGAAACTTCCTGAAGGCTACCAAACACTCGGCCTTCACCCTGCGCATTGATCCGCTCACGGGTCATGTAATAGAGACCCAGCACAACATCCTGAGACGGCACAATAATCGGCTCACCGCTAGCGGGAGACAGAATATTGTTGGTGGACATCATCAACGCCCGAGATTCCAGCTGCGCTTCCAGAGTCAGGGGAACATGGACCGCCATCTGGTCGCCATCAAAATCAGCGTTGTAGGCCGCACAGACCAGCGGGTGCAACTGAATGGCTTTACCTTCAATCAGTACCGGCTCAAACGCCTGAATACCGAGACGGTGAAGCGTAGGAGCCCGATTGAGCAAGACGGGGTGTTCGCGGATCACATCATCAAGAATATCCCAAACCACCGACTCTTCACGCTCAACCATTTTCTTGGCCGCTTTAATGGTGGTTGCCAATCCACGCAACTCCAGCTTCGAGAAGATAAAGGGCTTGAATAGCTCCAGCGCCATACGCTTTGGCAGGCCGCATTGATGCAGACGCAAGGTCGGGCCAACAACAATCACTGAACGCCCGGAATAGTCCACGCGTTTGCCCAGCAGGTTCTGACGGAAACGACCCTGCTTACCCTTGATCATATCTGCCAGGGATTTCAACGGACGCTTGTTTGAACCGGTGATGGCCCGACCGCGACGACCATTATCCAGCAGGGCGTCGACGGCCTCCTGCAGCATACGTTTTTCATTGCGCACGATGATATCGGGGGCATTCAACTCCAGCAGGCGCTTCAAGCGGTTGTTACGGTTAATAACCCGGCGATACAGGTCATTGAGATCCGAGGTGGCGAAACGCCCGCCGTCCAGAGGCACAAGAGGACGCAGATCCGGCGGCAACACCGGCAACGCCTCCATCACCATCCATTCCGGTTTATTGCCCGAGTGCAGAAAAGCCTCCAGCAATTTCAACCGCTTGGACAGTTTCTTGATTTTCGTTTCGGAACGGGTATTGGGTATCTCCTCACGGATATCTGCAATTTCCTGCTCCAGATCGAGATCTTTCATCAGCTTCTGAATGCCCTCGGCACCCATCGTGGCCTCGAAGTCATCACCGAAATCTTCCATGGCCTGAAAGTATTCTTCATCGGTCAGCAGGTTGCCGCGCTCAAGCGTCGTCATACCTGGGTCCGTAACCACAAATGATTCGAAGTAGAGAACACGCTCGATTTCACGCAGGGTCATATCCAGCATTAAACCAATGCGGGAGGGTAGCGATTTCAGGAACCAGATATGGGCTACCGGACAGGCCAGCTCAATGTGGCCCATACGATCCCGACGCACTTTCGCCAGAGTGACCTCGACACCACATTTCTCACAAACGATACCGCGGTGCTTCATGCGTTTATATTTACCGCAAAGACACTCGTAATCCTTTACAGGACCAAAAATTTTGGCGCAAAACAAACCTTCACGCTCGGGCTTGAAGGTACGGTAGTTAATAGTCTCCGGCTTTTTCACTTCGCCATATGACCAGGACCGGATCATGTCCGGTGATGCCAGGCCAATACGTATGGCGTCAAACTCGCCGGTTTGATCCTGTGACTTGAGCAGATTCAGTAAGTCTTTCAATGCCTTTCTCCAGTGGGTGCTAGCTTTGCGCGGCGGACATTAGGTCCGCCCCCAACCTAATAATGACCGTTACTCGTTTTCCAACTCGATGTTGATAGCAAGCGAGCGTATTTCCTTAACCAACACGTTGAAGGATTCCGGCATGCCGGGCTCCATGCTGTGATCTCCATCCACAATGTTTTTATACATTTTGGTACGACCATTCACATCATCGGACTTGACTGTGAGCATTTCCTGCAAGGTATAGGCAGCGCCATAAGCCTCGAGCGCCCACACTTCCATTTCACCGAAGCGCTGACCACCAAACTGGGCTTTACCACCCAGTGGCTGCTGGGTGACCAGACTGTAGGATCCCGTTGAGCGGGCATGCATTTTGTCGTCCACCAAGTGATTCAGTTTCAGCATGTACATATAACCGACGGTTACAGGTCGCTCAAACTGGTCGCCGGAACGCCCGTCATAGAGCGTCATCTGCCCGCTTTCCGGTAAATCGGCCAAAGCCAGCAGAGCCTTGATCTCTTCCTCCTGTGCGCCATCAAACACGGGTGTCGCCATCGGCACACCTTTGCGGAGGTTGTTGGCCAACTCACCGACTTCCTTATCTGAAAGCGTATTCAGCTCGACCGGACTGGTACCGAGACCCACATCGTAGATCTGCTGCAGGAACTTGCGAATCTCGACAGTTTGCTGCTGAGCCTGGATCATACGATCGATTTTCTCACCCAGCCCCTTGGCAGCGAGCCCCATGTGCGTTTCAAGGATCTGACCGACATTCATCCTTGATGGCACGCCAAGTGGGTTCAAAACCACATCGACAGGCACACCATTTTCATCAAAAGGCATATCTTCCACGGGCATGATCACAGAGATAACACCCTTGTTACCGTGACGGCCCGCCATTTTATCGCCAGGTTGAATGCGACGTTTGACGGCCAGATACACCTTGACGGTTTTCAGCACACCGGGGGCGAGATCATCACCACTTTGCAGCTTGCTCTTTTTATCCTGATAACGCTCATCAAGTATTTTGCGACGTTCGGTCAACAACTCCTCTGCCCTGGCAACCTGTTCGTTCAGAGCGTCTTCGTTCATCCGCAACTTGAACCATTCTTCACTGGTATAGGCAGCGACGATTTCTTCCGTCAGCTTTTCGCCTTTTTTGAGACCGGGGGCCTTAACCACAGGCTGCCCTACCAATGCGGCACTCAGCCGTTCAAAAGTGGCATTTTCCATAATGCGGTATTCATCATTCAGGTCCTGACGGAACTGATCCAGCGCAGCCTTCTCGATTTGCAGGGAGCGCTGATCCTTTTCCAACCCGTCACGGGTGAACACCTGTACATCAATCACCGTACCCTTGGTACTTGAGGGAACCCTCAGAGAGGTGTCTTTCACATCAGAGGCTTTCTCACCAAAGATGGCGCGGAGCAACTTCTCCTCCGGCGTCAGCTGGGTTTCGCCCTTCGGCGTGACCTTGCCCACCAGAATATCGCCGGCCGAAACCTCGGCGCCAATGTAGACAATTCCGGACTCATCGAGACGGGACAGCGCCGCCTCGCCGACATTGGGAATGTCGGCAGTAATCTCTTCTGCCCCAAGTTTGGTATCACGCGCAGTACAGGTCAGTTCCTGAATATGAATAGTGGTAAAGCGATCCTCCTGAACCACCCGTTCTGAAATCAGAATCGAGTCCTCAAAGTTGTAGCCATTCCAGGGCATGAAGGCGATACGCATATTCTGGCCCAACGCCAGTTCACCCATATCCACAGACGGGCCATCGGCAAGAATATCACCGCGAGCTATAACATCGCCCTGACGGACAATCGGTCTTTGATTGATACAGGTATTCTGGTTGGAACGGGTGTACTTGGTGAGGTTATAAATATCAACACCGGCATCACCAGATTCAACTTCATCGTCATTGACACGCACAACAATCCGGCTGGCGTCAACGTTCTCGATGACACCACCGCGGCGACCGACCACACAGACACCGGAGTCCGATGCCACATGGCGTTCAAAACCGGTTCCCACCAGCGGTTTTTCAACCACTAGCGTCGGCACTGCCTGACGCTGCATATTGGAACCCATCAATGCGCGGTTGGCATCATCGTGCTCCAGGAATGGAATCAATGCTGCTGCAACCGACACCACCTGCTGGGGAGACACATCCATATAGTGAACATCTTCCGGCGGTTTAACCGTAAATTCACCAATATGACGAACATTGACAAGCTCATCGTTGAGCTCACCCTTCTCATTGACAGAGGCAGAGGCCTGAGCGATAACAAAATTGGATTCGTTAATCGCCGACAGGTATTCGATCTGATCAGTCACCTTGCGGTCAATCACCTTCCGATAAGGCGTCTCGAGAAAGCCGTAACTGTTGGTACGAGCATAGGCTGCCAAGGAGTTGATCAAACCAATATTTGGACCCTCGGGTGTCTCAATAGGACACACACGACCATAATGCGTAGGGTGTACGTCGCGGACTTCAAAACCGGCGCGTTCCCGTGTCAGACCGCCTGGGCCCAATGCCGACACGCGACGTTTGTGGGTGACCTCCGACAACGGGTTGTTCTGGTCCATAAACTGGGACAGCTGGCTGGAGCCAAAAAATTCTTTCATGGCCGCAGCCACCGGCTTGGCATTGACCAGATCCTGGGGCATCAATCCTTCGGATTCTGCTACAGAGAGGCGCTCTTTGACCGCACGCTCGACACGAACTAGGCCAATGCGGAACTGATTTTCGGCCATCTCCCCCACTGAACGAATTCGGCGGTTACCCAGGTGATCGATATCATCCACCACACCTTTACCGTTGCGAATGTCGATCAGAACCTTCATCACGTCGACAATATCTTCGCGGCTCAGGGTACCTTCACCCACTTCCTCTTCACGACCGAGACGACGGTTAAACTTCATCCGCCCTACGCCGGACAGATCGTAACGCTCCAGGCTGAAAAACAAATTATTAAACAGGTTTTCAGCAGATTCCTTGGTCGGCGGTTCGCCGGGACGCATCATTCGGTAAATTTCTACCAGCGCTTCAAGCTGGGTGCGACTGCTGTCACTGCGCAAAGTGTCAGAAATAAATGGACCACAGTCCAGATCATTCGTATAGATCGTCTCAACCGACTTCAGCCCGGCTTCGCGCAACTTATCGAGAGCTTCCTGGGTAATTTCAGTATTACACTCAAGCAGCAGCTCGCCAGTGTTTGGATCCACCAGATCCTTTGCCAGAGGACGACCGTAAAGGTAGTCAGTGGGCACTTCGAGCTTGCTGACATTCTCTTTTTCCAGCTCACGAATATGGCGCGCCGTGATCCGACGCCCCTCTTCAACAATAACCTTGCCGCCCTTGCCCTTGATATCAAATGCGGCAATATCGCCCCGCAGACGGGAAGGGACCAGATCCAGTGAGTAACTGCCGTCTTTAGCCAGGTTGAATGTGCTGGTTTCAAAAAACATTCCCAGCATTTCTTCTGAGCTGAACCCAAGCGCACGCAACAGGATAGTTGCCGGCAACTTACGGCGCCGGTCAATACGCACAAACACCAAGTCTTTCGGATCAAACTCGAAATCCAGCCAGGAACCGCGGTAGGGAATAATCCGCGCGGAATACAGCAACTTGCCGGAGGAGTGAGTTTTACCCTTATCGTGATCGAAAAACACACCTGGCGAACGGTGTAGCTGGGAAACAATAACCCGCTCGGTACCATTGATGATAAAGGTACCGTTATCCGTCATCAGGGGAATTTCCCCCATATAGACTTCCTGCTCTTTAATATCCTTGATTGCCTTGTTGGCAGACTCCTTGTCATAAATAACCAGACGCACACGAACTCTGAGCGGCACAGCGAAGGTAACACTGCGCAGCTTACACTCCTCTTCATCGAAGGATGGCTTGCCCAGCACGTAGTCAACATACTCGAGACTCGCATTACCTGAGTAGCTCACAATCGGAAAGACAGAATTAAATGCAGCATGCAGACCGGCATCCATCCGTTGCTCAACGGGAACACCTTTCTGTGTAAAATTTCGGTAGGAGTCGAGCTGAATCGCAAGAAGGAAAGGCAGGTCCATTACCTGTGGCAATTTGCCAAAATCCTTGCGAATACGTTTTTTCTCAGTGTACGAGTAAGCCATCATATTCCCCAGCACGTTCACTTGGTCCAATCGACCATCCAGCATTGCCCGGCTTTGCAGCCGTCCGGCCTTTTAACAAAAAGGCCTTGTCGATCCCGCTTTAGGCATCTGCCATAAGCAGGAAAAGGCCGGAGGGCGAAATCGCCCACCAGCCTGCGCCTGATAAATTATCAGACAACCAGCGCGTCAAACCCGTAGAACTTACTTAAGTTCGACAGTTGCGCCAGCCTCTTCCAGTTCTTTCACGGCTGCGTCTGCATCCGCTTTGGAAACGCCTTCTTTAATAGCGGAGGGCGCACCGTCAACTAGGTCTTTGGCTTCTTTCAGCCCCAGACCAGTCAGGCTGCGAACAACCTTGATCACGTTGACTTTCTTCTCGCCTGCGGCGTTCAGAATAACGTCAAACTCGGTTTTCTCCTCGACTTCCGCAGCAGCCGCGGCAGCCGGTGCAGCAGCAACTGAAACAGCAGCAGCGGCAGATACACCAAATTTTTCTTCCATAGCTGATACGAGTTCCACAACGTCCATGACGCTCATTTCAGCAATTGCGTTCAAAATGTCATCTTTTGATAGAGCCATGACTCAATCTCCTGATAAAAAGTAAATTAAAGTAAACGATGTCGCCGATTAAGCAGCTTCCTGCTTTTGATCGCGAACAGCCGCTACAACACGTGTCACTTTGGTGGGGACTTCGTTGAACGTGCGAGCCAGTTTGGTAACTGGAGCAATCATTACGCTGACCAGCATTCCCAGAGCTTGCTCTCGGGTCGGCAGGGTAGCCAGAACGTCAACTTGTTCCTTACTCAACAGTTGTCCACTGACGGACAGCGCCTTGATCTCAAATTTGTCATTGGTCTTGGCAAATTCTTTGAAAAGGCGAGCGGCAGCACCCGGATCCTCCATAGAGAAACCGAACAGTGACGGACCAGTCAGCACATCAGTCACGCATTCAAAATCCGTACCCTGAAATGCACGCTTCGCAAGTGTGTTGCGAATGACACGCAGGTCGATATTTTGTTCGCGAGCCTTCGCGCGGAGCTCAGTCATGTTCGTCACGTTGACGCCGCGAGCGTCAGCGATTACCAGTGACAATGCATTGCCAGCAGTCTCGTTAACTAGAGCGACGATCGCTTTTTTGTTTTCGAGATTCAATGCCACGAGATTATCTCCTGGATTTAATAGATCACCCCCGGGGGAGCTCTCTACTGGTTTAAGCATCGATAAAACCACTATCGATACCGTTTCGGTGATCAAATCCAGCCAAAATATACTGAACCGGGTCACACCGTCTGCGTAGGCGTTTTTTCAACGGCGGTTACATGAACCTGAAAATCACATTAGACCCCAAGGGGCACCTACGGTCTTTGACGGCCCGGGCGCGCGCAATAAAGCTCGCCACCCAGACCCCAAAGTTATTTAGGGGCTTGTATCCTGCCCCCGATATCAAGCCTCCAGAGAGGCCTGATCAATAATCAATCCTGGCCCCATAGTGCTGGAGACTGTTACTTTCTTCACATAGATACCCTTGGCAGAAGCCGGCTTGATCTTTTTCAAATCGGCAATCAATGCTTCAAGGTTCTGCTTCAACGCACCAGCCTCAAAAGTCAAGCTGCCAATGCCACCATGAATAATGCCGTTCTTGTCAGCACGGAAACGCACCTGCCCGGCCTTGGCATTTTTTACTGCAGTCACAACATCGGGGGTCACTGTGCCAGTTTTTGGGTTAGGCATCAGGCCGCGGGGACCGAGCACCTGACCGAGCTGACCAACCACCCGCATTGCCGCAGGGTCTGCAATCACCACATCAAAATCCATATTACCGGCTTTGATCTGCTCAGCCAGGTCTTCCATTCCGACGAGATCGGCGCCGGCAGCCTTGGCCGCTTCGGCAGAATCACCTTGAGTAAATACAGCCACACGTACGGTCTTGCCTGTGCCGTTAGGCAATGTGGTTGCACCGCGTACTGCCTGATCGGATTTGCGGGGATCAATTCCCAAGTTCACAGCCACATCAACGGTTTCAGTAAATTTGACGCTGGAGAATTCTTTCAACAATGCAATGGCTTCACTGATGGGATACAGCTTACCAACCTGTACTTTTTCCTGGATCGCACGAACACGCTTGGATGGCTTAGCCATTTACACACCCTCCACATCAAGACCCATTGCACGGGCGGAGCCGGCAATGGTACGAACGGCAGCATCCATATCAGCTGCGGTGAGGTCGGCCATTTTCGTACTGGCAATCTCTTCCAGTTGTGCGCGCGTCACCTTGCCTACTTTGGCCGTATTGGGCCGACCGCTACCACTTTTGATTCCCGCAGCTTTTTTCAGCAGAAATGAAGCCGGCGGAGTTTTCATGGTGAACGTGAAGCTGCGATCACTATAGACAGTAATCACAACAGGTACCGGAGCACCCGGTTCCATTCCCTGAGTCTGCGCATTGAACGCCTTGCAGAACTCCATAATATTAACGCCGCGCTGGCCCAGCGCAGGACCTACCGGCGGACTGGGATTAGCCTGCCCAGCGGCCACTTGAAGCTTGATGTAAGCATCAATTTTCTTTGCCATCTTGGTTTCTCCTATAATGGGTATTAACGCCTCAGAATTTTGACATCCCTCGCTGGCTCCCCGTCACCACCCCCCATGGGAAGCGACAATACAATTATTGCGTCAGGCTTTTTCCACCTGGGTAAACTCCAGCTCAACAGGCGTGGAACGACCAAAAATCGACACCGAAACCCTCAGTCGACTCTTATCGTAGTTAACCTCCTCCACAACACCGTTGAAATCGTTAAACGGTCCATCAGTTACCCTGACAACCTCACCGGCTTCAAACACGGTTTTTGGTCTCGGCTTATCTTCCGAATCCTGCACGCGCTGCAGGATCATCTCTGCCTCTTTGTCCGTAATCGGTGCGGGCTTGTCTGCCTTACCACCAATGAAACCCATAACTCTGGGCGTTTCTTTCACCAGGTGCCAGGTATCATCACCTAGCTCCATCTGCACCAGCACATATCCTGGGAAAAACTTTCGTTCACTTTTGCGTTTTTGACCGCCCCTAATCTCCACCACCTCTTCAGTGGGAACCAGGATTTCGCCAAAACGATCTTCCATGCCATACAGAGCCACACGCTCTCTCAGAGCAGCGGCAACTTTCTTTTCGTAGCCTGAATAGGCGTGAACGACATACCAGCGCATCTGAACCTCTTAGCCAATGACCATTGTGGCGAGCCAACCGAATAGTGTGTCGAGACCCCAGAGAATCAGCGACATCACGAGCACCACCACAACCACCATCAGGGTTGTTTGATTACGCTCCTGCCGTGTTGGCCAGACGACTCGTCGCGCTTCCGTGTAGGCACCGCGCAACAGAGTAATAAAACCGTCACCTTTACGGGTTTGCAGTGCAACAAAGCCAGCCACCAAGGCTACCGCCAGTATCGCTATAACCCGATATAACAGCGACTCTGTTGCAAAATAATAGTTGCCGTAGATAGCGGCGCTGACCAGCAGCACGACAAGCAGCCATTTGAGGCCATCTAATCGATACTGCTTTTCTTCCGTTGCCGAACTCATTCTCGGATAGCACCCCTACTGACCGCGCCCGCTTTTTGCAGAGGGCACACAGGTTTAAGATTGGCAGGCCAGGAGGGACTCGAACCCCCAACAGCCGGTTTTGGAGACCGGTGCTCTACCAATTGAACTACTGGCCTGTCGCGTCACCTTAAAAAACTAACTTGACCATAGGGCTGAAACTGCAAAAACGCACTTCACCCACAGGGCTCATTCAAAAAACACTATTACTCAATAATTTTAGCGACCACGCCGGCACCGACCGTGCGGCCACCTTCACGAATCGCGAAGCGCAGCCCGTCTTCCATCGCAATCGGCGCAATCAACGTCACGGTCATCTGGACGTTATCTCCAGGCATAACCATCTCCACACCCTCAGGCAGCTCACAGGCACCTGTCACATCCGTGGTACGGAAGTAAAACTGTGGACGGTAGCCTTTGAAAAACGGCGTGTGACGCCCTCCCTCGTCCTTCGACAGCACGTAAACCTCTGCCTCAAACTTGGTGTGCGGCTTGATGCTGCCCGGCTTACACAAAACCTGACCGCGCTCAACGTCATCGCGCTTGGTGCCGCGAAGCAGAACACCAACGTTCTCACCAGCACGACCTTCGTCCAGCAGCTTCCGGAACATCTCAACACCGGTGCAGACCGTCTTGGTGGTATCCCGGATACCCACAATCTCGATCTCCTCACCCACTTTGACAACACCGCGCTCAACACGCCCGGTAACTACCGTGCCGCGTCCAGAGATCGAAAATACATCTTCGATCGGCATCAGGAACGGCTGGTCAACCGCCCGCTCCGGCTCAGGGATATAGGCATCCAGCGCTTCCACCAACTTGCGGACCGCTGTGGTACCCAGCTCGTTGTCGTCTTCACCGTTCAGCGCCATCAGGGCTGAACCGGCAATAATAGGCGTGTCATCACCCGGGAAGTCGTAGGCGTCCAGCAGCTCACGGAGCTCCATTTCAACCAGCTCGATCATCTCGTTGTATTCTTCAGAGCCAACACCACCGCAATCTTCAGCCAGCAGATCTGCCTTGTTCAGAAACACTACAACGTAAGGCACACCCACCTGGCGGGACAGCAGAATATGCTCGCGGGTTTGCGGCATCGGACCATCCGTCGCACCACACACCAGAATCGCTCCATCCATCTGCGCAGCACCAGTGATCATGTTTTTCACATAGTCGGCGTGACCCGGACAGTCAACGTGTGCGTAGTGGCGGCTCGGAGAATCGTATTCAACATGGGATGTCGCAATCGTGATACCGCGCTCGCGCTCTTCCGGCGCATTATCAATACCATCAAAGGCCATCGCTGAGCCACTGCCCCAAGTCTCGAAGCAAACTCGCGTCAGCGCCGCTGTCAGGGTCGTCTTACCGTGGTCAACGTGACCAATCGTGCCAACGTTTACGTGGGGCTTGTTACGTTCAAACTTTGCTTTTCCCATGACGA
Source organism: uncultured Porticoccus sp. (assembly GCF_963975625.1). Lineage (NCBI taxonomy): Bacteria > Pseudomonadati > Pseudomonadota > Gammaproteobacteria > Cellvibrionales > Porticoccaceae > Porticoccus > uncultured Porticoccus sp. The sequence goes on from NZ_CAXBHS010000011.1 coordinate 106,437, forward strand.
GCACTCCTCATTAAAACTGGCACCTGAAATAAAAACACCACGGAGTATACCCGGGGAGAAAAACTGGAGCTCATAACCGGATTTGAACCGGTGACCTCTTCCTTACCAAGGAAGTGCTCTACCGACTGAGCTATATGAGCAAAAACTTACCTAGACAGGCATTGGAGCGGGTAGCGGGAATCGAACCCGCATCATCAGCTTGGAAGGCTGAGGTTCTACCACTGAACTATACCCGCTACGCTTACAACACTCCGTCAAATAATAAAGTGTCGATTGACTGCTCAACCGACACCAACCCCGTCAGGGGATAATTACCTTATTCACATTTGCTCGAGAAGATAGACCATTTAACCCTTTAAATAATATCCGTCTTCTTATGCCGACCTGAGCTTACTCCTCAACAGCGATTGCTTGCCTGAACAGCGATTGCTTGCCTGCCGAGACACGGCGCTATTCGCGCTCCTGGGTAAGGCATATCAGGCACACCAATCTATCGTGCCTGCTCTAAAATCTGGTGCAGGGGGGTGGATTCGAACCACCGAAGCTTTCGCGTCAGATTTACAGTCTGATCCCTTTGGCCGCTCGGGAACCCCTGCGAAAAAGGCTGGACATTGTCCATGCCATCAGTTTGGCTGTCAAACAGATCGCCTATACTGAACTAATTGGAGCTGGCGAGAGGAGTCGAACCCCCGACCGGCTGATTACAAGTCAGCTGCTCTACCAACTGAGCTACGCCAGCTCTATAAAAACCCCGCTATTAAATCGGGAGCGCGATTCTAGTGAAAGTTGACACTATAATCAACCATTGCCGCAACCTGGATGACTGTTTTCCACTTTTAAACCTGTCGTCACATGAGCGCCCCCCCTTGCCGGGGATCTGAAATCGCCTTATTCAACCGGGCCCAGATCAACACATGCCTCTTTGACAACCTGTCGTGCAATATTTTTACCTTGCTGATCAAGGACGCCCGCCAGGTCTTTCGGTATCTGCTGATCCGAGTACCGGCGCAGCTGCAACCAAAGCTCTTCTCTCGTGCTGACACGGGGAACGATCACCACGGGATACCCCTGATCTGCCAGCTCCCGCCGATAGTGCTCCATATTGCTTTTATCACTGAATACCCCGAGGGTGATCCCATTTCTGTATTCACCTTCGGCAATCAGAAAACTATCAATCTCTTTGCTTCGCAAGTCTTTTAGCATCTTGCTGGCTTCCGCTTGAGAACCGAGAGGCGGGATAATCAACCAATAACCCTCGCTTATTGTGGTGGTTCGCCAAACAAACTCTTCACCAAAACTGTAGGATGACAGCTGCTGACGGAGCTCCTGTGGATTGATGTCGACCAGGGGGCCGACAAGCAGGCAAAGGGTGGGTTCTCGGGCATTATCGAGCGACCAGGCATCTATAGTAGTGCTTGCCTGGTTATTATCCGAAATCGGCTGCTGTTCAGATGCCTCTTCAGTCGTAGCGGGGACCTCCCCCACCAACAGGAGCGAAGCGTAGTTGTCATTCTCTTGATAGGCCGATCCGGTTTGCACACCATCAAGTTGATCTGCACGAAAGACGGCCGCACTGTAGAACCAATAGCCCGCCACGAGGTTGATTAAAACCAAAACAAAAAACAGCCAGCGCATTGGTCAATGCCTATGGAAACATGACTTCAAGACCGTCCAACACCAAATCTCGAACATAAATGCAATCTCCACTCAGAGCACCGATGAGCACCGAGCCATCACCACCAGTGACGATGACTTTTACGGGCTGTGTATTTGTCTGCAAGGTCGACCTGGATGCCTCGATCAGTGTCTTGATCATCAAATATGCGCCATGACTCACCGCTTCACCCGTTGTTTTGCCCGGCAAACAATCCGCAATCGAAACAGGCTCGAGCCGAATATTACTGGTTCCCCGATTAAGCGATTGATAAATCATCGGGAACCCGGGCACGATGTAACCGCCGAGGTGACAACCTTGCTCATTGAGCAAATCCACCGTGATAGCCGTACCTGCATCCACGACAACACAGGCACCTTTAAACTGATCTCGAACAGCCAGTAGAGCCAGCCAGCGATCCACCCCCATAGATGAAGGCTCCAGATAACCGCAGTGCACACCTGCCGCTTCACGGGTGGTTGCGGCCTGCTGCAACTGACACCCCCACTGGGCTGCCTGCTTCTCAAGTTCCTCGGCGATAGTCCTGCTACCTACACTGGAAAGACGAATTCGAGTGGGGGGGCCCTCTGTTTCAACAGCCGCCAGCAGAGTTTTGATATCTGTGACCGGTGGCTTGTAATCAGGCGCCCCATTCTTTATGACTCGCCATTTGATCCGGCTATTTCCAGCATCAATGTCGACAATCATACTGTGCTCCTGACACTGATTTCTCCACCACTGAAAAGCTTGATCTCGTCACCAACCTCCAGTTGCAATGCCCCGCTCTCGTCCACGCCTCTGGCAATACCCTGAATCGTTTTATTCATCAGCAACAGGCTGACTTCTTTGTCGGCATTGATATCAGATTGCAGCCACTCTTCACGGTAGGCCTCAAATCCAACCTCGTGAAAATTTGCCAGCAAGGCGATCATTTCTTCTATGATGGCGGCAGCCAACCCATTTCGACTTACCGGCCGCCCTGATACTGAGCTGATGTCTATCCACGGCTGATCGATAAGTTTACCGTTTTTATCGGACATACCCAGATTGACACCAACACCGACAACCACTTGGCAGAAGCCGGAGGGGTCACCCAGAACCTCCAATAAAATACCGCCTACCTTTTTGTTTTCCAGGAACAAATCATTCGGCCACTTGAACATCAGCCCATCGACACCACAGGACTGGATCGCACGCCTTACAGCCACACCAACCGCAAGACTCAGGCCTTCGAGTACCTGCACACCCCCGTCAAACCCCCAACCCAGGGAGAGATAGATATTCCTGCCAAAGGGGCTGATCCACTGCCTTCCCCGCCGTCCACGACCTGCTGTTTGCTGCTCGGCAAGCACGATCAGACCAGTGGAATCGCCCTGCTCAGCTGTATGCCGAACCAGATCATTGGTTGATGACACGGACGACTCAATTCGCAACTCCTTGATAAGCGACCAGGAAATCTGCGAAAGACTGTGGATGAGCGTATTTTTATCGAATAATTCCAGCTCTGTCATAAGACAGTAACCACAACCCCTGTGGGATTTAACATCGAGGCCCATTTGCTCGATTTTTTGTATTTGCTTCCAGACCGCCGCCCTTGAAATACCCAGCAATCTGCCAAGTTCCTCACCCGAGTGAAAATGGCCGTCACAAAGTATTTTCAGCAAACTGTTCATGTGCGCCCATCAAACCCCAATATTCCGCCAGATAAACCGCACACCAATGATCAATAGCAAGAATGCAAAACTGCGTCGAAGAATTTCACCGGGCAACTGGTGCGCGAGCCGCGCACCGACTTTTGCGAATATCGTACTGGCTACGATAATCCCCAGAAATGCCGGAAGATAAATAAACCCAATTGCCCCATCCGGCAGATCCGGTTCACCAACACCCTGCCACCAGTATGTCAGCGCCCCACTAATAGCTATTGGCAGCCCACAAGCAGCAGAGGTGGCCACTGCATTTTTCATCGGTACGCGCACCCAGGTTAAATACGGGACCGTGAGCGAGCCTCCACCAATCCCGAACAGGCTTGCGACGAAGCCGACCACTGTGCCCACCATACTCTGCCCTGCTCGACCGGGCATATTGGAACCACCAGTGGGATTGAGTGCGAATGCCATTTTTAATGCCACGAGACAAAGAAATAGTCCGAAAGCGAGCTGCAGTGCTGTGCCAGAAATACTGACTGCAAAAACAGCACCCAGTGCGGCGCCAAGACAAATACCGGGCGTCAACCACCCGGCGAGCGGCCACAGGATAGCACCGTGTTTGTGGTGGGAGGAGATAGAACTCATCGACGTCACTACGATGGTGGCCAGCGATGTGCCTATGGCCAGGTGTGTCAGCACCGCCTGGGGCATACCCTGGGCAGTGAACGTGAAGATAAGGATAGGGACGATAACAACACCGCCGCCCAGACCAAACAGGCCACTGATCAGACCTGCGGCAGCACCGAGACAAAGGTACAACAGGTAAATATCCACGCCAACTCCTGCATATCGGACTGCCCAGCATTATGCCCGAAATAAAAAGTGAGAGAGACAAACAATAATATGAACAAGCTAGCGGTTGTTATACGCGACAGATTTTCAAGAGACTTACTCGAGAAGGACGAGACGGAGATTCATTTTTTATTGCAGAAAAATGACCGACTGAAGATACACGTATTATCCAGTGGTTTAAACCTGACCTGCAATATTCTCTGAATCATTCGAAAATTAGTCGCGCAAAACCTCTTCCAAAGGTGCGGGACGTGCAATTTCATAACCCTGGGCGTAATCGACGCCAATCTCTCTCAGAACATCCAGAATAGCTTTGCTCTCAACATACTCCGCCACAGTTTGAAACCCCAAGGCATGCGCCAGATCATTGATCATCTTGACCATCGTGTAGCTGGCCTTATCCCTCGCTATGTCTTTGACCATGGAGCCATCTATTTTCAACATATCGATGGGCAAGGATTTCAGGTAAGGAAACGATGAAAAACCACTGCCAAAATCATCCAAAACAACTTGTGCACCTGTTGCCCTTATGGACTTCATGAAATAACAGGCTTCAGTAATATTCCTAATGGTGGCAGTTTCAGTGATTTCAAACTTGATTTTTCCAGGAGTTATAAATCCAGTCTCAAGTTCTGTAATAATGAAATCAAGTAGCGATCGATCAGCAATAGACGCACCTGACAGATTGATGCTAAACCCACCGATTTGTTGAATTCGTTTCGGGTTATACTTGATCCAGTCGAAGACTTTGTTGATCACATAGCGATCCAGTCTTGCAGATTGATTGAACCGCTCAACAGAAGGCAGAAAACGGGCCGGCGAAATTATCTCACCCGTTACAGCATCAGAGAGCCGAATCAATACCTCAAAATGACAAGCCTCCCTTTTTCTTTTTTCCGTATGCTGCTTTAACGGGACGATAGGCTGCAAATAAATCCTGAATAGATCATCAGCTAATGCGGCATTAATCTTTGGCACCCAATCAACTTCGGTTCTGTGCCGGGATATACCTTGCGAGCTTTCGTGATAAAAATGGATTCTGTTTTTTCCCTGCTCTTTTGCGCTATAACATGCTACATCAACCTGCTTGAGCAACTCCGTTGAATCATGTTCGTACCCGGATACTTCCACAATACCGATACTGGCACCAACAACATAAGATTTGTCATCCCAGACAAACTCCAATTTCTGTATGCTGTTTAATATATTGGACACTATTTTGTCCGCATGGTTAGAGTCGCAGTCAAATAGAATAAGACCGAACTCATCTCCACCCAGGCGAGCGGCAACGTCATTGGCACGAATTCCCTCCTTCAAAACTTGCCCTATACCCTTGAGCAACAGGTCTCCTGCCAGGTGCCCACCGGTGTCGTTTAAGACCTTGAAATGATCAAGGTCTATGAAACACAAGGAGTGAATGGATCCATTTTGTTTGGCAGCGCACACAGCCTGATCAAGTTTTAATTCAAATGCCTTTCGGTTCTCGAGGCCTGTTAAGTGGTCATGCGATGCTTCGTATTTTAACTGCTTGGTTAGCGCCCTGGCTTTTGAAATATCTTCTTGTATACCCACATAATTAACAATACAGCCGCTCTGGTCTTTAATTGGAAATATCTGACTTCTTGCCCAGTAGCTACTGCCGTCTTTCCTCGCATTTTCTAATTCACCCTGCCACTGATCTCCGGCCCCAATTTTACTCCACAGCGAGTTGTAGGTTTTTTTAGGTGTATTTCCCGAGCTGTTAATATGCATTTTTTGACCAATAAGTTCTTTCTGAATATAACCACTCATTTCACAGTATCGCGGATTTACATATTCAATCCTGGTTTCCCTGTCTGTTATGACAACCGCATTTGGACTGGACTCCACTACTGCTGACAGTTTACTCAGGCTTTCCTGATTACTGAGTATTTCAATTTCCGGGGCGGCTCTAAGGGCGATGATTCTCAAAAGATGTCGAGTTAGTTCTCCTTGGGAAGAATCTATGGGAGCATCGTAAAGTACGCTGATCAGGCCAAGCACTTCGCCCGATGACGAGTACAAGCAGACCCCAACGTACGCATGAGCACATCCATCCTGTTGTGCGAGCAACAGGATGGATGTGCCTGTTGAAGCTGATCAAGAATTAGATACTCATCACTTTTAATCGTCATATTACAAGGCATGCCAGCTAGCGGGTAACAGACGTTATCAACGTGCTGGCCATTGGACAGAAAACTAATGGTCTGGATAGCATCTTTTGTGGCCGTCAGTTTCCCAATTGCAACCCACTGAGCTTTCAAATCCCGGAAAAGAAAAAGAGCCAAGGAGTCAAAGAAATCCTGTCGAGTCTTTGAGAAGTTTTCCTTCATAACGTTTATTAAAGCTCTTCGACCAACAGTCTCTGAGGTAACGTCACGTATGGTTGCGATTGTGATATTGCCTTCTGGCCCGATTATCGGACTCAAAAACACTTCAACATATATTTTCTCGCCCATTCTATTGAATAGGGCATATTGCTTGCGGGACTTCCCCATGGGACCGGGAGAGGGTTTTTTTATAAATATTTCTTTGAAGTGCCTGTATAGTTGATGCAGGTTTGAAGGTAGCAGGTCCTCAACCGTCATTTTAAGAAATTCGTTTCGGTGATAACCAAATAATTCCTGGGCTTTATTATTAGCCTGCACGATTTTGCCATTCTCCTTAATGGCTATCATTGGATCATGAAGAACTGCCAAAAAAGAAAGTATCGATTCTGCATGTTCAGGTTTGTGGTTCTCATAAAAACTCTCCACCTTCCCACTCCCATAATCAAACAGAATAAAAATGACTGCTCTGCAGACTTCAAAAAATTTTAATTATATTGACGCATATTTTTGAGCATATAAAGCGTCTTTAATGAAGATATATTGTTAATTTAATGTGTGCAATAGTGGTGCAACATAACTTTACCAAACCAAAAAATAAAACTGGAACTAACCTGCGCCAACTCCACTAGTTAGTTCCATACAAGCTATCATCCGATACAGGACACGAATATATAAAATCCCTTTCAAACGGGTATGAAGTAGGGCGTTGACAACGATATTCGAGCAGAGAGCCTGTTCACAGGTCGGACTATCCCGCGCAACAATGCAGTACAAGCCGCAATGCTTGGAAAGCCGATGCTGGATGGTTACGTCTAACTCTTTAGCGGAAAATTTAGAAATCCATTACTAAAGAAACATTGGTTACAGCGGTTCGCTCACACCCTGAAGAAGACCCGCCATTGGCGCTTCGACAACAATAAACAGCAGTCGCGAGTTCAGCATAAGGACATACATGAAATATCAACCGTCCATCGAGGTACTTATGCCACAAAACCAACTAGATAAAAATAAAAAGGCCCAACCGAGCTAACGGTTGGGCCTTGGGATAAAACCTGACGATGACCTACTCTCACATGGGGAAACCCCACACTACCATCGGCGCTGAGCGGTTTCACTTCTGAGTTCGGGAAGGGATCAGGTGGTTCACGCTTGCTATTGTCGTCAGGAAAACTGGTTAAAGTACAAAGCAGCCACATATCAGTCAAAAAACCAACAGGGCTACAATGCTCTGCACTCAAATTAGGTCGATAAAAATGTTAAAGCAGCGAGTGATTCTTGGGACACATGTCCGTAATGCAATCATTTCTATTATATGGTCAAGCCTCACGGGCAATTAGTACTGGTTAGCTCAACGCTTCACAGCGCTTCCACACCCAGCCTATCAACGTCGTAGTCTTCAACGGCCCTTTAGGGGACTCAAGGTCCCAGGGAGATCTAATCTTGGAAGGGGCTTCCCGCTTAGATGCTTTCAGCGGTTATCCTGTCCGAACGTAGCTACCGGGCAATGCCACTGGCGTGACAACCCGAACACCAGAGGTTCGTCCACTCCGGTCCTCTCGTACTAGGAGCAGCTTTCCTCAAATCTCCAAC
>NZ_CAXBHS010000012.1:0-110788 GCF_963975625.1 uncultured Porticoccus sp.
ACACAGGTTGACTCAATCCCGGCCTTCAGACTCATTTAGGGATTGGAAAATACTGGCCTACGCACCCCTCGGGGGCACTGATTGTTGGTAACGGTGTCATACGGACGACTTTTCAGTGGCAAATACTGGAGCAAATACTGATGGATCCAGTAGGGAACAGGCTTTTTACCAGCACCACCTCTGTTCACGAGATTTGCACTTGCGGCAAATCTCGTGTTTTATTGCGGCTGCTTTACCGGGAAAGCCTATTTAACCCGTTTAAAACCCATTCGATATAACCAATTCTCTGGATAGTTAGTCACGCTTATGCAGCCCATCAAAGCATCTCTTATCGGACTGGCAACTTTCTTTATCTTTTACCTGTCCATGCTTAGCGTACAACTGCCATGGATGTTGGCAGCGGGTATTATCGGTTTGTTGGCAAACACGTTCCTTTCCGGGTTCAGTGCCCTATATCATCTGAGAGATGGCATGATGACGGCCCTCGCTTATAGCGCACCAATGGCCGTTTTTTCAGCTTTGACAGTGGGTGATTTGGTACTACATGGAAAGAGCGGACCTTTTATTTTCTGGTGTACAACCGCATTCGTTACGCTCTGCGCAGGTTTTTTGGGCGTTGCCGCCATTTATCTGTTTCGTCTGGCCCGTTCTGGAAACAAACAATAGTATGGTCAATATTCCGATCCCAGTAATGACCCAGGACATCGTTTTCATGTACCACTGGAGACGATGCGGTGAATGATATCGTAATAAAGAAACCGGCTGTTTACTCACCTCTGCAAATTGGACTGGGATCATTTTTCGGTGGTCCCATCGCCATGACGTATTTCTTGTGGGAAAACTTTCGCACCCTGGATAAGATGCCAGCCGCCAGAAATACACTGGCGTTTGGTTTTTTATTTATCGTGGCATTACTGGTTTTCACGCCGATGCTGCCCGGTGAGCTGCCAGCTATCGCAGTCCAGTTCATCTACTCACTGGTGGCATTGCAAATGGCCGTTACCTGGCAACTGCGAAAGGACGCTATAACACACTCCATTCGTTACTGTTTTCAGTCAAACTGGCGCGTACTGTTATTCTGTATACCTTTCTATTTCACATGGCTCGGCGTGTGCCTGTTGGCTGCCAAAATAAGCTGAAAAGAACCGTCAAAACACCAGACAATATCGGAGTATGAATTATGGCTGTTTATTTAATCGCTGATGTCACTGTGACCGATGAAGCATGGATAGCGGATTACGCCACCAACGTGCACGACATCGCCCACAAACACGGCGGCAAGTACCTATCCCGTAGTGCCAACATCAGTACTGTTGAGGGAGAACCGTGCACAGCGGACATGATCGCTCTGGTTGAGTTTCCTGATATGGCTGCGTTACAGGCGTTTATCAACGATCCCGAATACAAGGCATTCCGGGAGTCAAGAATAAAAGGCAGTATCAGCAATTTGCATGTGATCGATGACTCTGACGCGGCAAAGACCATTCCCTATTTGCCAAAAGGCTGATCATTCAGCCCACTCGCCCCGCACCAGCCACTCCGTACCAGCCAGAGCTCACAACCTGCCGGGACTGCAGCCTCGCAGTCATGCTACTGGCTTGATACCTGCTTTCGGTCATCATTATTGTTTGACTGTTTCTGTGATTCGACGGTGTGTGCAACTGTGGCAGATTGGCCATCGGGTTGGGGGATAATTCGACACACAGGCCAATTTTGCTGCTTTAGACCCTGATTACCCTGCTGGATCGTTTTGTACGACGACTGACGTTTCTCATACAATTTACTCATAACCTAAAACTCCTTTTCAAATCTGACCTAGCCAAAGAGCATGGCAAAATAACGAAACTCAATCATATGAAGAGCTTCGCCACAGTTCTGATAACTGGCGCACAAAATTCTCTTTAATAAAGTATAGGTCTTTCCTTGTTGCAGACTTATTTCATTTTCATTTCTGGTGGAGACTTATTCCCCAAACAGCTTACAAAGTTTTAATCAAAAACTTTTGGCTGACATCACCGACATGCATAACACGCACTCACTCCCCATGCGGGTTACAACAATGCAGCCTAGGGAATATAAGGACTTTTACCCCCTATACAAATGACGTTCACGTCAAAACAGCCAGGCACCAAGAAATGGCACCCGACGACTAATGTCGGCCAACCGGATAGAATAGCGGTTCTGCATCCTGCCCAGGCTGAGGAGGTTGCTGCAACACCTTACTCGCGGCATTTACCGCGAACTCCCGGTACTTTTTCTCAATGTCCTCCCGTTCCTGATCATAGCGCAGTTTGTCGCGGGTACTGAGTTTCTGCCATTCATCAAGGATCGGGATATGGGCTGTGGCCTCCGTCAATTGGAAAAACACCTGGTAATGCTCCCGCTCGTACTCGGGAAGATCCAGTTGCGCAGCCATCATGCTGATGCGAATGGCCCCTTCCGTGAGTGTGACCTGATCGGCCACAATAGCCGAGGCAATCACATGTATACTCTTGCGGTAGTGGGCTTTACGATCATCCTGCTCTACTGCCAACGCTTCTTCCCTGGCGTTCTGTGCGTTTTTCAACTTACGCAGTTGCAGGTAAAGGTATAAGGCATAGCCACTCAAGCCAATTAAAATAACCAGCGCCAGACTCGTGATCAGTTCCATTACAAACTCCTCTGAAAGATGTGCGACCAGATACCGGATCGCAGTCGTCCGATAAACCCGCTAGCGGGCAATTATTCCGGCTGATGAAGGCTGGCCCGCAATGAGACATCATCCTGTTCGGTGGCCTGCTCGACCAGATTATCGGGTAGTGAACGCTTGGTGCGGGCACCCAGTTTTTTGATGTCTTCAAATTTTTTGATCAGGTTGCCCCTGCCATCGACGAGGCGTTTACGGGTTTGTTGCCAGGCCTCCTGACTCTTGTCGATGTGCCGACCCAGGTCGTCCAGAGACTCCACAACCAACACCAGCTGGTCATACAGCTTGCCCGCTTCAGCAGCAATCTGCTGAGCGTTGCGGTTCTGGTCTTCATAACGCCAGATATTGTGGATCGTTCGCAATGTTGCCAGCAGGGTGGAAGGACTCACTAGAATAATACCCTTGTCGTAGGCATCACGAAAAAGTGTATGGTCATTTTCCAGCGCCAGCATAAAGGCAGCCTCCACAGGTACAAAAATCAGCACAAAGTCCAGACTGTTTACGCCTTCGAGTTGCTCGTACGCTTTGCGGCTCAGTCCATTAATGTGTGCGCGCAGGGAAAGAATATGTTGTTTCAGCGAGCGCTGTTTCTCTTCGGGCAATTCTGCGCGGCAATAGCGTTCGTAGTCCGTTAATGACACTTTCGCATCCACCACAATGTCCCGCTGATCCGGCAAGTGAATAATAACATCAGGGTTTCGACGATCGCCCTCCTCGTTCTTTAGAGCCACCTGGGTTTCATATTCACGCCCCTTGGTCAGCCCGGACTGTTCCAGAATCCGCTCCAGAATAACCTCACCCCAGTTGCCCTGGAACTTGCTCTCACCCTTCAATGCATTGGCCAGCAAAACGGCGTCTTCCCCAACCTTCTGGGCCTGTTTCTGCAGCTCTACGATCTGACCCACCAGTTTGTTGCGCTCGGCGTTTTCCTTGTCATAGGCATCCTCAACTTTCTTTCGGAAATCGTGGATCTCCTTTCTCAGCGGATCAATACTGCTGTTGAGTGTCCGACTGCTCTGCTCTGAAAATTTTTGCTGTTTTGCATCAAAGATGCGATTGGCAAGGTTTTCGAACTCCTGAACTAGGGACTCACGGGCCTGCCTGAGCAACTGCAATTGCTCTTCGTAACGGGTCCGCTCACCTTCGAGACGGGCCTCGAGTGAGGCTTTGTCACGGTTGAGCGCACCAAGCTCTGTCTCGCGCTGATGAAGTCTATTGCCTTGGTTTTCCAGATCTTCTGACAAACGGGAAATGGTCACATCGGACACTGCACGCTGTTTTTCAGACAGCTGGCGGGTCAGCAGAAAAGTCAGCAATACGCCGGTAACAAAGCCAGCAGCAAGCAATAAAAACGTGTTCAAGGTCAGAAGCATGATGTTTCCCGGGTACAAAAATTTCAGTGCTGGCAAACAACACCATCACGGTACTGTTTTGGTAAACATTGAGGGTTGTGCGATCATGAAAGATGATTCAAGGATAACAAAGAAACCCACCATGATGCGCCCGCTTTTTGATATTGACCCACTCAGGGAAGAGCTCGGTAAGGGCGCATTGATTCTTACGCCCAACAATCGACTGGCCAGCAAAATCCGTCAGGCCTGGGGCTTTTCGCAACATTCCTGCACTCTGCACTGGTCGGCACCCGAAGTTTATGCCCTGGAGCAATGGGTCCATGAACAGTGGCTGCGCTGCTGTGACGCCGGTTTCATCGAGGCAGCGGCAGGTTCCGGACTGAGTACTGCCATGGAGTTATTCCTCTGGGAGCAGGTGATTGCAGAAGACCGCGAGCGACCCGCCACGGTATTGCCGGCGAATTTTGCCAGATTGGCGAGTAACAGTTATGCCAACATCCAAAACCACCTGGTACCGGATACCCGTCTACAGCAGGAAGCACCACTGCTGTGGCGGTGGATCAGTCATTTTCGCGAAAAGCTCAGGCAACACAGCCTCATCACATCAGCCGATAAGGTAAAAATACTCCAGCGGGCTTATAGCTGCGGGATCCTGCCCGCCATTCCAACCATAACACTCTGCGGGTTTGATACCCTGCCCCCCTTGCACCGTAAACTGCTTGAAGGAATCAGCAATAATCTCGCCTTTGCCGAGCCAAAACCCATTCTGCCACAGCCGCAACAGGTCGCGTTATACGATCAACAAGCCGAGCTGACTGCCGCTGCCGACTGGGCAGTGGCCCATTATCTGGCCGCACCTGAAACCCGCATTGGTATCCTTGTTCCGGAGCTGCCAAAACTGCGCAACAAAATTGTGCGGCTTCTGCAAACCCGCCTGCAACCGGATTACAGTGAGCCGGGGCAGGTAAGAGCCAGCGCGTCTTTCAACTTGTCAGCGGGCATACCGCTCGCTGAAACACCACTGATCGCTTCAGCATTGCTACTGTTGACGCTCAATCGGGCCGAATTACCGCTGACGGATTTTTGCCGTATGCTCAACGCGCCCTTTTGGGGCGACCTGTCTCCCGAACCGAGAGCCAAAGCGGAGTTATTGCTACGCAAACAGGGCAGAGTCTCTCTCCGAAGTGGTGAGTTTCGCCATCTGGTCAATGAGGTGGAGAAAATCACCGACTCCGGCATCAGCCAACGGTTGTCAAAAATGGAAGTCCTCCGTCGGTCATTGCCGTCGACTGCCGGGTTTTCTGCATGGCTGGCACTGTTTCAGCAACAGTTGACCACGCTGGGGTGGCCCGGTGAACGCACACTGGACAGCGAGGAATATCAGCAGCGACAGCATTGGCTGGACATACTGGAACAATACCAGTCACTGGACCAGCTGAATTGCAAGGTAAGTCTGAACGAAGCATTGCAACAGCTCCAACAACTGGCTTATAGCACTGTTTTTCAGGCAGAAACACCCGATAGCAGTATTCAGGTTCTGGGGTTTCTCGAAGGTGCGGGGCTGCATTTTGATCATCTCTGGGTCATGGGCCTGGACAACCGCCGCTGGCCACAACCCACAGCGCTCAACCCGCTGTTACCGGTTGGCCTGCAGCGAGAATTTGGCATGCCGAGAACTGACCCCGGGCGAGAACGCGAACTGGCAGAACGGCAACTGGCCAATCTGATGAAGGCGGCGCCCAAAGTCATCTTGAGCTACAGCCAGTTTGACGGTGACCAGCAGTTACAACCCACCAACCTGATTACTGGCGCAGCAAAAATCGAACCGGATGAACTGCCTCGAAAAACCGGTCAGGCTACGAATTTCGTCGCACTGGAATCGGTTTCCTGTGAGTTTGCACCACCACTTGCTACAGCAAAAGAAGCTGTTAGAGGTGGCACCCGTATCCTGAAAAATCAGGCCAGTTGCCCCTTCAACGCCTTTGCCATTCATCGATTGGGCGCAGAGCAACCCCGGGAACCCTCCATCGGTCTCAATGCAGGAGATCGAGGCTCATTGATTCATGAATGCCTCAGGCAACTCTGGCACGACCTGGAAAACCAGCAACAGTTGCTGGCACTGTCCGAACCGGAGCTGGCTTCATTGATTGAGTCAACCGTCAATACTGCCCTGAAACCCTGGCAGATGCGACGGGCAGACCTGTTCGGCAAGGCGTTTACCCGCATCGAACAACAACGGTTGGCTGGGTTACTGAAACAATGGCTAACCGTTGAGAAACAGCGGCCACCCTTCAGCGTGGCCGCACTCGAAAAGCACGAAAATACGCAGTTTTGTGGCTTACCGCTACATTTGGTCATCGACCGGATTGATCAGTTGGCTGATGGCCAGACGGTCATTATTGACTACAAAACTGGCAAAGCGGCGACCGGCCAGTGGCTGGGAGATCGCCCGGATGATCTCCAGCTACCGCTTTATTTATTGTGCAGCGAAACACCCGCATCGGCTATTTGCTTTGCCCTCATCAACCCATCGGAACCTCTGTTTACCGGCTATTCCGAGACCGACGGCCTGCTGGCGGGGGTAGCTCCACCCAAGGGCAAAAAGAACGAGCCGGAAAGCTGGCAGGCCCTGATGGATCATTGGCAACAGGCTGCGGCTACCCTGGCGGACGAGTTCAAGGCCGGCTATGCCGCTGTCTCTTTCCATGGCGATTATGCCCTGCGGTATCAGACCGAGCTTGAACCGCTGAACCGGGTCGCAGAAAGGCAGCAGCTATTTGCAGATGAGGACGAGGTATGACCGTAGCAGATGCGGCACAACGCCAGCGGGCACTGGATCCAGAACGATCCTTTGCGGTTGCCGCACCGGCTGGTTCCGGCAAGACAGAACTGCTTACCCAGCGGGTATTGGGGTTACTGGCAACGGTGGAAGCACCGGAAGAAATTCTCTGCATGACCTTTACCCGGAAAGCGGCGGGTGAAATGCGACATCGCATTATTCAGGCACTGACAATGGCAGATAGTCATTCTCTGCCGGACAGCGACCACCAGCAGGCCACACTGCAACTCGCTACTGCGGCCCTTGCCAGAGACCGGGAAAAAAACTGGCAGCTCCTGCAGTCCCCCAACCGCTTGCGGATCCAGACCATTGATGGCTTTTGCCTCAACCTCGCCCAGCAACTGGGCCTGGAAAGTGGTATCGGCGACTATGCCGAGCCTCTGGAAGATGCGGAACCCCACTTTCGCCTGGTCATTGCCGAATGGCTGCTCCGCGAGCTGGAACAGCAAACAGCTTTGGGACAGGCAGTGGAAACCCTCCTCCAGCATCTGGATAACGACCTCGACAAGCTGGAGCAGCTGCTGATCGCATTACTGAAAAAGCGCGAGCAGTGGCTGTCCCATATGTTCAGTAGCAGGGATGCCCGGGATTACCTGGAATCATTCCTGAACAATGTGATTGAAGAAACATTGGCCGCAACAGCCGAGCTCCTGACACCCTTCGCTAGCGAACTGGCCCTACTCGCTGATTATGCCGGTAGTCAGCTGCCATCGGAGAAAAATGATCTGCCGCTCAAATTGTGCAAGGGAATGATGGGATTACCCGGCCACTCCGCCGAAGAGTTACCCATCTGGCTGGGCATTTGTGAGCTCTTGCTGACCAAGGATTTAAAATGGCGGAGCCGCGTGGACAAGAACACGGGCTTTCCAACCGAGGTCAACGGCGACAAGATCCTGGCCAAACAGCAAAAGGCGAGCTATGGCGAGTTGGTCGATCAACTGCAGGCCATCAGCGGCCTGAAAGACCTGCTGGAAGATATTCGAGCACTGCCCGCGCCCCGCTATGAAGAAAATCAGTGGTTGGCACTCAATGCACTGACCTATTTACTCCCCACCCTGGCGGCGGCGCTTAGCCTGCATTTCCAGCAGCATCGGGTGTGTGATTTTACCGAAATCACCCTGGCCGCCCTCCGCGCATTGGGTCCCGAAGATGAACCAACCGATCTGGCACTGCGGCTGGACTATCAGATCAAACATATTCTCACCGATGAGTTTCAGGATACCTCATCGGTACAGTTTGATATTTTGCGCCGTCTTGTTGCAGGCTGGGAGCAAAATGATGGCCGCACGCTGTTCATCGTCGGCGATGCCATGCAATCGCTGTACAGTTTCCGCAACGCTAATGTGGGCTTGTTTCTGGAGGCTCGAACACTGCCCATCGGCCAACTGCAACTTGAAGCACTGGATTTGCAGGTCAACTTTCGCTCCCAGGAAAACCTCATCCACTGGGTAAACGACGCCTTCCCCCATATTTTCCCTGCACGCGACGAGATCGGTCGTGGCGCCGTCAGTTACAGTGCCGCCACTGCTTTTCATGGTGCTCTACCGGAGCAGCCGGTCACACTGGATGCCTTCATCAATGCACCTGACAACAGCGCTGAAGCCTCGCGGGTAGTGGCACTGGTTAATGCCGCTAAAACACGCAATCCTCAGGGTTCGATCGCCATACTGGTCCGCACCCGAACCCAGCTGCCCGACATTCTTGCAGCACTCCGGGAGGCGGGGCATCACTGGCAGGCAACCGATATTGACCCACTCGGTAACCGCATGCCCGTGGTCGATCTGATGTCCCTGACTCGCGCACTCCTGTCACCTGCTGACCGGATTGCCTGGCTGGCTGTGCTCAGGGCACCCTGGTGCGGACTGGACATGGCTGACCTCCTGACGATCAGTACAGCGGAACCCGCTCGAGACGACTGCGAAACAACGCAGGAGCGTTTTCCACTAATGCTGAACCAACTGGCTCGCATAACAGCAATATCAGGTTTATCGCCAGACGGTCGACAAATCCTCCAACGGGTTGGGGAAACACTGATTGAAGCCTGGCAACAACGCCAGCGACTCCCCCTGCGCTGCTGGATTGAGGGAACCTGGCGTGCCCTTGGGGGTACCGTTGCACTGAACTCAATCACGGACCAGCAACACTGTGACCAGTATTTGGATTTGCTGGAAAAACACGAGTCTGCAGGAACTCTCGAGCATTGGCCCACCTTTGAAAAAGCAGTTAAATCGCTCTACGCCAAAGCCGATGTCGGATCGGACAGCACCCTCCATGTGATGACCATTCATAAAGCCAAGGGACTGGAGTTTGATACGGTCATTCTCCCCGGCCTGAACCGTAAACCCCGGGGAGAAGACAAACAATTGCTATTGTGGCAAGAGCGCACCAGTAGCAACGGGGAGAATCAACTGCTCATCAGTCCACTGTTCCGGACAGACCAACAGAACGACTCGCTTTATCAGTTCCTGAACCGCGAGCGAAAACTGAAAATTAAACTCGAAACCGCACGAATCCTTTATGTTGCGACCACACGCGCCATTGGTCATCTACACCTGCTCTGCACCATGTCTGGTGACAATCCGGCAGCAGGCAGCCTGCTGGATAGCCTTTGGCCAGCGCTGAACGCCGACTTTGAATCCAGAGCCACGTGGATTCAGTGGCACGATTACCCACCCGGAGAAAACACACCTGTGCGTGCCCATGATACGGCGCTCAGTTCTCTGCGCCGTCTACCGGCTGACTGGGGCACACCACCAACAACCGGAGCTATACAGACTCCACCAACTGCAGTAAAGGAGTCCTTGACACAAAATGAGCTGGGCGGTGGCAAGACGGCTCCGGAAGCTCGCCATACCGGTACCGTATTACACCGTATTCTTCAGCAGATAGTGATTGAAGGTGTTAACCAATGGTCCACAGAGACTATTCAGCAACGCATGCCTTTCTGGAAGATTCAGCTACGACAGCTCGGTCTATGCGCTACTTCAGCGCCCTTGGCAGTATTGGCTAAGGCTGTAGAAAACTGCCTTAGTGATCCAACGGCCAGGTGGATTCTGGACAATCGGCACCAAGATAGCGCCACCGAACTGGCTATTGGCTACATGTCACCAAACGGTGAGCCGAAAACGGCTGTCGTCGATCGAAGTTTTGTCGACGGGGGCATCCGCTGGATCATCGATTACAAAACCGCCGCCCCGGCAGTAGGGCAATCAGACCAACAATTTCTGAAGCAACAAGTGGCCCAATATCAGGAACAACTTCAGCGCTACGCCCGGCTGTTCGAGGAACCCACTGCCACACCCATCAGGAAAGCGCTGTATTTTCCTTTACTGCAGGCAATCGAGACCATTCCCTGAGTATTTTTTAGTGACTTGCCGCCCCCGGAGACACCATCTTCCTCTCCGCAAGGCCTGTAGAGTGCCAAAGCACCCGGAGTTTCATGTAGAATAGCTTGCTGACTGAACCCTTATCGATTCGAGAAACCAATGACCAACGCCGTTGATAACATTAATATTCTCTCTCAGGATGTGCTGATCACGCCAAGAGATTTGAAACAGGAATTGCCCCTGTCCGATGCTGCCCGAAAAACCATCACCGAGGGCCGCCAAGTCATTCAGAATATCCTGAACCACAAGGATCACCGAATTCTTGTGGTCGTCGGGCCCTGCTCTATTCATGACACCAAAGCTGCGCTGGATTATGCCGCACGACTGAAGAAACTGGCCGATGAGGTCAGTGATTCGCTATTTATTGTCATGCGTGTGTATTTTGAAAAACCCCGCACCACCACCGGCTGGAAGGGGCTAATCAACGACCCCTACCTGAATGACTCCTTCAAGATATCCGAGGGGCTGCATGTGGGGCGCAAGCTGTTACTGGATATTGCCGAGCTGGGTTTGCCTACTGCGACCGAAGCGCTCGATCCCATTTCTCCGCAATACATTCAGGATTTGATTTCCTGGTCTGCCATCGGTGCGAGAACGACCGAATCCCAGACCCATCGGGAAATGGCTTCCGGGCTGTCGTGCGCCGTTGGTTTCAAAAACGGCACTGATGGCAGCCTGAGTGTCGCCATCAACGCACTGAAATCCGTTGCCAGCCCCCACCGTTTTCTCGGTATCAATGCCGAAGGCAGCGTGGCCATTGTTACCACCGCAGGTAATCCCTATGCCCATGTGGTATTGCGGGGAGGTGACGGCAAACCCAATTATGATTCCGTCAGTGTCAATCTGGCAGAACAGGAACTGAACAAGGCGGGTATTACCCCAAATATCATGGTGGATTGCAGTCACGCCAACTCCAACAAAAATCATGACCTGCAGACGCTGGTCATGGAGAACGTGACCAATCAGATCCTGGAGGGGAATCAATCGATTATCGGTCTGATGATTGAGAGCAACCTGAAATCGGGCAACCAGAAAATACCTGCCGACCTGAGTGATCTCGAATACGGAGTATCAATCACCGATGCCTGTATAGAC
The DNA here is from genome assembly GCF_963975625.1 of uncultured Porticoccus sp. NCBI lineage: Bacteria > Pseudomonadati > Pseudomonadota > Gammaproteobacteria > Cellvibrionales > Porticoccaceae > Porticoccus > uncultured Porticoccus sp. Next base: position 11,359 of record NZ_CAXBHS010000012.1, read on the forward strand.
TGGGACACGACGGAAGAGGCATTGCGCAGTATGCACAACAAGCTCAAGGCGGTTTTACCACACCGCTAAGCAATACCCCCATCTCTCTATACAACATTAAAAAACGGGCCTAACAGCCCGTTTTTTAATGTTTTTTATCATAATCTATCGAGTAAAAACCGTACTCAGCCCGGCATCAATGACCCGCCTCAATACCGCTGTATTGGCACCGGATTTACACAGAGTGCGCAAACCTGCCACAAGCGCAATCAGGTAGTCGGCCAACCCTTCAATATCCTGCCCGGAATCGACCTTCCCCAACTGTTTCGCCTCCAACAACCGGGTATAGAATAATTGACGAATCCAGTGGACCGATTCCCGGGCTTTACCGGCCAGCTCAGGCTCATTATTACTGAGTTCGGAGATCGCGTTGAAAAACAAACAGCCATTGGCTAACTGACTCTGGTCGGGTTCAAAGAATGCTTTGTCAAAAAAAGAGGTGATTGCCTCACAGGGATCTTCGACACTGACCAGTGTGCAGTTAAATAAATGGCACTGAAGATAGGCCATATAATGGTCAAGCACTGTACTGAACAACAAGGCTTTACTACCGAAAGCGCTGTAGAGACTACCTCTATTGAGGTTCATCGCCCTGAGAAGTTTGCTGATGGAACTGGCTTCATATCCATCCGACCAAAACAAAGACAGTGCGTTATCGAGGACCTCTTCCCGATCAAACTCTGGCAGCCTGGGCATTTGATGCTCCTTACCGGCCTATTGAGAACCAGCTGCTGGATTATTATTTCAAGTTCACAGCATCAGTATATATAAAAAGCACTTGTGGTGCGGTTCTAGATATAAGCCTGGCTCCGATCAGAGTGATCAGTGACATCCCTGATACCTTTGAGCTCAGGAATTTTTTCCAGCATGGTCTTCTCCACACCTTCCTTGAGGGTCACATCGGCCATGCCGCAACCCTGGCATCCGCCACCGAAACGCAGTACAGCCACATTGTCTACAATTTCTTCAAGACTGATGACCCCGCCGTGGGCTGCCAGTCCAGGATTGATTTCGTTGTAAAGCAGGTAGTTAATTCTGTCTTCAAGCGGGCTGTCGTCACTGACCCTGGGCATGCGTGAATTGGGTGCCCTGATGGTCAACTGCCCACCAAACTTCTCGTCGGCATAATCCACCTTGGCATCTTCAAGAAAAGGCAGACTGCGGTGATCAAAATACGCCCTGAAACTGTCCAGTTCCATCACCTCATCCTTCTCCTGCTCTTCACCTGGACGACAGTAGGCAATACAGGTTTCTGCCTTCGGTGTGCCCGGATCGGTGACGAACATACGGATACCGATGCCTTCGCAATCCTGCTTGGCCAACAGTCCCGCAAGATACTGTTCGGCGGATTCGGTGATAGTGATACTCAGCATAAGAACAACCTGATAGATATACCTGACTAATTTAGTCATGTATTCTAACAGCCTTGCTTGAACGCGACAATCAAACACCGAACTTTTTACCCGGACACAGTCCACCGGCAGAACCAGGTGCCCGGCAAGCTGAGAACCAGCTGATAAATCTGCTAGAATGCAGCCCCTTGTTTACCCCCAGTTACAGAGAAACACACCTTGAATAATCGGCAAACTCGCATCGACGCTCTTCACCGGGCAGCAACACAACGCATTCTGATTCTGGATGGCGGCATGGGCACCATGATCCAGTCCCATCGTTTTACCGAGTCCGATTACCGGGGTGAACGCTTCGCCGACTGGTCACAGGATGTAGCCGGCAACAATGATTTGCTCACACTGACGCAACCCGAGGTGATTCGTGCGCTTCACGAGGCCTACCTCGAAGCCGGTGCGGATATTATCGAGACCAACACCTTTAACTCCACCGCCGTATCCATGACGGACTACGGCATGGAATCTCTGGCCCGGGAGCTGAACGAAGCGGGAGCCAGGATTGCCCGAGAAGCCTGTGATGCCATCGCCACACCGGAAAAGCCCCGCTGGGTAGCCGGCGTCATAGGCCCCACCAGCCGCACCTGCTCCATATCGCCGGACGTCAACGATCCCGGCGCGAGAAACACCAGCTTTGATGAACTGGTGACCGCCTATATGGAAGCCACTGAAGGACTGATTGCCGGTGGCTCTGACATTATCCTGATCGAGACTGTGTTCGATACACTGAATGCCAAAGCGGCAGTTTTTGCGGTACAGGCTGTTTTTGAAAAGCTCGACACCGAACTGCCCCTGATGATTTCCGGCACGATTACAGATGCCAGTGGCCGCACGCTGTCGGGTCAAACTCCCGAAGCCTTCTGGAACTCACTGGCTCACGCCAGGCCGTTTTCGATCGGTCTCAACTGTGCTCTGGGCGCCAAGGAACTCCGACCACACATTGAAGAGTTATCACGGGTTGCCAACACCCTGGTCAGTGCCCACCCCAACGCGGGACTGCCAAATGAGTTTGGTGAATACGATGAAAGCGCAGCCGAGATGGCCGAGATTGTCGAAGAGTTTGCCCAGAGCGGCCTGATCAATATTCTCGGCGGATGCTGTGGCACCACGCCCGACCATATCCGGGCAATTGCCGAAGCTGTGGCCACCAAGGCCATTCGACAGGTACCGGAGATTGCCCCTGCCTGTCGGCTTTCCGGTCTCGAAGCATTCAACATTACTGACGACTCGCTGTTCGTCAATGTGGGAGAGCGCTGCAATGTCACCGGCTCTGCCCGTTTCAAATCGCTGGTCATGAACGGTGACTACGACACGGCACTGCAGGTGGCACGACAGCAGGTGGAAGATGGCGCACAGATCATCGATGTCAATATGGATGAGGGCATGCTCGATGCCGTAGAGGCCATGACCACGTTTCTTAAACTGGTGGCATCGGAACCGGATATTTCACGTATACCGCTGATGATCGACTCATCGAAATGGCATGTGATCGAAGCCGGTTTAAAGTGGGCCCAGGGCAAATGCGTGGTCAACTCGATCAGCCTCAAGGAAGGTGAAGCGTCCTTTATCGAACAGGCCAAACTCTGCCTGCGCTATGGTGCGGCAGTGGTCGTCATGGCGTTTGACGAAGACGGTCAGGCAGACAACCTGGAAAGACGCAAGAAGATTTGCCAGCGCTGTTATGACATCCTGGTCAATCAGGTAGGGTTCCCGCCCCAGGACATTATCTTTGATCCCAATGTGTTTGCCGTGGCCACCGGGATTGATGAACACAACAACTACGCCATGGACTTCATCGAAGCCTCAAGCTGGATCACCCGGAACCTGCCCCACACACTGATCTCCGGGGGGATCAGCAATGTGTCTTTCTCCTTCCGGGGCAATAATCCTGTGAGGGAGGCAATTCACTCTGTTTTTCTCTACCACGCCATTAAGGCCGGGCTGCGGATGGGCATCGTCAATGCAGGGCAGCTGGCCGTGTACAGCGACTTACCCGATGAGCTGCGAGACCGGGTTGAGGATGTGATCCTCAACCGTCATGCCGAGGCCACGGAAAATCTGCTCAACATCGCCGAAAAATATCGCGGCGATGGCAGTGGCACAGAACGCAAAGAAGATCTGGAATGGCGTTGCTGGCCAGTAAAAAAACGCCTGGAGCATTCACTGGTAAAAGGGATAACCAGCTATATCGAAGAGGATACCGAAGCAGCGAGACAGGAAGCTGAACGCCCTCTGCATGTAATTGAAGGCCCACTGATGGATGGGATGAACGTGGTTGGCGACCTGTTCAGCGAGGGCAAAATGTTCCTCCCACAGGTAGTAAAATCTGCCCGTGTCATGAAGCAGGCAGTCGCCTACCTTCAGCCATTCATAGAGGCTGAGAAAGAGGAAGATGCCCAGGCCAACGGCAAGATTCTGATGGCTACGGTCAAGGGCGATGTCCACGATATCGGTAAGAACATTGTCGGTGTTGTCCTGCGCTGCAATAATTATGAGGTGATTGATCTGGGCGTCATGGTGCCCGCTGACAAAATCATCGATACAGCACTCAGAGAATCTGTAGACATTATTGGTCTCTCAGGGTTGATTACACCCTCACTCGATGAAATGGTCCATATCGCCAGCGAACTCGAGCGACGCCAGCTGAGCTTTCCGCTACTGATAGGCGGTGCCACTACATCCAAGGCCCACACTGCAGTTAAAATTGATCCGAAATATCAACGCAATCAGACGGTTTACGTACCCGATGCATCCCGAGCCGTTGGCGTTGCCAGCAAACTTCTCAGCAAGGATCTCCGCGATGCCTTTGTGGCAGACCTCCAGCTGGAATACGAACAGGTTCGGCACCGTACGGCCAACCGCAAACCCCGCGGAACCATTCTCACCTATAACGAAGCCCGAAAAGCCGGCCTGAAAACCGATTGGAGCAAATATCAACCATCGGTCCCCGCCAAACTGGGGGTACAGGTCATGGAGGACTACCCACTGGAAGAACTGGTGGAAATGATTGACTGGACACCCTTCTTCATTACCTGGGGCCTGTCGGGCAAATACCCGAAGATTCTTGACGACGATAAAGTCGGTGAAGCGGCACGGAATCTGTTTTCTGATGCAAAAGGCATGTTGCGAAAATTGATAGACGGCAAACTGATCAAAGCCAGAGGTGTCTTCGGACTTTGGCCGGCCAATACCGTCAATGCGGACGACATTGAAGTCTATGCCGATGAGTCGCGCAAGGATGTCATCGGCACACTGCACCAGATTCGTCAACAAACCAGAAAGCCGGGCGCCCCGCCACAGATGATGTCACTTGCAGATTATGTGGCGCCAAAGGAAACTGCTATTCAGGATTATATCGGCGCCTTTGCGGTCACTGCTGGCATCGGTGCCGATGAATTGGCCCGGGAATACGAAGCTAACGGCGATGACTACAACAGCATCATGGTAAAAGCACTGGCAGACCGGTTCGCAGAAGCCTTCGCAGAGCGGCTTCACCAGCGCGTCCGAACCGAATTTTGGGGCTATGCCGCTGATGAAACACTGGACACGGAGGCACTGATAAAAGAGGCCTATCGCGGTATCCGGCCCGCGCCGGGTTATCCCGCCTGCCCTGACCACAGTGAAAAAGAGACGCTTTTCAGGTTGCTTGATGCCACCGCCACAACCGGGATTTCACTGACTGAAAGCTTTGCCATGTTGCCCGCGGCCTCAGTGAGTGGCTTTTATTTCTCACACCCGCAGGCGAAATACTTCAATACAGGGAAAATGCAGCGGGACCAACTTGAGAGCCTGGCCGAGAGAAAGGGTGTTCCCATCGCCCAAATGGAGCGCTGGTTGAGTCCGGTGCTGGACGATTGAGCATGAACGATGACAACGACCAAAAACCTGGCTTCTGGCAGATTGTATTCAGCACCCTCGCGGCCTTTTTTGGCGTACAGAGCAACAAAAACCGGGAGCGGGACTTTAAACACGGCAATATTTACGCTTACATCGCTTCGGGTCTGATCTTTACCGCCCTATTTATTTTCTGTGTGGTAGTGGTCGTAAAACTGGTACTCAAAAGTGCTGGCATGTAAGAAAATTCTTTCAGAGCTCACACATGGACAGTGCAAGGATTAAAAAGGCGGCCCATAGGCCGCCTTTTTAATCTTCTTTGTGCTTCGAACCTACAAAGTGGTCAGCCAGAAAACAACGGCCAACACAACAATCGTCACAGCTGCGACGGTGGCAATAGCATCGACGCTACTGTCATCATTCCTGGACTCTTCAGGTTGGGCAACTTCCGCTTGATCAGACATTTTTTAACCCTCTATGGCTTCATAAAAACGGCGCCCGGCATTGTAGCAACATCGATGGCCATTGTCCCAGCCATGACAGTCACCACAGCCCCGTTATTCCCCAACGGCCGGTACTTAGAGAGAAAAAGTTTTTCAAAAATGCTGACGTGGGCGCTATCATCCACATCCCACTGACAGTCCACGGGAATACCTGTAGAATTCGCGCCTTTCTTTGTCCAGCTGCTGAAAACCTGACAATTTATGTACCAATATACTGAAAACGATCAAAAAATCATTGAAGAGCGAGTCGCCCAGTTTCGCGGTCAGACCAGCCGTTATCTGGCCGGCGAACTGACCGATGAAGAATTTCTGCCCCTACGCCTGCAGAATGGCCTCTACATTCAGCGCCTGGCACCCATGCTTAGAATTGCAGTGCCCTACGGTCTGCTCAATTCAACACGACTGCGCAAGCTCGCAGATATTGTCAGAACCTATGATAAAGGCTATTGCCATATCACTACCCGGCAGAATATCCAGCTGAACTGGCCACAACTGGAAGAAGTGCCGGAAATCCTGGCGCAACTGGCAGAAGTACAGATGCATGCTGTCCAAACCAGCGGTAACTGTATTCGCAATATCACGTCGGACCAGTTTGCAGGTGTTGCTGCTGACGAAATTGAAGACCCACGTCCCTGGTGTGAAATTCTTCGTCAGTGGTCAACCTTCCACCCCGAGTTCGCCTTTCTGCCGCGTAAATTCAAAATTGCCGTCAGCGGCACCGAAGGGGACCGTGCGGCCATTCTGGTTCACGATATCGGCCTGCAGATAGTCAGAAATGATGTCGGGGAGATCGGTTTTCAGGTACTGGTCGGTGGCGGTCTTGGACGCACACCGGTAATAGGCAGTGTTATCCGTGAATTTCTGCCCTGGCAGCATCTGCTGACCTATCTGGAAGCCATTGTGCGTGTCTACAATCGCTACGGTAACCGCGCCAACAAGTACAAAGCCAGAATCAAGATTCTGGTTCGCGCCTGGACGCCCGAAGTCTTTGCTGAAAAAGTCGAGGCGGAGTGGGCCCACATCAAAGACAGCCCAGAAACACTCACCGAGGAAGAAGTAAAACGGGTAAAAGCCTACTTTACCGAACCCGCTTATGAGTCACTGGACGATGCCACTGCAGAAGCCTCACTCAGTAGCCAGGCGCAGGAACACAAAGCCTTCAGTCGCTGGCTGGAGCGCAACACCCACCCTCATCGGATACCGGGTTATCGAATTGTCACCCTGTCACTAAAACCCACTGGTGTTGCCCCCGGCGATGTAACGGACAGTCAGCTGGAAGCAATCGCCGATCTGGCAGATCAGTATTCCTTCAGTGAAATTCGTGCCACCCATAATCAGAACCTTGTCTTGGCAGACGTCAAAAAATCGGATTTGTTTGCCCTCTGGCAAAAAGCCAAAGTGGCCGGTTTTGCCACACCCAATATCGGCACCCTGACCGACCTGATCTGCTGCCCTGGAGGGGATTTTTGCTCACTGGCCAATGCTAAATCCATCCCTGTGGCTGAAGCTATCCAGCGCCGCTTCGATGATCTGGACTACCTCTATGATCTCGGCGACCTGACACTGAACATATCAGGCTGCATGAACGCCTGTGGCCACCACCATGTTGGCAATATCGGGGTACTCGGCGTCGATAAAAAAGGCGAGGAGTTCTACCAGATTCAACTGGGAGGCAGGGCTGGCACAGATGCCGAACTAGCCAACGTGCTGGGGCCTTCTTTCGGCCGTGAAGAAATGCCCGACGTCATTGAGAAAATTCTCAATGTGTATTTACAAAACCGCCGCGGGGATGAACTGTTTATAGACACCTGTCGCCGCATTGGTCTCGATCCCTTCAAGGAGAGCGTCTATGCCAAAAATCATCATTAAGGACAAAATTGTCGATGACAAATGGGAGGTTCTCCCCAAAGTATTTCTGGGCGAACCCCCGGTCAACAAACTCCTTTTACTGCCCATGAAGTACTGGCTGGAACACTCAGAGAATCTCCGTTTACCCGTACTCGGTATCTGGATAGACAGTGATGAAGAAGTGGAAGACATCGGCGAGAAAGCGAATATGTTTCCGGTCATTGCCATTAATTTTCCCTCATTTACTGATGGACGTGGTTTTACTGCCGGCCGGCTGCTACGCGAGCGCTATGGCTACAATGGGCAGCTGCGCGCTATAGGCCATGTCATCCGCGATCAGTTATTCTATCTGAAGCGCTGTGGCTTCGATGCTTTTCAGCTCAGAGAAGGCACTGACCTGGAAGAAGCACTGAAATCCCTGAATGATTTCAGCGTTACCTATCAGGGTGATGCGGACGACCCCAACCCACTATTCCGTCGCAACGAGTAAGCTTTATGTCTGGCCTCAACACGGCAGTAGACATTAATCCTGACGTGTTAAACAGCCTCCCTGACATTACGTAACCGTCAGACAGGCTTGTCGCTCCAGAATCCATCACGCACAATACGGATTCTGGAGTGGTTCTATGTCCGAAACGGTTTTTCAATCGTTCTTTCTGATCTTCACTGGCTCTGCCATTATCGCCTCCATGGCGATCTTTGGCCGGCAGCCACTACTGGTCGCCTATATCACACTGGGGGCATTGATTGGCCCCTACGGTCTTGGCTGGGTACAGGACGTGCATCTGCTGTCCGAGATCTCAGAAATCGGCATTATTTTCCTGCTGTTTCTACTGGGCCTCGACTTGCAACCCAAATCTCTGCTCCGAGCCTTCAGGAAAGTTACAGTGGTAACGCTGATCAGTTCGTTAATCTTCGCCTGTGCCGGCTACCTGATTGCCCGACTGTTTGACTTCACAACGACCGAATCTCTGATCATCGGTGCTGCGATGATGTTTTCCAGTACCATCATTGGTATCAAGTTGTTACCCACGACAATCCTTCATCATCGCCATATCGGCGAGATGATGATCGGTCTGCTTCTAATGCAGGATTTTCTCGCCATTTTTGTATTATTGGTGCTGCTGAGTGGCGATGGCGGGCAGATTAATATCACACAAATCGGTATTACCCTGCTCGCTCTCCCCCTGTTGATACTGCTTGCCTGGGGGTTCGTACGTTGGGTATTGCTCAAGCTAATCGCCAAGTTCGATCAGATGGGTGAGTATATTTTCCTGCTGGCCATCGGCTGGTGCATGGGATTATCTGAACTGGCAGAGGTACTTGGCCTGTCGCGGGAAATCGGTGCCTTTCTGGCAGGTATCACGATCGCTTCAAGCCCAATCTCTCAGCACATTGCGCTAACACTGAAACCTCTGCGGGACTTCTTTCTAATCATGTTTTTCTTTTCCCTGGGTGCCGGCTTTAATCTCGGCTTATTACCGGAAATCGCTCTCGCAGCGGCGACACTTGGGGTAACCATGCTGATTCTAAAACCCTTGATATTCCGAGTCCTACTCGAACGCCAGAGCGAGAAGAAGGTACTGGCCTGGGATCTCGGTTTTCGGCTTGGGCAAATCAGCGAGTTTTCCCTGTTGATCGCCTACGTCGCCTTTAATGCTTCACTGATAGGCGTCATGGCGTCACACCTGATTCAGGCTGCAGCCATATTGACCTTCCTGGTCTCCAGTTACATTGTCACATTCAACTTCCCCAACCCGATCGCGGTGAGCGAAAAACTCCGACGCAATTGACCAGGCTTAAAAGAGTTGCATTGATCAAACGGAGTAACGACTGTTACACAACCGGTTCCACCACCTGAGTAACAGATTGTCCACCCTATTTTCCGCGGCAAGCCCCAATTTTTCAGGCAAAGACTTGTGATGCAGGTAACTGACCTGATAAATATCCGCCTGATTTGAACGATCAACCAGGTACTCATCACTGGTCATGAGCTCGTCCACCAACGATTCCTCAAGCGCTCGGGTGCCCAGCCAGACCTGCCCCGTAGCAATTTTGTCGATATCCAGATCTTTTCTGTGGCTACCAACAAAATTTTTGAACAGATCATGGATTTCCTGAATATCCTCAATAAATTTTTCCCGTCCCTCATCGGTGTTCTCGCCAAACATCGTCAGTGTCCGCTTGAATTCACCGGCGGTGTGTAATTCCACATCGACATCGTGTTTTTTAAGCAATCGGTTAAAGTTGGGTAGCTGGGCAACCACACCGATAGAGCCAATCATGGAAAAAGGAGCCGCGAGAATCTTGTCTGCCACGCAAGCCATCATGTAACCGCCACTGGCAGCTATTTTGTCAACACAAACCGTGAGCGGAATACCCCTTTTCTTGATGCGATCAAGCTGGCTGGCGGCCAGACCATAGCTATGCACCATACCTCCAGCACTTTCCAACAGCACAACCACTTCGTCTTCCGGTTTGGCTTGACTTAAAACGGCGGTGATCTCCTCTCTCAGGCTTGCCACCGCGGAGGCACGAAGATCACCCTTGAAGGCAAGCAGAAACACCCGTGTCTTTTCTGATACCTGCTTGAGCCGATCTTTTGCTTCTTTCTTTTTCTGCTTTGCCAGTTTTTTTCTTTCGGTGCTCCCGAGCATGGCTGTCTGTACAGCATTCCCCAACTGCTCGATGGTATCGTTGATTTTCTCAACTTCCAGAACACCCTCCTGCTTGCGGATGCGGCCACCAAGATTGATGAGCAATCCCAGTACTACCACCAAAGACAAAGCAACCGTAATGACTTTGGCCAGAAAAAGTCCGTATTCCAGTAAAAAATCCAATGTGTGACTCCCTTATCCGTCTACTCTCAAGAAATAACGTGCATTTGTTCGTGAAGGTCACCGCCAACCGGATACAGCTCGCTTGGCTTCGCTATTGATCGGACGGGCAAACAACCCGCCATAGGCCAGCGTCACCTCGTAAACTGCACCATCTGCCATCGGCTGGTAAGTTGCAGTGCCCTGCTTAGCGCTAACCCACTCCTGCAACCAGGGTACCTGTCCGAGTAATTGCCAGGCATCAAAACCATAGGGGCTGACTTGCAGCGGGTGTACCGTCTGCTCGCCATGTTGTTGTTCAATTATATCCTCATAACGGCCACTGATTCTGTCCAACCGGTACTGGGATTTAAAGCCGATACTGGCCAGGGAAGGATGCCAGCGCAAGGTCCGGGCATCCAGTTGCCACTGATCCCCCAGCAATTGCAGGTGGTGTTCTTCTCCATCAACCTGAACAATTAACACACGGTAGCTCTGTGGCGCCAGTTTGACAAACCGCAAGGTGGCCACGGGTTGCTCCGCCAGCAATCGTTTATAGGTCAGCAGATCGTAGCCACCGAGAAAAAACGTGGCGCTGACTGCCAGAAACGATAACCCCAGCAAGGCTCGTACGATTGCCTTGAGCATGCCCCCGCTGAACAGCAACCTGAGTGCCAGCAGCAAAAAAATGATGCCTACAATGATCGGCACTAGCGTGGAAGCAGTCATGGTAGTGGGCCTATGCCCAGACAGCTATCAACAAAATGCTGGATCAGTTGACCCGAGAGGGTTCGCGAGCTCGGACAGGGCGGCAAACGATCAAATCGCCACCAGTCCGCCTGGGTGATTTCGATACCGTCCACCTGGATAACCCCGGAGTGATAATCTGCATGGAAGCCAATCATCAGCTGCCCTGGAAACGGCCAGGGCTGACTTCCGAAATAGCGCAGGTTATCTACCCGAATACCCACTTCCTCCATCACCTCACGGTGGATTGTCTGTTCTGCCGACTCCCCCGGCTCAATGAAACCCGCCAACGCACTGTAAAGCTTTCCCTGGTTACGAGCACTGCTGGCCAGTAAACAATGGTCGCCCCAGGTTATCAGGACAATCACGCAAGGCGATATTTTGGGGTAAAAAAACGCATGGCAATCATTGCAACGCCGCGACCGGTCACCCGCAGAAACCACTGTCTGACTGCCACAGAAACCACAGTAACGATGCTGGAGATCCCATTGAGCAACCTGACAGGCACGACCGGCCAGATTGAAAAGGTCAGCGGAGAGATTCTGTAACAACGCACGGAGATCACGCCATTCAGTTCTCGCCGGCAGTACCTGGGCATGCGTCATATCCACCACATAACAGGGGCAACAGTGAAACAGTCCGAGCAAATGCACCGGGAAACCTGAGGTGTCGACTTCATCGCCATCAAACAGGATGCCGGGATCCGAGTTCGTTCGGCAGAGCAATTGCTGACCACGCACCAGCAGAAATAGCGGTTGACGGCTATTATGCTCGGGAATACGTATACAGGGCTCAAAGTGACAATCGGACATTGGCTGCTGCTTCTCTGGAGGGTATAAAACTAGCTTTCCAGTTTCTCAAGACACTCTTCAGCCACACCGAGAACGGTATCCTCGAAATCGGGATTCCAGCGGCGATTATCCAGGTAGTACTCCAGGCTCACCACGGCATCGGCAAATACCTCGATGATGGATGACAGTGGCAGCTGACTGGCCGGGCCCAAGCTGTGATTGATAATATCGAGACAGCGGACTGTTACGTTCTCAGCACGCGTCAAGCCGAGTATGCCAACCGCACCCAATATCATTTTGAAGTTATCGGCCAGCGGTTTGGCCAGCTCATCGCCGGCAATACCATCACAATAATCCGAGGTCAGTTGCATAATACTGGCCAGATGACTCGACGCTTCCTGCAACACTCGCCGCTGCGCATGACTGATTATATTTTCTTCAACAACTTCTTTAATGCTCAACGCATTAATTTTAATGCGCTCACTTTCATAGTGCGGCCGCGACTGGAGCTCCAGAATAATTGAGTCCAGATATAGCAGCGTATCTGCCATCTCCTCCATAATCCCAGAGGGCAATGTACTGTCCGTCAGGTTCGCAATGGCAAGAGCATGCTGAGAACAACGCTCTTTAGCCAAACCCAGCCCACAGTTTTTCAACTCTTCAGATAGTGCAGAAAAAAGTACAGCGGCTTCCTTGAGGGGTCCGCTCCCGATACTTTCCTGTTTCACCTGATCATCCAGCAAGCTCCGCAATTGCTCAATCTGGGTAGCGATCACGGCAAGGAGCTCGACAAAAGACTGATTGCCCTCTTCCACAAACATAGCCCGCACATTGCGGATATCGGTAGCGGTAAAATCCAGTGGTGAGATGCCAAGGCGGGCCGCCAGTTTGGCAGCACCCTCGGTATTCATGCCGGACAACAGAAAGTTGGCCAACATATTCTGTTGCAGCGATATGGGGTAACTTTGTTCAGCGGGTGCGTTGTCAGACAGCATGCGCAGCTGCCGCTCAATAGCCATAAGACTTCGCAAACGACTCTGCTCAAAACCAAGCGCACCGCGATAAAGTGCACCTAACACATCGAATACCAATGCCCAGTAGATGGCCTCTTTTTCTTCGCTAAGTGAATTGCGCAAACGCTGTATACCATGGGCCATCACTTTTATCGCGGTGGGACGAGTACTCCCCTTGAGAACATGGGCCAAACCCTGTTGGTAAAGCTGTCGGGCGACCCGGATCGCCTCGATTGAGTGATGATCCTTCTGTGCCACCGAGGAAATCGTTGGTACATCCGGCATTAAACCATTCAGAAGCTGGTATTCATTGAGCTGAGGCTGCTTACGGGCTGCCCGTAACTGATTGATCTCTGGCAACAACAACAGGGGACTGTCCTTACCGTGCATTTGCAGCTGGCAGACATAACCGGGCATCAGTTCCAGTGAGTGTTTGACAGTATTCACCACCGGTGAGCCAAGAGAGCCATCCTCCGCTTTTCTGACGGTCTCCTGCATTTCGTCCAGAAGCATTTTTCCGCCGGCCATTTCCAGTAGCGAAAACACCCCATGAAGCTGAGATAAGCCCCGGCTGCATTCAGACCAGTCAATGGACTCCACCGGCTGCTCAAGTAGATCAACCAGGATACCGACTTCCTTATCGATCTCTTCCCTGACCAGCTTTAATGCCTGTGTATTTATTTGATACATACCATCAAATGCCTATTTCAGATCACCGACCATTACAAAAACAAAAGCCAGCTATACTGTGTAACATACTTAGATATTTTGATAATAACATTATTAGTTACCGTGGTTTGAGGCTGAATCGACAGACCAGCGATTTAATGGCTATCACACATCTCAGCCAATTTATGGGGTGTTTATCACCGGGAAAGAGCCGTGTCTATTCCCTAGCAAGAGGCTTCATCAACGGCATCGACCGTGGCAAGCCAGACACACTGACCATCGCTGATTTGTTGAATACGGGTAAGCTGACCACAATGCAGGGCAACCTCTTCTGCCGTGGCCTTGATGACCGGCAGCATCGGACGGCCAGATGGTAAACGGCGTATCTCCTGAGTTCCGAGATCACCGGTGGTATGACTCTGTCCGCCCAGAACAAGATCCACTTGGCCACCCGTCATCATCAAGTAAACATCTGCGAGAATTTCAGCATCCAGCAACGCACCGTGTAAATCACGCTGGGCATTATCCACGGCATACCGCTTGCACAGGGCGTCGAGGTTATTTTTCTGGCCTGGGTGACGCTGTCTGGCCATCACTAGGGTATCCACGATTGTGCAGTAATCCATCACCTTGCCAAAACCGTCCAGTTTTCCGAACTCATGGTCAATGAATCCCACATCAAAGGGGGCGTTGTGAATGACCAGCTCAGCGCCTTCAATAAACGCGAGGAATTGCTCGGCAACGTCGGCAAATAGTGGTTTATCGGCAAGAAACTCATTACTGATCCCGTGCACCTCCATCGCCCCATCGTCCACTTCACGCAGGGGGTTAATATATTGGTGATAATGTCGACCGGTGAGACGGCGATTAACGAGCTCAACACAACCGATTTCTATAATCCTGTGATCCTGGCTCGTTTCCAGTCCCGTGGTTTCTGTATCGAGGACGATCTGTCGCATGGCAACACCTTGTTATGCTGTGTTATTTACTGTCTGTGGTTTGATAAAAGCTCATCGATACCAAGATTTGCCAACTGATCGGCAATCTCGTTTTCGCGGTGACCGCTGTGACCCTTTACCCAGTGCCATTGAACCTCATGTCTGGCCACCTGCTGATCCAACTGCTGCCAGAGATCAATATTTTTCACAGGCTTTTTTGCCGAGGTCTTCCAGCCTTTCTGCTTCCAATTGGACAACCAGGTGGTAATCCCCTGCCGCACATATTCGGAGTCAGTGGTCAAAGCGACCCGGCAGGGTTTCTTTAATGCAGAGAGCGCCTCAATAGCAGCCGTTAGTTCCATACGGTTATTGGTTGTATCAACAGCACCGCCGTATAGTTTTTTCTCAAGATTCCCGTATCGCAGTAGTGCGCCCCAGCCACCGGGGCCGGGATTTCCCCGGCAGGCACCATCAGTAAAAATTTCTACATCCTTCAATTACTGGTCTCCATCAAATGCTTTTTTTATAACGCCATTTTTCTTTGTGGCCGGCAACACCGGGATGCTGATTGAACGCCACAATCCGGGTTTAACCGGAGTAAGTCGGGTGGTGTATTTTCTGGCCACCACAATATAAAAGGAACCCCAGGGCAACTTGCTCTTTTGGCCGATAGATTCCAGGAAGCTTCTTCGGTCCAACGTAGTCGGATGTTGCAGTGGCCAGCCAAAGCAACCTGAAACGGCCTGTACGGGTTGCAGGTTCAGCAACCGCAACCAATCGAGCAGACGGCCGTAACGGAGGCTGTGATAGGACCATATCGCACGGGAAGAGAAATATCGTGCGACCCATTTGCTTAAACCAAACAGACTTAACGGATTTATCACCACAATCACCACATGACCACAGGGCGTCAAAACCCTTGCCACTTCATTGAGCACTTCGTGGGGATAAACAGAAAATTCCAGTGCATGGTGTAATAACACTGTATCAATGGTCTCCGAGGGCAACGGCAGTGCATCGAAATCTGCGATTGCCGATGCGCTGCCTGGTAGCGTTGCAGAGGCACCAATAGAAAAACTCTGCAAATGATTAAAATCATCGACCAACAAACGGTTTGAACTGGCACCCAGATACATGAGACGGTGGGCACCCGGTCCCGGCATCATATGCTCAAGCATGGATCTTTCACGATGCAACAACACCTGGCCATAGCGTGACTGAAACCAGCTGTCCAGCGAACTCTGCGAGTCGGCCAGAGGGCGGACAAGATGTCTCTGTTCGAGATATTCCCTTGCTGATAGCAACCAGGTTTGCGGTTTCATTTAAATTTCCGGTTTTCACCCACGGGACGAAGTTGGTTATTATGGGAAATATCTTTTTTTAAAACCACTGGACCTATCATGCCTCTTATTGTGCACAGGTTGCCTGCATTTTCAGACAACTATCTATGGCTATTTCATCAACCCGGCAGTCGATTGGCCTTTGTCGTCGATCCGGGGGCGGCAGAACCGGTTCTGCAGGCACTGACGGATCTTGACCTGGATCTATCGGGTATTCTGATCACACACCATCATCCCGACCACGTGGGTGGGGTCGACTCACTGCTTCACCATACGGCAGTTCCCGTCTATGGGCCACCGGACATACACCAGACAACGCATAGCCTGGTCGATGGCGACCAGCTGACTCTCGACGGCACCCACTTTAAGGTGCTTGGTGTACCGGGTCACACCCTGGATCATATTGCTTTTTTTGAGGCAGAAACCCCTTTGGTATTTTGTGGGGACACCCTGTTTGCAGGTGGCTGCGGCCGATTATTTGAAGGCTCACCCGAACAAATGTGGCGATCATTGTCGCGGCTTGCCGCCTTGCCGCCGGAAACGAAAATCTATTGCGCCCATGAATACACCAAGGCCAACCTTTTATTTGCCCAAGCCGTGGAGCCGGAAAATCGGGCAGTGCAGGAACGCTTACAACGGGTCATTGAACTGCGCAATCAGGCACAGGCCACGGTCCCTTCAAGTTTGGCAGAAGAACTGGCAACCAACCCCTTTCTGCGCGTAACCCAAGGTTCCGTGAGGAAGGCAGCCAGTGCCAGGGGGCTTCCCTCCGGGGGAACCGTTGACGATGTATTCGCTATTATTCGCCACTGGAAAGATCAATTTTAGTCCGGTTTTTTGCTACACCCCGGCTCAATACCCATTGCAGAGCCCAAGTATTCCAAACTGGGCGTTTGTTCACAACACCTCCCGAAGTGTCAGAGATAAATTGATCTTGATGGCGCAGGTAGTTAGAATCCTTAAGCTGGTACTGGCAAAAAGAACATAATACCATGCAGATTTTTTTTCGAGCGTATCTTATTGTTTTTATTGCCTTAATCTCCGGTTGCGCGCAACAGTCAAGCCAAAACTACCCACACAGCGCGGCCACCCACCCCAGTAAAGCGAAGAAGCCCAATACACAGGTTTCCACTTTGCCTCGGGAAAAACGGTGGATCATCTTCTCCGGAAAAAATACTGACAAAACTGAACCGGTCAACCTCAGGCCCGACCCTGCCGATGACTTGTGGCGGCGAGTGCGCGACGGAATGACCCTGCAAGGGCACTACGATGATCCTCGCATCGCTAAACAGGTCGAATGGTTCAGCAATAACCAGAGTTATATTGACCGTGTCATGAGCCGCGGCGAGCTGTATCTCTATCATATTGTTGAGGAGCTGGAACACAACAATCTACCTCTGGAGTTGACACTACTGCCGGTTGTTGAAAGCGCCTACGACCCTTTTGCCTACTCTGGCAGCCACGCATCAGGTCTCTGGCAGTTCATCCCGATGACTGGCGATCGATTCGGCCTTAAACAGGACTGGTGGTACGACGGCCGCCGTGATCCGCTGGCGGCAACCGAAGCGGCAATCAGTTACCTGACATACCTGAACAACTATTTTGAAGGAGACTGGCTGTTGGCTCTGGCGGCCTATAACAGCGGTGAAGGCACTGTCAGAAGAGCTATTGAACGCAACAAGCGCGACGGCAAACCAACAGACTTCTGGTCATTAAAATTGCCCCGTGAAACCAGGGCCTATGTACCGCAATTGCTGGCGATATCCCGGGTAATTGCAGACCCCGAATCTCACGGCATCGTATTGCCTTCCATTCCGGATTCGCCCTATTTTGATGTCGTCGATTTACCGGAACAACTCGATCTGGTTAAAGCGGCGGAGATGGCCAGTATTGACAGCGACACACTGCATCAGCTCAATGCCGGCTTCAGCCGCTGGGTCACACATCCCGAAGGTCCCCACCGTATCGTCCTGCCGGTAGACAGCGTAGAAGGGTTCAAACTGGTGTTAAACAATACACCTGTAGCACAATGGGCACCGATCAAGGAATACCAGGTCAGATCTGGGGACACACTGTCAGGCATCGCTGCTGAATATGGAATAAGTATTCCTCAGTTACGCATGCAGAATGACCTGCGGGGGGATTTACTCAAAATTGGCCAACGCCTGAAGATTCCCGGTACTGGCCTCGATCACCACCCACAGACGGTCTCTCTAGCCTCATACCGGGTGCAGACCGGGGATACGCTTTGGCAGATTGCCAGGGAGCATAAGGTCAGCGTTCAAGATATCGCAACATGGAGTCGACTGGACATCAATGCACCCTTAAGACCGGGGCAATTGCTTAATGTGAAAGCAAACTCAGGCTCATCAACATCGGTAAAAGGAGAAAAAAGGGTCAATTACCAGGTTCGCCGGGGCGATTCTCTATATCGCATCGCCAGCAAGTTTGACCTAAAAATCGACGACATTTTGAGCTGGAATAAACTGAACCCTGAGAATTACCTCAAACCGGGACAACAGCTGACTTTATTCATTAATCCGTTGCGTATTTGAGCCACTAGCCAAACCATAATCACCAATCTGTATTATCGACTGGCCGCATCGTAGGCTAAATCAGTGCGCCGAGCGTCACCACCTGGGGCCTGACTGATCTCATCACATTTATTCGGGTCATCACCGCAGATATCACAGCTGTAGTTTTTTTCACCCAAAGCAGCACCCACACCACCACAGGATCCCTTTAATGGTTTCCTTCCCATCATCACGCCAACAGCCATGGCTGCAATAATCAACATCAGCACCACAAATACAAGCACGAACAGCAACATCATCTAATCTCCTAACAAAAAAGGGGCAAAAGCGGATGAATAGTAGCTTTTAAAAGCCTCACCTTCTTTGACCAACAAATAAACCGCCAGTTTATTTTCTTCGGCTATCTTAAGACTGGCATCAGCCCCCAGCACCATAAATCCAGTGGCCAATGCATCAGCAAACGCTGCCGTTTCGGCAATAATGGTAACAGAAGCCAGTTGATGATCGAGTGGATAACCGGTGCGCGGGTCGATGGTATGCGAATAACGCTTACCGTCTTTTTCAAAATAATTGCGATAATCTCCGGAAGTTGCCACTGTGGCATCTCCGGGAATCAGGACTTTCTGAACCAGACCTCTTTCGAGGGAAGGTGCTTCAATGGCAATACGCCAGGGATCCTTGTTTACTTTTACACCTTTCAGGCGAAGTTCACCACCCACTTCAACCAGATAGTTGTTGAACCCCTCTTGCTCCAGTAATTCTGCAACAGCATCGACTGCGTAGCCCTTGGCAACCGCAGACATGTCCAGCGCGATATCGCTGGATCTGATAATGCTGGCACCATCCGGGGTGATCTGCAGCTTATTGAAATCAACCAATGTCAGTTCAGCGGCTATATCTGCCTCAGCAGGAATCTGGTTGCCTGTGTTTTGCGGACCAAATCCCCATAGATTTACCAGTGCGCCCACGGTGGGATCAAATGCCCCAGACGTCAGTTGGTGTACTTCCTTGGCAATATTCAACACATGCAACATGTCCTGTGAAACCGCATAGGTCTGGCCCACTGGTGCACGATTCAGCAACATCAGTTCCGAATCCTGCTGGTAAGTCGTGAAGGTATTGTTCAGGTTATCCAGTCTGGATTGAATTTTTTGCCCAAGGTCGTCACTGACTGATTGCTCACCTGGCACCAACTTGACCTGATAGGTAGTTCCCATCGTCCGACCGTCGAAGACCAATTGGGACTGTCGATCGCAGGCAGACAACAGAGAAACCATTACAGCGACAAATAAAAACGAGGCCATAGGCCCCGCTTTTATTTTTAATCGATTGATCAAACGATTCATTAGCCACCGAAGTCGTCAAGAAGGATGTTTTCTTGCTCTACACCCAGGTCAACCAACATTTTAATCATTGCGGCATTCATCATGGGCGGGCCACACATGTAATACTCGCAATCTTCCGGAGCCGGATGATCTTTCAGATAATTTTCATAAAGTACCTGGTGAATAAAGCCAGTGAGCCCTTCCCAGTTATCTTCGGGCTGAGGATCCGAAAGAGCCAGATGCCACTCAAAATTGGGATTTTGTTCGGCCAGCTCGTCATACTCCTCGCTGTAGAAACACTCCTTGAGGCTGCGAGCGCCATACCAGAAGGTCATCTTGCGATCAGTTTTTATCCGGCGAAGCTGGTCAAAGATATGCGAGCGCATGGGCGCCATCCCAGCACCACCACCGACAAACACCATTTCCGCATTGGTGTCCTTGGCGAAGAATTCGCCAAATGGACCATACACTTTAATTGTATCACCGGGTTTCAGGCTAAAGGTATAAGAGGACATCTGACCCGGGGGAATGCCTTTGGATCCAGGTGGAGGGGTCGCGCAGCGAATATTGAATTTCACCACCCCTCGCTCTTCAGGATAATTGGCCATGGAATAGGCGCGAATAACGGTTTCATCCACTTTCGACTCAAGATCCAGAAATCCAAACCGCTCCCAGTCTGCCCGGTATTCGGGCTCAATATCAAAATCTTTGTATTTGACATGATGGGGAGGGCATTCGAGCTGGACATAACCGCCCGCACGGAAGTTGACATTTTCACCCTCAGGTAAACGCAACGTCAGCTCCTTGATAAAAGTCGCCACATTCGGATTGCTGTCAACCGTGCACTCCCACTGTTTGACCCCGAAAACGTCCTCTGGCACCTCTACACGCATATCCTGTTTAACGGGTGTTTGACAGGAAAGGCGCCAGCCCTCTTTGGCTTCACGGCGGGTAAAGTGAGACTCCTCAGTAGGCAACATGGCACCGCCACCATCGAGGACAATGCACTTACATTGAGCGCATGTGCCACCACCACCGCAGGCGGAGGGCAGGAAAAGCCCCGCGTTGGACAGGGTTTGCAAGAGCTTGTTACCAGCAGCTACGGTAATTGTCTTCTCTCCATTGATATCAATGGTCACATCCCCTGAACTGACCAGCTGTGACCTCGCTGCCAGAATAAAAGCCACCAATGCCAGCACGACAACGGTAAACATGACGACGCCGAGTATGATTTCCAGATTCATTATCTATCCTCTCTTCGTCGATTACAGGGATATGCCGCCGAAGGACATAAAACCCAACGACATCAAGCCAACCGTGATAAATGTAATGCCCAGACCACGCAGACCCTCTGGCACATCACTGTATTTAAGCTTTTCTCGAATACCTGCCAGGGCCACAATGGCAAGCGCCCAGCCAGTGCCAGCTCCGAACCCATATACAGTACTTTCAGCCAGATTGTAGTCGCGCTCCACCATAAACAATGCAGCACCGAGAATGGCACAGTTCACGGTAATCAATGGCAGGAAAACGCCCAGTGCGTTGTAGAGGGCCGGAACATACTTATCCAGGAACATCTCCATAATCTGAACGATGGCAGCAATCACGCCAATATAGCTCAACAAACCCAGGAAGCTCAGGTCAACATTGGCCAATGCCTCAATACCTGTCCAGGCAAGCGCTCCTTCAGCCAGAAAGGCTGTGTAGATGATATTGTTAACCGGCACGGTGATCGTCAACACCACAATGACAGCTATCCCAAGCCCGATAGCGGCTTCGACTTTCTTCGAGATGGCGATAAACGTACACATGCCCAAGAAAAAAGCCAGGGCCATATTTTCAATAAATATTGCCCGTATCAGAAGACCTAGATAATGTTCCATTACATCGCCTCCTTGGTGCCACTATTGGCCGAAATTGTAAAGTCCGCCGGCTCTACCTGATCTTTCTTCCTGGCGCGTATCGCCCAGATAATGAACCCAATGATAAAGAAGGCGCTTGGGGGTAAAAGCATCAGGCCATTCGGAACATACCAGCCTCCGACATTGGTAGCGGCCATGATTTCGACACCCATCAATTTCCCCGTGCCCAACAATTCACGGAAGAAGGCCACCACAATCAGAATCATGCTGTAACCAAGACCATTGCCGATACCATCCAGAAAGCTGGGGATCGGTGGGTTTTTCATGGCAAAAGCCTCTGCACGACCCATCACAATACAGTTGGTAATAATCAGCCCCACAAAAACGGACAATTGTTTACTGATATCGTAAGCCACTGCCTTGATAACCTGATCAACAACTATCACCAGAGAAGCAATGATCGTCATCTGTACGATAATACGAATGCTACCGGGAATGTGATTACGAAGCATTGAAACAAACAGGTTGGAAAATGCCACCACAACTGTCAATGCAATACACATAACCAGTGATACTTTCATACTGGAAGTCACTGCGAGCGCAGAACATATTCCCAATATCTGTAAGGCAATCGGGTTGTTATCGAAAATAGGTCTGACAATAATGTCTTTGATTTTCATAGTGATTACGCCTCCCCGGCTTTCAGGTTGGAGAGAAATTTACCGAAGCCATTTTCACCCATCCAGAACTCAATGAGGTTATCAACGCCCCGTGTTGTCAGGGTAGCACCAGACAAGCCATCCACCTGATGAATAGCCTCCTGACGGGATTTATCAACAGAACCCTTGATCACCGTCAGTTGAACGTCCCCGTCATCCCCGTAAATTTTCTTGCCCGGCCAGTTATCCTTCCAAAGTGGATTATCAACTTCGCCACCCAGGCCAGGGGTTTCGCCGTGCTCGTAGAAACCCAAGCCTGCAACTGTATTGAGATCACCCTCAATGGCAATAAAACCATAAAGCGTGGACCAGAGCCCGGGGCCCCTGACAGGTAGCACCACCTTTTCAAGGTCATCACCATCACGCACCAAATATACGACCGCATATTTTGCACGACGGGAGATGCTAGCCACATCCTCCTCTTTCGAAAGACTCACCGAGAGCTCCGGGTTCTTTGCTGCTTTGCGCTGATCGTAAGTGTCTGGAGAAACGTCATCGGTAAACTTACCGGTGTCGATATTCACCATTTTGACCTCGATTTTTTTAAATTGTTCTTCAACACTCATACCGGGTTCAAGCAATCCGGCGGCAGAAAGAATATTGGATTTCTTATCCAGCGCCTTGTTGGCCTGCTGGGCATCACGCAACAGCACAGCTGCTGACGATACCACCACGGAACAGACCAGACACAACGCGACAGCAACCGTCAGAACTTTACCTATCCCTTCATTACTAGCCACGTGCAAGTCTCCTTTTGATATTGGATTGCACCACGAAGTGGTCGATCAGAGGCGCGAACAGATTGGCAAAGAGTATCGCCAGCATGATTCCCTCCGGAAAGGCCGGATTTACAACGCGTATCAACACCGCCATAACACCAATCAATACGCCGTACCACAGTTTGCCCGTATTGGTCATTGAGGCAGAAACGGGCTCAGTGGCCATAAATATCATGCCGAAAGCAAATCCGCCTACCACCATGTGCCAGTACCAGGGCATGGCAAACATGGGATTGGTTTCAGAACCGATAAAATTAAACAGGGTGGACAATGCAATCATACCGATCATTACGCCGGCAACAATGCGCCAAGAGGCAATCTTGGTAATCAACAACAGGGCACCGCCGATAAAGATGGCCAGCGTGGAAACCTCACCGACCGACCCATGCAGGTTGCCAAAGAACGCATCCAGCCAGGTCACCTGATTCTGCAGTGCTGCCATTCCCTCACTGGCGGCAACAGACAGGGCTGTCGCGCCAGTATAACCATCGACAGCGGTCCATACCGCATCGCCAGACATTTCGGCAGGATAGGCAAAATACAGGAAGGCTCGACCGGCGAGTGCCGGATTGAGGAAATTTTTGCCGGTACCACCAAAGACTTCCTTGCCAATCACCACACCAAAACTGATACCCAGAGCCACCATCCACAGCGGCATGTCCGGGGGGCAAACAAGGGCGAAAAGGATTGAAGTGACAAAGAAACCTTCGTTGATTTCGTGCCCCCGAACGGTGGCAAACATAACCTCCCAGAAGCCACCCACAACAAAGGTCACCACATAGATGGGAATGAAGTAAACGGCGCCATACCAGAGGCAATCCCAGATACTGTTCGGATCATGTCCGGCAAACAGTGTGATTAAAGGTCCCCTCCAGCCTTCTATGGATGTGGCATCCATACCGGCCAGAATCGTGTTGGCCTGGAAACCGAGGTTGTACATACCATAAAACATGGCCGGAAAGGCTGCCAGCCAGACGGTGATCATGACACGCTTCAGATCAATGCCATCGCGGATGTGTGAACCGTTTTTGGTCACTGTCCCCGGAGAGTAGAAAATCGTATCTACCGCTTCATAGAGCGCATACCACTTGTGCAATTTGCCGCCATGCTCGAAGTGAGGCTCAATTTTATCGAGATAATTACGCAATGCTTTCATGATCAGCCCTCCTTCTCAATGCGGGCCAGATTATCCCGAAGAATCGGACCGTATTCATACTTTCCTACGCAGACATAGGTACACAGTGCCAGATCTTCCTCATCCAGTTCCAGACAGCCCAGCTTCTGAGCTGTCTCCGTATCACCGACAATCAGTGCCCGCAATAACTGGGTGGGCAATATATCCAGTGGCATTACTTTCTCATAGTTACCCAGCGGCACCATTGCCCGCTCACTGCCATTGGTGTTGGTCGTGAAATCAATTTTTTTGCTCTTATTCAGCGATGACAGATAAATGGGCATCGCTGAGTGCCGGCTACTGCCTGGGGAAAGATAACGGAAAAACTCCCGTTGTCGACCTTCCAGCAAAACAGAGACCTGGACATGGTAACGACCCAGGAAATCAAAAGGTCCACTCGCTGCTCTACCAGAGAGCACTGACCCGGACACCAATCGATTCTGGCCATCCTTTAGCTCACCTGCACTCAATTCGGAGAGATTTGCACCCAACCTTGTGCGAACCAAACGTGGTCTCGCAACTTGGGGGCCCGCCAGCGATATGACTCTGCGGGTATCAATATGGCCTGTTGTGAATAATGCCCCTATGGCCAGTACATCTTGGTAACCCACTGTCCAGACCGTTTTGTGTTCGCTCACCGGATCAATGAAGTGAATATGAGTACCGGCGAGTCCAGCGGGGTGTGGGCCTGAAAAACTGTGAAGTTGAACACTGGTCGCTCCTCCGCTTTTAATAACGGAGTCACTGGAAGTGCAAAGGTGCACTGCCCCGTCCGTCAGACGGCTTATTACGGTCAGCCCGTTCTCAAAGTCAGCTGCGCGCTCGGCAATAACCAGTGCCGGATCTGCCGAGAGCGGGTTGGTGTCCATCGCAGTGACAAAAATGGAATTGGGCGACGTCGCAGATGGCGACGGCACTTTTGAATAGGGACGCGTGCGCAGTGACGTCCACAGGCCTGAATTAACCAGATTCTCTACCACTGCCGCGCGGTCGAGGTGACTCAGCTCATCGTTGCTGTATGCAGCAAAGGTTTCCTCTTCATCACCCTCCACATCGATCACCACTGACTGGAGCACTCTCCGCTCACCGCGGTTGATGGCAGCGACCACCCCGGCAGCCGGGGCGGTATAACGGACGCCCTCGGTTTTTTTGTCAGTAAAAAGTAATTGGCCCAGTTTGACCCTGTCGCCTTCTTTGACTTCCATGGTTGGCTTCATACCAACGTAATCAGGGCCAACAACAGCAACAGATTTCACTGTGGGACCATCGTGAATGACTTGCTCGGGCGAGCCCGAAACAGGTAAGTCCAATCCCCGACGGATCTTAATCATAGGTAATGCCTATTACGAAATATCATTAATTATTGCTCTTCTCGAGCCCCAAAAATGCAGCCGAAATCATCATGGTCATCCTACGGCAGCACCAGTGCTTTTCGTGCAAGGTGGCTTGCTGGAAGCACACCGACACCGGCAAATAAATCGGCGCGATTATAAAGGCGGAGGCTTCCCATTACCAGTACAGACATTGTGGTAATTGATTCTCGACAAAGCACCCACCACCAACCACTTTACCCGAACCGCAACTTAACAGTGTGGAGAGACAGGCTACCCATCAGGCTGTCGGGTACATCGGCCAGGATACGCCAGCCAGATTTTCCAGACATCGCACCACTTGACAGCTATAGCCAAACTCATTGTCGTACCAACAATACAGCACGACACTGTCACCACTCACAATGGTCGCCTCTGAATCATAAACACAGGCATGCCGTGAACCGACAAAGTCGGTCGAAACCGCCTCGGAAGAAATTGTATAGTCAATCTGTTGCTGCAAAGGCGAATAGAGTGCGGTTTTTCTCATGTATTCATTGAGCTCTTCTCTGGTTGTCTCACGACCCAGCTGCAAATTGAGAATCGCCATGGATACGTTGGGAGTCGGCACCCGTATCGCATTACCGGTCAGTTTGCCAGCCAGTTCCGGCAATGCCTTGGCCACAGCCTTGGCAGCACCTGTCTCGGTAATCACCATATTTAGTGCGGCACTACGACCTCGACGTGACCCTTTGTGATAGTTATCAATCAGGTTCTGATCGTTCGTGTAGGAATGCACAGTTTCCACGTGCCCACGGTCTATGCCGAATTCGTCCATCAGGGCTTTCAGAACGGGCACAATGGCATTGGTGGTACAGGACGCGGCAGAAATTATCTTGGTATCTGCAGTAATTTCATTTTGGTTGATACCATAAACAATATTCGGAATATTGCCTTTGCCAGGCGCAGTGAGGATCACCTTGCTGGCACCAGGGCACTGCAGGTGTCTGGATAGGCCCTCTTCATCACGCCATACACCCGTATTGTCAATCACAATTGCATTGCTGATACCATAGCGGGTGTAATCTACCTCCGCAGGAGAGTTGGCGTAAATCACCTGAATGGGGTTGCCGTTACACACCAGAATATTTTTATCCTCAATGACTCTGATGGTGCCATCAAACGCACCGTGAACAGAATCGCGTCGCAGTAGGCTGGCTCGTTTGGCCAAATCATCCGCACTGCCCCCCTTGCGAACCACAATGGCACGCAATCGCAACAGATCACCGCTACCTGTCTTTTCAATCAGCAACCTGGCCAGCAACCGGCCGATACGGCCAAAACCGTAAAGCAC
Source organism: uncultured Porticoccus sp. (assembly GCF_963975625.1). NCBI lineage: Bacteria > Pseudomonadati > Pseudomonadota > Gammaproteobacteria > Cellvibrionales > Porticoccaceae > Porticoccus > uncultured Porticoccus sp. Next base: position 38,360 of record NZ_CAXBHS010000012.1, read on the forward strand.
CACATCCTGGGGTTGTGGCAGCGGCTTGCGCACGCGACCGATGTCGTCACCCACCTCGCGCTGCAGGAACGCAGTCAGATCCTCGCCATTACCGGACTCCTGGTATTTGACAGTCAACTTGCCCACGTCGATATGGGCAGGCCCCAAATCCATTTCCGACAACGCCAGAATCAGAGGGAAGGTTTCAAATTCCGAAAGCTCATTTTGTTCAATCTGGCGAACAAAACGATGGACCTTCATCAGATCAATCACTGAACGATTGACCATATTCTTGCCATACATATAGAGAGAGACGTTATTTTGCCTGTAAAGCTTTCCGATCAGAGGGATCATGGCTTCGGCCAGCGACTCACGCTCTTTCCAGTCAGCAAAAAAATCGGCAGGAATGGGGCGGTGTTGTTCGGTCACAGGTAAACCTCTCTTTTGTTGGTCTGACACGATGGGCGGCACTCCCATCACGGGTTGGGGCGCTATTATCGGTATTCAGCCTTTTAAGGGCAACAAAGTGCGGTGAATAACCGGTACTGCGGTTCGACGATGGTTGATCTGGATCAGTGAACCATGTGGTCAAAAAACCTGACACCGCAACGATGATCACTGGTCAGGGGAGTATTTAGAGGGGGATAAATGCCATGCTGGCCACATTCAGGGCAACTGTTTTGATGACCCGCTGGTTTTTCTGGGCGATGATCAAGGCAAGCATATCCTGATGGGCAATCAACTTACCAAACAGGCGCTCGTAACTGAGGTTATACCCCTCCCCCTTGCGACTATTGGTAAGGATCAGGGACTTACCCTGCTCGTCCAGGTGCGTTCTGATTCGCCATATGGCAATTTCAATGTTGCGGGCACTGTGATAAAGCTTCTGATGATCCAGTTTACTCAACATGAAAAACTCGGTTTTCAGGCCGTAGGACTCCCTGATCATTCCCGTCATCCCCACTATCAGCGCAAACACACGGTCGCCCCTGAATTCCGGGTCCAAAGATAGTTCAAGGGCATCGATACCGCCGCCCCCGAGCTCAGCAAACTGGGGCTTTCCCGGATGGGTGAAAATTTGTGTAACACGGGAATCTATCGTCTTGCCGGGGACCTTCTGTAACTCTCTCGGGTTTCGCTTATAGAGCTTCACCGTCAGCTCTTTGAGCAACAGCTCGACCTGCTGATAGTGCAAGTCCGCCACCATGTCGATATCCGTTTTCGCCAGATCCTGGACCCGAAAGGAGGAGCCACTGCAGCCGGTCATCACCAGCAGACACAGCAAACAAAACCCTATCAGCAATCTGCCTCTGAATGGAAAACACGGGTACAGCATATCAATCTCTCTATTGCCCCGCTAAAATAGCATACCTTCAAGGTTAACCCACAGAAGTGCCATTCCAGTATGTCGATTTTGTCACTACCGCCAGTCAACACAGCTGGCGACAAGCGCGTTTGGCAGGATGTAAACGGCGGCAGCGCCCTGGTCATTGCCGAGGCAAGCCAACAAGCACCCGGGCTGACCGTCGTCATTGCAGACTCGGCAAAAACTGCAGCTGAGCTGGAATCTGAACTGCGATTCTTCCTCGGCGAAGGGGCCGCTGTACTCCATTTCCCTGACTGGGAAACACTCCCCTACGATATTTTCTCGCCGCATCAGGATATTGTCTCCGAGCGATTGCGAACCCTGTCTCGCTTACCGCAAACCCGCACCGGTGTCGTGATAGTGCCCGTTGGCACCCTGATGCACCGTTTGCCACCAACCGAGTTCGTCAACCAGCGCGCCTTCGATTACCGACGCGGTGACAAACTGAATCTCGATACGCTGCGCACCCAACTGGAATCCGCCGGCTATCGCTGTGTTGATACCGTGGCCGAACACGGTGAGTACGCTGTTCGCGGCGCTCTGATTGATATTTTCCCAATGGGCGCCACGCTACCTTTTCGGATCGATCTGTTCGACGATGAAATTGAAACGCTTCGCACCTTCGACCCGGACACCCAGCGCACGCTGGAACAAACCGATCACATACACCTCCTGCCCGCACGGGAAGTCCCATTGGACAAACCGGCTATCCGGCGCTTTCAGGACAACTGGCTGTCCCGCTTTGATGTCGATGAGCGACGCTGCCCGGTCTTCAGGGATGTCAGTGAGGGTATTCCACCCCAGGGAATCGAGTATTTTCTGCCCCTGTTTTTTGAAGAAACCGCCACCCTGTTTGATTACCTGCCCGATCACAGCCTTATCTTTACCGAAGGAGCTGTGGAGCAGGCCGCCGAAAAATTCTGGCAGGATGCCAGCCAGCGCTACCAGGAATACGGTGTTGATCCAACCAGGCCCCTGCTCCCCCCGGCAGCCTTATTTGTCCCGGTCGAAGAACTGTTCGGCCATCTGAAAAAATACCCCTGCACACGAATCAACAGTGAATCCGATCCGCAGAAAAATCATTTTTCCCTGCACATATCCGCTCCGCCACCGGTGGCGATTGATGCCAAGGCAGACAATCCCCTGAAAAAACTCCAGGGGCATCTGGCCAACGCCAGCCAGCGGGTACTAATCTGCGCGGAATCAGCGGGCCGCAGGGAAACCCTGCTGGAACTACTCGGCCGCCAGTCCATTCGCCCAGAAGATGTAACCAACTGGGAATCTTTTGCCGAAGGAACACAACGCCTCGCCATAATCGCCTACCCGCTGACCCGCGGCTTTGTTGTAACGCCGGCAAATATCAGCTTGATCACCGAGACAGAACTGTTTGGTCAGCAGGTCATGCAACGTCGCCGACGCAACAAAGAACGTACCGATGCCGACCAGGTCATCAAAAACCTGACTGAACTGAGCGTTGGGGCGCCCGTGGTCCATATTGATCACGGTGTCGGTCGTTACCTGGGATTGCAGACCATCAACGCCAGTGGCGAACCGCAGGAATTTCTGACGTTATCCTATGCCGACCAGGCAAAACTCTACGTCCCGGTATCATCGTTGCACTTAATCAGCCGTTACAGTGGTGCAGAAGACAGCCTCGCGCCCTTACACCGACTGGGTACAGATCAGTGGCAAAAGGCCAGAGACAAGGCCCTGCGACAGATCCGCGATACCGCCACCGAGTTGCTGGACATCTATGCCACTCGCGCGGCACGCAAGGGGTTTGCCTGCCGCGACCCGGCAGCGGACTACCGCGCTTTCTGTGCGGACTTTCCCTTCGAGGAAACGCCCGATCAGCTGGACACCATCGAAGCTGTCAGACGCGACATGCTGGCTGAGCAGCCCATGGATCGGCTTGTCTGCGGGGATGTTGGCTTCGGAAAAACGGAAGTCGCCATGCGCGCCGCCTTTATCGCCGTGGCCAGCGGCAAACAGGTGGTGATGCTGGTGCCGACCACCCTTCTGGCCCATCAGCATCTGGAAAACTTTCGCGACCGCTTTGCCAACTGGCCAGTCACCATCGAGGAGCTGTCGCGGTTCCGCTCCGACAAGGAACAACAGGAGGTCCTTCACCGTGCCGGTCTGGGAAAAGTCGATATTCTGATTGGCACCCATAAGCTACTTCATGCCAAAGTGAACTATAAAAACCTGGGGCTGCTTATTATTGATGAAGAGCACCGCTTCGGCGTCCGTCAAAAAGAACAGATCAAGGCGCTACGAGCCGAAGTGGACATCCTGACACTGACGGCCACCCCCATTCCACGCACCCTGAACATGTCAATGTCAGGCATTCGGGATCTGTCGATTATCGCTACCCCCCCGGCGAGAAGGCTCTCGGTAAAATCGTTTGTCCGCCAGAACGATCCCCGAGTGACCCGGGAGGCGATACTGCGGGAAATTCTACGTGGCGGGCAGGTCTATTATTTGCACAATGAGGTCAAGAGCATTGGCAAAACGGCGCAGGTGATAGAAGAACTGGTACCGGAGGCACGGGTTAATATCGCACACGGCCAGATGCGCGAACGCGAACTGGAAAAAGTCATGTCCGACTTTTACCACCAGCGTTTCAATGTGCTGGTCTGTTCCACCATTATCGAGACCGGAATCGATATCCCCAGTGCCAACACCATCATCATTGACCGTGCCGACAAATTGGGGCTGGCTCAACTGCACCAATTGCGGGGCCGAGTGGGACGCTCTCACCATCAGGCCTATGCCTATCTGCTCACTCCCGAGCCAAAAACCATGACGGCTGAGGCCATCAAGCGGCTCGAGGCCATCACCCACGCAGATCACCTGGGATCCGGATTCACACTGGCTACCCATGATCTGGAAATTCGCGGTGCTGGCGAACTGCTCGGCGAAAATCAAAGCGGCCAGATTCAATCGATTGGTTTCACGCTTTACATGGAACTGCTGGATCGTGCTGTTGATGCCCTGCGCAAAGGGAAGGCAGTAGAGCTGAATATACCTCTGGCCGAAGATATCGAGATCAATCTGAACCTGCCGGCACTGATACCCGAAGATTATTTACCGGATGTTCACATGCGTCTGATGATGTACAAGCGCATTGCCAACGCCACAACAGAAGTTGATTTATGGGAGCTTCAGGTAGAAATGATCGATCGTTTCGGTTTACTTCCCGATTATCTGAAAAACCTTTTTCAAGTCACGTCACTGAAACTTCAGGCCAGACAACTCGGTATCTGCAAGGTGGAAGCCGGACCAACCGGCGGGCGGATTGAATTTGGCAGTGATACGTTGGTTGAACCCCTGGTCATTGTACAAATGGTCCAAAAAGAGCCCACTGTTTTTCGACTTCAAGGGGCGTCAACCTTGAAATATACTCTACCGATGGAAACGAAAGAACAGCGAATTGAACAGATCCAGGCGTTATTGACTCGGCTAACCCCTGCAAACAATGGACATTAAATGAGACCACTCAGAACCGCTGGCATGCCTTTCAGGTATTTACTGTTTTTGGCAGTCACCTTAAGTACAAGCCTCGCCGAACAGACCCGAGCGGATCAAAACGAAGACTGGTATCAGGTTGAGCTGATCGTATTCAGCCAGCAGGATCTTTATCAGAATGAACGACACCCCACCAACATCACATTGGAATACCCTCAAAACTGGCAACGGCTTGAGAGCGATACCTCCACATCGGCGGACAACCCCCGACCTGCGGAACAATCGTTGATTCCTCTTGAGACAAAAGACTTCAGCCTGGGACCCGATGAATACACATTGAGCCGCGCTGCAGGCTATCGAGTACTCACCCACATAGGATGGCGCCAACCCGGACTGGGGCAGGCACAGAGTCCCTGGATTATTGTTTCGGGAGGCCATCGCCATGGCAACCACCATGAGCTGGAAGGCAGTATTCGGCTGGTAGTGACCCGCTATCTACACATTCAGGCAGATATTTGGAAAACCAGCTTTGCCAGTACACCGGGGACTGGTGGCGCCTTGCGCGGCAATCCTCTCCGACCAGACAACTGGCCACGATTGCCGGTGAAACCCTGGTTATCTGCTCTTCCGGTGTCTGACGACGCCTCACCAGTGACCACCATCGATACAAACAGTTCCGTCGATCAACGCCACCCGCCGATTAAAAAGATAGTTGTTCTCAATCAGTCGGAACAGGTGGACCTGAATAAACCGACCTATCTGGATCACCCTGAAATGGGGGTACTGGTATTGGTAACACACCATACATCGGCTACGGCTGACTGACGTCGGTATTCACCAATTATGACAACGAAGGTTTGAACTGGAAAAACACCATCAGTGCTGCCGACTCGCCAATGCCTTGGTCAAAACCATGCGTACCAGCGGCATACTGTTCGCCATTACAGTGTCCATCTGCCCAAAAGAGATCCGCTCCTCACTCATACCAGCTGCCATATTCACCACCAGCGCCAGACAGGCATAGGGAATCTGCAACTCCCGAGCCAGTGCCGCCTCCGGCATACCGGTCATGCCGACGATGTCACAGCCGTCATTGGCCATTCGCGCGATTTCGGCAGCGGTTTCCAGCCTGGGGCCCTGGGTGGCGCCATAAACAGCCTCTGCATGAATCCTTGTCTCACAGGCAGTCCCACAGGCAATAGCCGCCTGCAACAGTCTGTCCCGCAGGCTATCGTCATAGGGAAAAGTAAAGTCGATGTGCTGTAATGCCTGATCCGGGCTATCCGAGTAGGTGTGATCCCGTCCAAACGTATAATCAATAATCTGATCGGGGATAACCAGATCCCCCGGGCCCATTTCGCCATTAATACCACCCACCACATTGACGGCATAGATAGCCTTCACGCCCTCCGCACGCAATGCAGCAATATTGGCCCTGTAATTGACCCGGTGAGGCGGCAGCCGATGAGTCACACCGTGTCGCGCCAGGAATACAACCTCCGTATTGCCCAACGTGCCAAAACAGAGGGGAGCAGACGGCTCGCCCCACTCTGTGGTGACCACACGCTGCTCCTGAACGCTCAAATCGGAAAAGCTGTCCAACCCACTGCCACCGATAATGCCGATACTCATTCGACTTCCGAAGCTTGCAACAATCGCAGCTGGTCGGGAATATGGACAGTGGAGGTTGGGAAAGCAATCTCGGCACCGTGATCGGCTACGATATCGCTTACCTTTAACAGCACATCCTGTTTTACCTCGTGAAAAACCACCCACTTGGTGGTTTTGGTAAAGGTATAAACAAAAAAGTTAACCGATGAGGCACCAAAAGAGACAAAATTGACGATCATGGTCTGGTTCTGATCTATTTCCGGATGATCACACAGCATCTGTTTCACATCGGCCACAATTCCCGCCATTTTATCGACATCCTGGTAGCGAATACCCACCGTCTCGTAGATCCGCCGGTTAAACATACGCGAGGGGTTTTCCACCGCAATACTGTTAAACACCGAGTTCGGCACATAGAGTGGACGCTTGTCAAATGTGCGAATACGAGTCAGCCGCCATCCAATATCTTCGACAGTGCCCTCGATTTCCTTATCAGGGGATCGCACCCAGTCTCCCACCTTGAAGGGCTGATCCAGATAAATCATCAAACCACCAAAGAAATTTGCCAGCAGGTCCTTGGCGGCAAAACCCACTGCGAGACCACCGATACCGCCAAAAGCGAGCAAGCCAGAAATACTGTAGCCAAAAGCCTGCATGGCAATGAGCGTGGCGGTGATGATGACCGAAGCGCGCAGCAGTTTGCCAATGGCCTTGACCGTGGTCTCATCCATGGGATCACTGGTATATTCAGGATGCACCAGATTCAGTTCAGCGCGCTTAATCAGATTGAGTAAAAATAGCGCAGCCAAAAAAATGATGACAACCCGGTTAATGGGTGCCAGCAAATCGTACCATTCGGACCCAGCCTGTCTGGCGGCGACAGCCGCCGCATAGTTAACCCCCAGTATCCATATTGCCCAGACTACAGGGCGGCGGCACGCCTCAATCAAGGCATCGTCCCAGAAATTTGATGTCTTGAGTGCCCGTTTTTGCAGAAAGTTCAGTATCCGCGTCGCCAGAAATCCTGCTGTCATAGCGGCTAGGACAATCAGAAAAATTTCGGCAATCAACAGATAGCTTTCCCCGGTAATATTGACTAACCACGCTTCCAATTGCTGCATACTATGGATTCCTGTTCACTACTTATTCAGCTGTTTGGCAAGTTTTTGAGAAGTGATCTGCCAGCGCTCAGAGGCTCGCAATGCATCCCACTCCGGATGCTTCCTGGCCGCCATTTTAGCTAATCTTCCTGACGGCTCCACAGGATTTTTAGATAGAAAATCAATCACTTCCAACGCGCCTTTACGATTGTTACAGACCAGCACCATATCACAGCCGGCCTGCAGCGCACGGCTGGCTTTTTCCGGGTAACCACCCACCAGGTCAGCCCCTTTCATGGACAGGTCATCGCTGAAAATGACACCCTGAAACTGTAATTCGTTTCGCAGTATTTTCTGCAACCAGATAGGAGAAAACCCCACCGGTACAGATTCAACACAAGGGTAAACAATATGGGCGGGCATGATCGCATCCAGCTCATCGGCAAGCCGCGCAAACGGTTGCAAGTCCCGATCACGCAATTGCTGAAGAGAGCGGTTGTCATAGGGAGTTTCGTAATGACTGTCGGCGACGACTCCTCCGTGGCCCGGGAAGTGCTTTCCTGTTGCCGCCATGCCGGCCTGATGCATACCGGTAATAAAATGATGGGCGGCCCGGATGGCTTCCTCCGGATTATCAGCAAACGACCTATCGCCAATTACCGCACAACTTTCACGGTCCAAGTCCAGCACCGGGGCAAAGCTGAAGTCCAGCCCACAGGCAAGTAATTCAGAGGCCATCAGCCAACCGGCATCCTGAAGCAGTGACTCACCACCCTCTTCCTTCAACAATAAATCACCCAGCATCTGCATCGGCGGCAAATGGGTAAACCCATCGCGAAAGCGTTGCACTCGCCCACCTTCCTGATCGACGCAGAGTAACAAGTCACCTCTTATTGCACGAATGTCTGCCACCAGCGCAACCAGCTGACTGTAACTCACAAAATTTCGGGAAAAAAAGATAATACCGCCCACTGATGGATTGAGAATCAGGACTCGTTCTTCCGGGGTCAGCACCAGTCCTTCCAGGTCGAGCATCAATGGACCAAGCGTCATGTCTTAAACCTTTGTTAGCAGGGGGCAAAATAAGAAGGCTGCGGAGACTTGTCAACCTTCTGACAAATTAGACGAATTTTTCATTTTAAAAACAACCTGTTATGACATTCAGCACTTAAAGAATTATCACTTCAGATCAATGAGAGAAATTATCTCCTTCCAGGAAAGGCAGTTACATCATTTATTTAAATAAAAGCTCATAAAAAAGTAACTTTCACCCTGTTTACCGGCTATTCCACTCGTCAGAAATGCACCCGGTAGCCAGTGCACTTTTTTCCCGTTGGTGATACGTTCAATGAACTAATGAGGAGGATTAAATCATGGCTTCACAAGTTCCAGTCATTGGCGCCTGGTACGAGGACGCCTCCCAGGATGACATTTTCGAAGTTGTTGCTCTGGACGAGCACAGCGGTTCCATAGAAATCCAGCACGTCGGCGGAGAGGTCAGTGAAATTGACTTCGAAACCTGGCAGCAATTGATACTGCTACCGGCTGAGCAACCCGAAGATTGGCGGGCATCATATGAATTGAGCAACGAAGACAGTCACTTTCCAGATGACATCTTTATCCCTGATAACTGGAATGATCCATTGACGGACATTGATGCCGATACCGTTTACGGGCTCGATGATTTTTAGGGTACCGGCAGTACTGTTTGATGCCCGGATTATTCGGCGATCTCCTGTGCCTGCAGCATGCGAGCATGTTGCAGGATTATCTTTGCCGCACTCTCGGCATCGTCTACCAGACTAAATAAATGTAAGTCTCTTTCCGAGACACAGCCGTTTTCCAACATCGTCTCCCTCAGCCAATCGAGTAGGCCCTGCCAATAACTGGTCCCCAATAGAACGATGGGAAAAGGCCGCACTTTATTAGTCTGTACCAGAGTCAAAGCCTCAAATAATTCGTCAAGGGTGCCATAGCCTCCCGGAAATATGACAAACCCCACGGCATGTTTAACAAACATGAACTTGCGCACGAAAAAATAGCGGAAATCCAGCGATACGTCCTGAAAAGCATTGTGGTTCTGCTCCAACGGCAGGGAAATATTCAAACCCACGGAAGTCGTGCCTGTGCTATAACAACCCTTGTTTGCTGCCTCCATCACCCCGGGTCCGCCACCGGTGATGATGGGCACTCCCTCTTTTCCCAGAATCTCACCAAGTTCCACGGCTTCCTGATAGTAGCGGGAGTCGGGCTGAAGGCGCGCACTACCGAACACAGACACCGCACCGCCCATGCCTGACAGTGACTCGATTCCATCCACCAGCTCAGACTGAATACGCAGCACACGCCAGGCTTCGGGGATTTTGATTTCTTCCATAAGCTACTCCAATGTCCGAGAAAACGCCGTCATCGTGTTTCCATAATCCACTTTGCCAGCAATCCTACTGATACCCTGAGAATATAACGTTGAAAAAAGTTTTTCCCACTATCAATTTAACTTTATACTGTAAATAATTACAGGCTATATTTATTTACAGCAGTATGGGCAATAACCTGTCGATTGCTGCAATACATTCCCATAGGCCCCGAGGTTAGAAAATGGCGAATACATCACTGACTGCCCGACAACAGGAAATCCTGGACCTGATCAAACAACATATTGGTCAAACAGGCTACCCCCCCACCAGAGCGGAGATTGCTACCGAGCTGGGATTCAAGTCTCCTAACGCCGCTGAAGAGCATCTCAGGGCCCTGGCGCGCAAGGGAATGATCGAGATGATTTCAGGCGCATCCCGCGGTATTCGTCTGCTGGATGAGCAGCCCGCCGGCCTTCCGTTGATTGGCCGTGTCGCTGCCGGGGATCCTGTTCTTGCGGCAGAAAACATTGAGGACTATCTCGACATCGGGGCCAACCTGTTTAACCCTAGAGCGGACTACCTGTTGCGTGTTCATGGTATGAGCATGAAAAATGCCGGCATCATGGACGGTGATTTACTGGCTGTTCACAAAACGGGGCAGGCACAGAAAGGCCAGATTGTGGTCGCACGTATTGAAGACGACGTCACTGTCAAGCGTCTGGGTAAAAGCCTGAAACGCCATGAGATACTGCTCGAACCGGAAAACGAAGAGATGCTCCCCATTGTGGTCGACTTGCGGGAAAAAAGTTTTGTCATTGAAGGCTTGGGGGTCGGGGTTATTCGGACGAATCCCCAATAATATTTGTCCAGCTACAGGCCCTGAGAGTGAGTCGAGCCGACTGTACGATAAACGACCGTCATGGGCAGGCTGATCTCAGTGAAGCACCCGGTTTTTGATCATGGTGCCCTCTTCCATCTGAAAATTGTCTGCACCCAACTCCTCAAAGACCTCAATTCCGGCATCGATCATGGCTTTGGCGACATCAACCTTGGCCTCCTGAAGAAACGCCTTGGCCTCTCCCGAAAAACTGATTCTGATCAATGGCGCATCCTCTTCATCTGTCCGCTGCAGAGCGACATCTCCATCAGGTAAAATTACGATTTCAAACAGGGAGATAGCCATTGAATATTCCATCGGGTTTTCAAAAACAACATGCCTGCATTGTACCAGAGGGGGTCCGGCATTAATAACCCGAGAACAAGAATTAGCTCCCAAGCCGGCTCAGTCAACGGCAGTCAGCATTCAATCATGTGCTCGCGATGACGCTCAATCAGGCTCCGAAAGGCTTCCAACCATCCGCTGAGCAAATCAACACTCAACTCATCCCTGTCTTCACCCTGCTCAATTTGCACCACAGCAATGGGTGACGCAGCATTGGCCGCCTCCTGAGGCTGAACCGCGAGCAGACGATCTCGGGCATTCAGCAAGTTGGCAAGCCAGCTCCCCTTATCTGCCTCCAGGTTAGCCAACTCCTCGGCCTCAGATGGTGATTGATCAATGGACTCCATCGCCGCAATCAGCCCCTCAACAGATGAAATTGACTCTGCAGCTCTATGTCGATAAGTAGTCGCCACCTCACGCAGATAGAGACGATAGGCGACTTCGAGCTGGAACAGTGCTGACTGGCAGAGCGCCAACTGCAGGTTTGCAGCTGGCCCGACAACATGAGTCAGATTCCGGTCAACCTGCTGCAATAACAAGTCACAGAAGTAGAGCTTCTGATTGACGGCCGGCAGAAAGGGATTCACAGATAGTCTCCTCTATTTCTTACCCTTGCGGTCATCCTTTGCCCGCCAGACACCCTGGTCATAAAACGCCTTCCAGCCAGTGGGTTTACCCTCTTGTTCAGACTGGACATACTGCTCACCAGTTTTGCGACTGAAGCGAATCACCGTGGGGATACCATCGGGGTCGGCGACGGGAGCATCAAAGAGAAACTGATACTTCGGATCAATTTCTTTTGTATGGGGTAGCAACTCGGCAACCAAAGGCGCGCGGGTTTCACGATGCCGGGGAAACTGACTGGCCGCCAGAAACAGACCGGATGCGCCATCCCTGAGAATATAATGATCCGTTACTTTCTCGCAGGTGAGCTCTGGCATGGGTACAGGATCCATCTTGGGGGGAGCGGGCTGACCACTCCGGAGTAACTTGCGGGTGTTCTTACAGGCATCGTTGGTACAACCGAAATATTTGCCAAAACGGCCCGACTTGAGCTGCATATCGCTACCGCATTTATCACACTCAATCAGCGGGCCTTCATACCCCTTGAGCTTGAAAACGCCGGTTTCCACTTCAAAGCCATCGCAGTCGGGGTTGTTGCCACAGACGTGCAGTTTTCGACCCTCATCAATCAAATAAGCATCCATTGCCGTATTGCAGAGGGGGCAACGATGACGATGCATCAACTGCCTTGATTCAGCCTCATCGTCCTCGTCGACATTAACTGCCTCATCTCCGGGAATAAGGTTCAGAGTGCCTTTGCAGCGCTCTTTAGGCGGCAGGTTGTAACCGGAGCAGCCGAGGAAAACCCCCGTCGTCCCCGTGCGAATCATCATCGGCCGATCACATTGGGGGCAGGGAATATCCGTGAGCGATGGCTCATTGGGACGCATACCACCATCAGCCTCGGCCCGGGTCAGCTTGGCTGAGAAATCCGAATAGAATTGATCAAGCACCTGCTTCCATTCCAACTTGCCCTGAGCAATTTCATCCAGATAGGCTTCCATTGTGGCCGTAAAACCATAGTCCATCAGGTCGGTAAAATTTTCGTTCAAGCGGTCCGTAACAACATCACCAATTTTCTCCGCATAGAAACGGCGATTGTCGACCCGTACATACCCACGATCCTGGATCGTGGAAATGATAGAGGCATAAGTCGATGGGCGACCAATGCCACGCTTTTCCAGCTCTTTGACCAGGGAGGCCTCTGAGTAGCGGGCCGGGGGTTTGGTAAAATGCTGCATGGGAATCAGCTTGTTGAGCAACAATTGTGCCCCAACGGACATCTCCGGCAGCTCGATGTCATCACCTTTTTTGGACATCGCAGGCAGCGCTTTCAGATAGCCATCAAACAGTGTCACCCGACCTTTTGCTCGAAGTTCGAAGTCCTCTGCCTTCACTGTCACCGTGGTACTGGTAAATCGTGCCGGCACCATCTGGCAGGCGACAAATTGCTGCCAGATTAACCGATACAGTTTTTTGGCATCCTCTTCCATCGCATCCAGATCACCTGGTTTGATATCAATATTGGAGGGCCTTATCGCCTCATGCGCTTCCTGGGCACCGGCTTTACTACCATAAGTCGTGGGCTTTTCAGGCAAGTAGTCAGTGCCATAGCGCGTTTTGATAAAGTCGCGGCAGACACTCACTGCATCAGCACTGAGGTTGGTGGAGTCTGTTCGCATGTAGGTGATATAACCGCCTTCGTAAAGGCGCTGGGCAAGCATCATGGTTTTTTTCACCCCATAACCAAGCCGCGTGCTGGAGGCCTGTTGCAGGGTTGAGGTGATAAACGGTGCCGACGGTTTGCTGGAAGTGGGCTTGTCCTCACGGGCAACCACCTCATAGGAAGCATTTTTGAGCGCGGCCAGCGCGGCTTCTGTCTGGCCCTGACTGACAGGTCTAAACTGATCGGAGCCCTGTTTCTTCACCTCAAAGCGGACCAGATCTTCCTCAGTGGTCTCCAGATCGGCGTGAACTGTCCAGTACTCTTCCGGCTCAAAAGCACGAATTTCACGCTCGCGCTCAACGATCAATTTAACGGCTACCGACTGCACACGACCGGCAGAAAGCCCTCTGGCCACCTTACTCCAGAGCAGTGGCGACACCATAAAGCCAACGACCCTGTCGAGAAAACGGCGCGCCTGCTGGGCGCTTACCCGGTTGGTGTCGAGCTTGCCTGGTTTTTCAAAAGCCGCCTTGATCGCTTTTTTGGTGATTTCATTAAAGACAACGCGCTGATAAAGATCGGGATCACCGCCGATGGCTTCCATGAGGTGCCAGGCAATCGCTTCCCCCTCCCTATCAAGATCCGTGGCGAGATAGATATGATCCGCATCCTTGGCCAGCTTTTTCAACTCAGCGACAACTTTTTCCTTGCCGGGCAGAATCTCATAGCGCGCTTTCCAGCCATGTTCGGGGTCTATTCCCATGCGGTTGACCAGCTGTTCCCTGGCTCTTCTGGAACGCTGTTTTGCTTTTTCATCGTCCGACAGTTTGCGGGTGGCCGCAGCCGTCCTGGCCCGTTCTTTTGGGTCTACCGTTTTACCACCACCCGTAGGCAGATCCCGAATATGCCCGATACTCGACTTCACAATGAAGTCGTTGCCGAGATACTTGTTGATCGTTTTCGCCTTGGCCGGCGACTCGACGATAACCAGTGATTTACCCATGAAGCAGCCGTTTATCCTGTAGATTAATTGCCCAAAGTGCTACCGGATGGCACCACGAAAGCCTGAAAGGGAGCGAATATACATGTGCCGCCGGTGGTTTGGTCAAGGTAATTTTTCACTTGGCTATCAATCTATCGAGTGATTTTTCGGGCCGGATCGCACTTCTGAGGTGCTTCAACTGGGTATCTATCCGGTCAATATCAGCCAGCTCACCGCGCTCCTGCCAGACAATAGCTACACCCTCACGGTTAACCTCAACAGCGATCACGTCAGCTGGCAGAGCTGCCAGCACTGCCCCGATAACGGGTTGCAACCGGTCATTGGCTTCATGGCCCAACCATTGCCAGCCCTCCCAGGGAGAGTGATCGCCGCGGCGGGTACCCCGAACCAACAGCCACTTTTCCATCCGGGAAAATGGCGATGGACTGGAGTCTGGCATCCAGAGCAGGGTATAACCTGCGTATTCAAGGCGGCCTTCTCCCTCTCTGGCATCCGGAGCATGAACGAGTCGAACCCGAAGTCCACGGGACGAAGCCAGACGTCGCATCTCCGTGATCATTTTCTGACGAGGGCTCTGGCGAAACCAGAGCAACGGTGAAATGATAAGCGCCAGTATCAGTAGAATTAACAAATAGGTCATTATCTGCTACAACCTTATATACTTGAGGAAGCGTTGATGAACCAGTTACGGGAGATACTTCATGTCCGCCTATAAACACATTCTGATCGGTCTGGACCTATCTCCAGAATCACAGCAAGTGGTCGAGAGAGTCAAGTCCCTGTTTGGCAACGGTGAGAGCCAGTTGAGCCTTGTTCATGTACAGGAACCGTTGTCATTTGCCTACGGCGGTGATATCCCGATGGACCTTACCGAGGTCCAATACCAACTGGAGGAGCAGGCGAAGCAGCGTTTGACCGTCATCGGCAAAGATCTTGGAGTTTCCATTGAGAGCCAACATGTGATCATCGGTCAACCCGCCCAGGAAATGCACCGGTTTGCCAATGACAACCATGTGGACCTGATTGTGGTCGGGAGCCACGGTCGCCATGGTATCAGTCTGATACTGGGCTCAACGGCGACCGGTGTACTGCATGGTTCCCACTGCGATGTGCTAGCGGTCCGGGTATAAGCGGGGTATCAGGGCTTTTATTGATCGGGAATCTAATTTCGCAAGACCTGTCTAACATGTTTGCGGTTCAACTCATTTGCCTTTCACGGAATACCAACCAAACCTTTATGAAAAAATGTCATGGCAGCATCGTCGGCACCCTTTTACTGGCAGTATGCGTGCTATTACCCAGTACCTCTTTTGCCAGAAATCCGACCCTCGACGAACAGCGCGCCCTCTACCGCGAAGCCAAAATTGCAGTGACAAGGGGCAGCAAAGCCAACGTCCACAGACTTGTCAATGCCCTCGGAGACTACCCTCTCAAGCCGCACATCGAATATTTATGGTTAAGCGACCGGTTGAGACACGCGAAGACCACTGAGGTTTCGACCTTTCTCAACAATTACGACGATAGCTCACTGGCCAACAGACTGCGTTACCGCTGGCTCGATACCTTGCATCATCAGCGCCGTGAACAGGATTTTCTCGCCTACTACCGACCAGCCAGCGCCAGCACGGAACAGCAGTGTTATTTCCATTTCATACATCTGAGCAGAGGAAAAAAGGAACCTTTTCTGACAGGCGCCATATCACTCTGGAGCGTGGGGAAATCCCAGCCCAATGGCTGTGATGCGCTTTTTGACTACCTCATTGAAAACCAACATATCACTGATGAAATTGCCTGGAATCGTTACTCGGCCGCTGTTCTAAATCACCAGTACCGGCTGGCAAGGTATCTCCAGCGTTTTTTCACGTCAGATCGCTACCAACTGTTAGCCAAGAACTTCCTGAAGGTGGACCTTGAACACGAACTCATAGGCAACTATTCATTGTTCAGTGATTTTAACGACGCACTGAACGGTGATGAAGTACACGCCATCATTGCCCATGGACTGACTCATCTGGCAAGAACTGATGCAACCACTGCCCTCAAACACTGGAGTTATTACCAGCAGATCCACTCCTTTACCAGCGAGCAAAGAAAACAGGTCGTAACAGATTTGGTTAAGGGTCTTTATGACCAGGAACGTCCTGACATCGCAGACAACTACCTGGTTGACTACCTGGACATCATTGATCCATCCCTGCTGGAATGGCGTGCCCGGGAATTTATCAGTCAGGCGGATTGGCAAAGTGTGCTCACATGGATAGAGCGCATGCCGCTCCAGCTCCGGGAAACTGACCGTTGGCTATATTGGCGAGCCAGGGCGGCAGATCTCAACAACACGGCCAAACAACCGCCAGAGCAAAACAGCGCCTATCAGGTGTTGTCGCGTAGTCGCAGCTTCTACGGTTTCCTTGCCAGCGAATGGGCTGCCAATGGCTATTCCATGGCGTTCAAAAAAGCCCGCGTTTCTCCAACAGACATCGCTGAACTGGAAAAACAACCAGGAATCCTCAGAACACGGGAATTCGTCTTTCACGAAGATTACCTGGCCGCCCGTCGGGAGTGGTATCACACCACACGCAATTTTACAGAACAGCAGTGGATTACCGCAGCCCATATTGCCAGCAGCTGGCAGTGGCACAACGGGGCCATCACCAGCATGATCAGCGCCGGATTCTGGGATGATATCAACCTGAGATTTCCTCTTGCTTTCAAGGACGCGTTCTACAGTCATGCCGACAAGACCGGTGTTCCGGTGCATTTGCTGTTTGCCGTAGCACGCCAGGAAAGTGCACTCGCACAGGATGTACAATCCCGTGCCGGGGCAAAGGGGTTAATGCAACTGATGCCGGCAACAGCCAGAGAAACAGCGCGCAAACACGGTATCAGCTACCGTGGCAGCCACCAGCTGTTTGAGCCGGAGATCAATATTACTCTGGGCAGTCGCTATTACCGGGAAATGTTGCAGCGTTTTGACAACAATCGAATTCTTGCCACAGCCGCCTACAACGCTGGCCCCCACCGGGTCAGTAGCTGGTTGAAAAAAAGTCAGGGATCACTGCCCTTTGATGCATGGATTGAAACAATTCCCTTTCTGGAAACACGCAACTACGTTCAGAACGTGCTGGCCTTTTCCATGATCTATGCCTACCACCTGGAAAGTGAAGCACGCATTCTCTCTGAAAAGGAAAAACAGCATCGGCTATGAATGACGTAGAAAACAGCACGCCACTGGTCGATATCGGGGTAAATTTGAGCAATCCCTGCTTTCAGGATGACTGGCAGGGTGTGCTGCAGCGAGCACTGGATGTCCACGTTACCCAGCTGATTCTGACTGGCACAAATCTGGCTGAGAGCGAGCAGGTACTCAGCCTTTGCCAACAATTCAGCGACGACTTCCCCGACATGCTTTACAGCACCTGCGGTGTCCATCCCCATGAGGCAAAGCAGTACTCCGCCGAAACAGGCTCTCAACTGCGCTCTCTGGCAGAGGCACCCCAGGTCGTGGCGATTGGTGAAACCGGGCTCGATTTTAATCGCAACTATTCACCACCCAGCGACCAGGAAAGGGCCTTTGAAGCACAACTGGAAATGGCTATCGAATTACAGCTGCCGATTTTTATGCACGAGCGGGATGCCCACCAGCGACAATTTGAGATCCTCAAGAACTACCGCGATGAGCTGCCGGACGGCGTGATCCACTGCTTTACCGGTGATAGGCAGGCGCTGTTCAACTATCTCGACCTGGACCTGCATATCGGCATCACGGGGTGGATCTGTGATGAGCGGCGCGGCGGGCAACTTCAGGCACTGGTGAGCAGCATCCCTCTCAACCGACTGATGCTGGAAACTGATGCCCCTTTTCTACTGCCCAGAACCCTGCGGCCGCGACCCAAAAAACGTCGCAATGAGCCTGCTTTTCTGCCCTGGGTGCTGGAGGAAGTTGCCAGATGCCGACAGCAATCAGCGGCCGTTATCGCCGAACAAACCACGGTGACGGCCAAACGTTTTTTTAGAATAAACTAGTAGTGCCCGCTCACCTTTTTTCAATAGCGGCCGACGCATTTACCCGCACCTCTGGACGACCAGATTGGTTAAGCTAAACTGGAGCAGACTGTATCTTTGAATGGAGCATACCCATGGCGTGCAAGGCAATATATCGGAGTGTATTTTTTTGTGCTGTTATCACGATGCCCACGCTGATAAATGCAGGCGGAGACCCTTTATTAATACTCGAACGGCAAGCAGAAAGTATCGTCAAGCAATTTGCCGGCTCGCTACAGCCGCGTCTGATGGAGGCAATCCAGACTGGGGGTCCGGTGGAGGCCATCCGCGTCTGTGCCACGGCAGCACCAGAAATAGCCAGCCGGCTAAGTCGGGAAACCGGCTGGTCTGTCAAGCGAGTCAGCCTCAAGGCCCGCAACAAATCTGCAGAACCCGACCACTGGGAACGGAATACCCTTCTGCAGTTTGAATCTCGCCTCGCCGCAGGAGAGATGCCTGCACAACTGGCCCAGGTCGATCAGATCGATGGGCAATTCCGCTATATGAAGGCTCAGATTGTTCAACCGCTCTGCCTCAACTGCCATGGCAGCACACTCGACCCAGACGTTGCACAAGCACTGCAAAACCATTACCCGGAAGACGCTGCGACAGGCTATCAACTGAGCGAAATCCGTGGGGCATTCAGCCTGTCCGCTCCGCAGTAATCCAGCCAATCTGCCGAATTGATTTCTCCTATGCACCAGGAACACTTACATCGCTGGCAACACCAGCACGACTTTTCCACGGCAAATGCTCACGGCGAGCGCCGCACCAAATATGTATTGATACTGACTGCCGTCACGATGGTAGCGGAGATCATTGCCGGTACGGTATTTGGCTCTATGGCCCTGCTGGCAGATGGCTGGCACATGGGCACCCATGTGGCCGCCTTTATGATCACGATTTTTGCGTACCGCTATGCCCGGAAACATGCCGATAATCCGGCCTTCAGTTTCGGTACCGGCAAAGTGGGTGTACTGGGGGGCTTTGCCAGTGCAGTGGCACTGGCAGTTGTCGCCCTGATGATGCTGGTCGAGTCGCTACAGCGACTGGCGTCCCCCCAGCTGATTCAACTCGATGCCGCTATCGCGGTGGCTGTGCTGGGACTGGTGGTCAATATCATTAGCGCCCTGTTGTTAAAAGATCATCACTCTCACCAGCGCCAGGACGGAGACGATACGCATCAGCAGACTGGCGAAGGTCACCATGACCAAAACCTTTATGCCGCCTATATGCATGTACTGGCGGACGCTCTCACCTCGTTACTGGCCATTTTCGCGTTATTGTCGGCCAAGTATTTCGGCTGGTATGCACTGGATCCCGTGATGGGAATTGTCGGTGCAGCGATTATCACCTACTGGGCAATCGGTCTGATCCGGCAATCGAGTCCGATTTTATTGGACGGCGGCATGAGCGATTATTATCAGGAGCGGATTACCCGGGCCATTGAAGAGGATGCCGACAATCAAATCACGGATCTGCATATCTGGAAGATCAGTGAGCACGACTACGCGGCGATTATTTCCCTTGTCACCCACCACCCCAGGCCCGCGGATTATTACAAATCACTACTGGCCGACTTTAACTGGCTGTCACACCTCACCATTGAGGTGCAGCGCTGCGAAGACACTCACATTACTGAGCCTGGCATCGAATAATCGACCAGAACATCTCTTCAAAGAAAATAAAATTTATTAAAATCCATAAATTGCCACTTATTATCCTCAGTGGACTGTTGGCGATGCCCGTGGTCAGTCACAGCGACCCCTCAGAATCAGTCGGTCTGGCTGCCGGGATAATGGCCAATGCGCTGTTCAATGAAACCGAAAAACGGGTGTTCGGCGACTACTTGCGCCGCGATTATTATGGCGACGACTACCAGAGTGGAGGTAAACAGAAGAGTCTGCCCCCCGGTTTGCGCAAAAAGCTGGCATGCGACGGCGAATTGCCGCCGGGTTGGCGGAAGAAGGTTGCACGGGGCGAAGTCCTCGATCGCGAACTGTACTTGATGAGTCGGGACCTGCCAGAGGATCTACTGGGACGGCTCCCCAGATCACTGGATGGCACATCGCTGCAACAAATTGATGATCGTATTTTCAGGGTCATGGATGCAACGAACACCGTCCTCGATGTGTTTTATCAGGCCACACGGCAATAGTATCCGGTCAATGTAGCCCGTCCCGGTCGATATAATCCATCGCGTCACGCAACACAGAAAACCTGTGTCGCTCATTGAGAAACTGCAGCGCACCCAGTCTTTTCAGGTCGGCGCTGGTTCGTTCGGAAATACCCACCAGCAACACATAGCGCTGGTGATGCTGTTCGTTGCGAATCAGCTCATCGAGCATCATTGCGGTCGAGGTGCCCACCAGCTGGGCCCCGGTCAGATCCACAATAATAATTTCGTGAGAAACATGACCGGCGAGACGGCGGCGCAGCCCCCGGCCCACCCCAAAGCTGAGGGGACCAGCGAGACTGAGCAGAGCAACCCGGCCCTGTTGAGCCGCCAGCCATTCGTCGACAGGATCCGGATCAGGCCTTGTCACCTCACCGCTTTTAAAATGGACATTATCCAACTGAATCGTCGTCAAACGCTCGACGGTAATCATGTTGGATAAAAATACCCCCACCAATACGGCGGTAATCAAATCGACAAAAACCGTCAGAAATAACACCAGCACCATCAGTGCCGCAGTATCCAGAGGCAGCTGGCCAAGGCGTCGCAGATAGGGCCAATCGATGATATCGATACCCACCTTGATCAGGATACCCGCCAGCACAGCCAGGGGTATATGGCCCGCGTACTGACCCGCACCAAGCATCACCGCCAGCAACACCAATGAGTGGATCATTCCGGAGTAGCAGGTCTTGCCGCCCGTTCGTATATTGACCACTGTGCGCATGGTGGCACCGGCACCGGGCAACCCGCCGAAAAAACCGGCCACCGTATTGCCAATACCTTGCCCGATCAATTCACGATCGGAATCGTGCTGCTGTTTGGTAAGGTTGTCTGCCACTAGTGACGTGAGTAAAGAATC
Organism: uncultured Porticoccus sp.; assembly: GCF_963975625.1. Classification (NCBI taxonomy): domain Bacteria; kingdom Pseudomonadati; phylum Pseudomonadota; class Gammaproteobacteria; order Cellvibrionales; family Porticoccaceae; genus Porticoccus; species uncultured Porticoccus sp. The sequence continues at coordinate 59,775 of NZ_CAXBHS010000012.1, forward strand.
GATGGAACTCAGTACAGCCAGTAATACTGCGGCATACAAAAGATCATCCAACATATCCAATGAGAACATTGGCCATTGCAGCGACGGAAATGCCGAGGGAATTGCACCGATTGTCGCCACGGTCCCCTCGGGGAGCCAAAGCACACAAAACGTTCCGAGCAACAGCACCAACAGAGGCGATGGCAGCCAGACATTCCAGCGATGGGGCCATAAATAGACACCCGCGATCGCCAGCAAACCCAATGTCAGGTCATGCCAGCTGATCGCTGTTAGCCATTCGGGAAAATAGTCCAGCGTTGCCAGCAGTGAAGGGGTGCCCGTGTGCCCAAGTATGGGACCCAGTTGCAGCACGATGATGATGACGCCTATCCCGGTCATAAAACCTGAAATAACCGAATAGGGAACCAGAATGAAATACTTGCCCAACTTCAGCAACCCAAAGCCGATCTGGAGAATGCCGGCAAGAATCACGGCGCTGAAGCCCATCAACAGGCCCGCTTCCGGGTGTTTCGCCTGAATTGAGGTAAACACACCGGCCATCACCACCGTCATGGGGCCGGTAGGGCCGGATACCTGGGCGGGCGTACCACCAAACAGCGCGGCAAAAAAACCGACAAAAATGGCACCGTAAACACCCGCAGCGGGACCCGCGCCGGATGCCACCCCAAACGCCAACGCCAGCGGCAAGGCAACCACAGCGGTGGTTAGCCCACCGGCAAAATCCCTGGGTAAGTGACGAGTGGAAAGAGAATTGAAAAACGTAATCCCGCGCATGACAGCCTCTAACCGACATCTGAAGTGAGAACATACCCCAGACATACCGCCACTGACAGCAGTGGTCGGGGTTTGTCACCCGGTCTAGGGGCCTGAAATCAGGCGCCGCACCTGGCCAGCAGTAAAGGGCCACCCTTTCTCACGCCCATCCGGAGTGACAATCACCGGGATGCGAATACCGTATTTTTCCGTCAGCACCTCATCCTCATTGATATTGACCTCATGCAAACGCCAACCCTTCTCCTGAAGAACCGGATAGAGCAGCGCTTTGGCCTGATCACAGAGAGGACAGTGGGTACCGCTGTATAGCGTCAGAATGTCACTCATTGTGGATGCCTGATCAACCAGCAATTGTGAAGCTTCTGATCGCGCTGAAAATCCGGATCGAAGGTTTGCTCGGTGATCGCCTCCACCTGCCAGTTCTGCAGCACCGCCTGATCCATGGAAAATTTACGGAAGTTATTGGAAAACACCAGGGTACCGCCCGGCGCCAGCACAGCCATGGCATGCCCGATCAATGCCCCATGGTCTCGCTGAATATCCAGTACCTGTTCCATTTTCTTGGAGTTGGAAAAGGTCGGTGGATCGAGAAACACAAGATCAAAGACACCCTGCTCTCTCTCCAGCCACTCCAGACAATCTGCCCGCAGCAACTGATGTTGCTTCAGGTCCAGTCCGTTCAGGACAAAATTGCGTCCGGCCCACTCCAGATAGCTGTTTGACATGTCGATGCTGAGGCTGCTTGTCGCCCCGCCAAGCGCCGCATGAACACTGGCGGCTGCAGTGTAGCAAAACAGATTGAGCACCCGTTTGCCCCTGGCCATGGCACCGATCATCCGGCGCACCGGTCGGTGATCGAGAAACAGGCCGGTATCGAGATAATCTGACAGATTCACCTCAAAGCGGGCAGCACCCTCTGTGACTACCTGCACCGCATTATGACTGGAGCCGCTGGGCTGGCGCTGGTACTGGCTATCACCCTTCTGGCGGCGACGCTCTTTAAAAAATAATTTACCGCGGCTTTCCGGATAAAGCGATAGCAGCGCCTGACGGATCTCGGTGAGGTGACGGTTGGCGCTCGCCTCATCGACAGTGATGGGTGGGGCGTACTCCTGCACATGGATGGCGTCCTGATAGACATCGATAGCCACGGCATACTCCGGCATATCCGCATCGTACAGACGGTAACAGCTCACCCCTGAAGCCTTCAGCCAGCCCGCCAGTTTTCGGGCATTTTTTTTCAGCCGATTGGCAAACATCTGCGCGCCTTCACCAAGCGCCGCTGCAGACTCATCGGAGCGCGGCTGCGGGTTCCGGTCATCAGCCTCCCGAAGCTGAAAGAGCAATAGCTGACTGGGAATCGTGCCGTTAAAAAACTGGTACTTCTTGTCGGCTCGCAAACGCAACTCACCGGCCAACTCGGCATTGCCGGTAATCACCGCCATACGCCAGCCGGGGCATTCCCTTTTAGCCACTTCACCCAATGTCTGGTAGAGCGGTTTTAATTCTTCCATCTCGCCCCAGCGTTCACCGTAGGGGGGATTGCAAATAATCAATCCATCCCCCGTTTCACGGTGTGTGGGCTTTTTGAACGCCTCGATGGGTTTCGCCATGACCCGCACCCACTTTTCCAACCCCGCACAGGCAATATTTTCCTGGGCTGCACTTACGGCCCGGGTATCCTTGTCATAGCCACGGATTTCAGGTATCTCGCGGGACAGGCCTGCCTCGCAGCGGGCCAGCGCCTCCTGCCGGATGTCTTGCCACAATGTGTCATCGTGCTTCGCCCAGCCGTGGAAACCAAATCGTTCCCGAATCAGCCCGGGGGCCATATCGGCAACCATCATCGCACCTTCAATCAAAAACGTGCCACTGCCGCACAAGGGATCAATCAAAGCGCCACCCCGTGCTGCAATCTCCGGCCAACCCGCCCGCAACAACAGGGCAGCGGCCAGATTTTCCTTCAACGGTGCCGGCACCATAGCCACACGGTAGCCCCGCTTGTGCAGGCTGCCACCAGACATATCAATACTGACGGTGGCAGCGCCCTTCGCCAACCGCACATTGATTCGCAGATCCGGATTTTGCAGATCCACATCCGGCCGTTCACCGAAATAATCCTGGAGCTGATCGACTATCGCGTCCTTGACCTGCTGGGCACCAAATTTGGTGTGTCTGATGGCATCGTTGGTACCAATAAAGTCAACCGCAATGGATTGCCGGGGCGTCAGGTGTGTTTCCCAGGGAATCGATCTGACGCCCCGATACAGATCATCGGCACTACTGACCTCAAACCGCTCCAGGGGCAGGAGCACCCGATTGGCCAGGCGTGACCACAAACAGGCCCGATAGGCAAAGGCCAGCGTACCTTCCACATAGACACCCGCCACGGTCTCCCGGGTTTTTTCCGCGCCCAGCGAGATCAGTTCATTGACCAACAGGGACTCAAGTCCTTTCGGACAACTGGCAAACCACATACCCATAAAAGATGTTCCAACCCACAAATCAAGCCTTGATGTCAGGAGAGCAATGGAAACACAAAATCGATTGATTACATAAGGGAATTAAAAACTACTACTTATAGACAAATAAAATCTTCGACAGCGCTAACAACATTTGATGTGATGGAAGGGCTAGACCATAAAAACCAGCAAACCACTTTAATCACAGAAAGTGGCCCTAGAAATCAGGAGTTCATGTCATATGAAAAGACAAAAACGAGATTCCTCCCACCGCGCTTTCATCAAAGGTTACCAAGCAGGCTACCATGGCCGAAACAAGACACTATGTCCTCATGCAGAAGAAACCACACTGGCTCAGGACTGGTGCAACGGTTGGCGGGAAGGTCGTGAAGATAACTGGAGCGGCTACAAGGAACAGGCCGTTCAGCAGAAAGTCAGCAACCTGTAAATTTCTACCCATTTTCCCTAACGGGGCACTGTCCCCCTGAAAGGTCCTGACCGGACTCAGGAAGCGGCTTGTGGAGGTGCACAACCTCCCGCCGCTTCCAACCAGACCCGGCCTCCATATCCCCAAGCAGCCTTCAAATCGGGCAAAACGGCACTGTATCACGGTGGTTGATGGTGGCCTGAACAAGATCCAGCAACTCCCGCAGGGCCACTGAGAACATGGCAAAATCCCGACCTGGCGTAGTGTGCAGCTCATTCATCATATCCATCCAGCGGGCAATCAGGTGCGGGTGTGTGGCTTTCCAGGCCTGGATCGCCCCATCGATATCCCGGACACCGTTAACCCCGGCCAGCAACGCAGCACACAACGCTCGACGCTGTCCCTCCAGATCATCTACATAAGATTCACGGGCGAAATCCTGCCAGCGATTGTCCGGTTCGAGCTGAATAATCTGTTCGCCAAACCAATCGAGATCCAGTTCCGTACCCAGTTTAAAATAGAGCTCCAATACCAACCCAACAGGTTTCCTATCGGTGGCTGCCAGATCAGCTATACCAAAGCCGAAAAACAGAAAATTGGCACTGGCCACCAGCATCGCCACATCCTCCTGCACCCCGAGTTCAATCCGGCGCTGCACCTCTTCCTGCCAGTCATTGGCTTCTTCCCGATGAAACAGCGTCGGCAACAGGAGTTGCAACTCCACTAGCTTCGGCCTGAGCGTCTGTACCTCCTGTTGTGGATTGAGGCAGGATCGGCGATTTCGCAGTACCCACCGCGAGGCACGCCGTCCCATCCGCATCAGGGCGTGGAACAGTTCGAACTGCACCTCTGCCGGAACCAGGTAATCCAGGGATTCAACCCGTCTCCAGAAATGGTCGATGCGCAACAGGTCCCTGGCGACAGCAAATGCCCGCATCACATCACTGACACTGGCACCGGTGGAGGCAATCTGTCGCTGAAAATAGGGGACCCCCATCAGGTTGACCATCTCGTTGACCAGCTGGTTGGCAATAATTTCACGCTTCAGACTGTGCTGTAACAGTCTGTCGGGATAATTCTGCGAGAGACTCTTGGGAAACGCCCCGGCAATCATTTTGGTCAGATAGGGATCTTCTGGCGCATCGGATTTGAGCACCTGATCCTTGATCAAAATTTTGGCATAGGACACCAGAATTGCCAGCTCGGGATGTGTCAGGCCAAGCTGACGTTTTTCACGGTCCTTGAGCGTCTCGTCATCGGGTAAATATTCCAGTGAACGGTTGATCAGGCCACTGGCTTCCCAGTCCACTATCGCCCGCCAATACTCTGAAAAATTGGTTTTACAACGGTAGTGCGCAAGACTGATGGTCAGGGTCTGGCGATAATTATTGGCCAACACCAGCTCGGACACTTCCTCCGTCATGTCCACCAACACCTGGTTGCGCTGCTTAGTGGTGAGATCCTCGCTTTGCACCAGGCCATTCAGCAGAATTTTGATATTGACCTCATGGTCAGAGCAATCCACACCTCCCGAGTTATCGATAAAGTCGGTATTGCAGGCACCCCCATTCAGTGCATATTCAATGCGGCCACGTTGGGTCATACCGAGATTGCCCCCCTCACCGAATACACGGCAGCGCAATTCACGGCCATCGATACGAACACTGTCGTTGGCACGATCGCCAACATCCTGGTGACTTTCCCCCGACGCCTTCACATAGCTGCCTATACCGCCGTTCCAGATCAAATCAACCGGTGCTTTCAATAGGGCATTGATCAGCTCGTTGGGTTTCAGTGCAGCCTGGCTGATATCCAGCGATGCCTGAATTTCCGGGGTCAACTTGAGTAACTTTGCGCCGCGGGAAAAAACCCCACCACCGGGTGATATCAACGTCTGGTCATAATCTTCCCAACTTGAGCGCGGAAGATGAAACAACCGCTCCCGCTCTGCAAAACTCGCCTCGGGATCGGGGTTAGGGTCGATAAAGATATGTTGGTGGTTAAACGCTGCCACCAACTTGATATGCCGGGACATCAGCAAACCATTGCCAAACACATCTCCCGCCATATCACCGATACCAATAACAGAGAAATCCTCTATCTGGGTATTGAGTCCCAATTCGCGAAAATGGCGCTGTACCGACACCCAGGCGCCCCTGGCAGTAATACCCATCTTCTTGTGATCGTAGCCGTGGCTGCCACCGGAAGCAAAGGCATCCCCCAGCCAGTGACCGTAGGCCAGCGATAGCTCATTGGCATAGTCAGAAAAAGTCGCTGTTCCCTTATCCGCAGCAACCACCAAATAGGGGTCATCCTCATCGCGCCTGACCACGCAGGGCGGCGGAACAACGTCATCGCCAGCCACGTTATCGGTAAGATCGAGGAGTCCTGAGACAAACAAGCGGTAACAGGCAATACCCTCCTGCAATAGCGCTTCCCGACCCGGATTGCGCGGCATTTGCTTCGCCACGAAGCCACCTTTCGCACCGGTCGGGACAATCACTGCGTTTTTAACCTGCTGGGCTTTCACCAGACCCAGCACCTCGGTACGATAATCCTCCAGGCGATCAGACCAGCGCAGCCCACCCCGCGCCACCCTGCCCATTCGCAGGTGAACACCCTCCATCCGGGGAGAATAGACAAAAATTTCGTAAAGCGGCCGAGGTTCCGGCGCATCGGCGAGTTCTCCGGGAGCCAGTTTCACTGCAATACAGGGCTTTTGTTGATCATCGGCTCCGAGCTGGAAGTAATTGGTACGCTTGGTGGCGTTGATCAATTGCTGGTAGCTGCTCAACACCTTGTCCTCGTTGAGATTGCTCACCTGTTCCAGAGCCTCCTGGATTTTCTGGTTGAGGCGTTCGGCACGACCGTATTCTTCACTTTGCGGGGTCACAACCTTGGGATCAAACAGGCAGCGAAACAGCGCTACCAGATTTCGGGTAATGTCGAGGTTGGCAGCGAGCGTATCCGCAATAAAATCCTGACTGAAGTTGCTACCCAGTTGCTTCATGTAACGGGCATACAACCGCAACAGGGAAACCATTCGCCAATCCAGCCGGGCACCGACCACAAGATGGTTGAAGCGATCATTTTCTGTTTGCTGGGACCAGACAGCTTTGAATGCCTCCTGGAAAGTATTCCGGACCAGTGATACATCCACATCCACGTCCAGCCCGAAGCGCAGCGTGAAATCATGTAGCCAGATCTCACCGCCCCGCCGTGGCGTAATCTGGTAGGGATGCTCCCCCAACACCCTGAAACCGAGGTTTTCCAACATCGGCACAAGATTGGAGAGTTCTAGCTGGTGATGGCGATGGAACAGCTTGAAACGCATGACGTTCTGATCAGCACCCGCCTGCTGATAGAAACCGGTGGCAATTTCCTCATCGTTGCCGAGATCGTGAAACAACTGAATATCATGAATGGCCGAACGGTGGTCAAAGTGATCCATATAGCTGGCGGAAAAGGCATCCCGGTAAAAGTGGGCCATGTCCCTGCCCAGCGACTCACCCCACTGATCCAGTGCCGAACGCTCGAGCTCATCATTCCAGTCGAGGGTCAGCTCAACAATCCGACCGATCAGTTCATCCCGGTCAACTTCCCGATAACGACTGGAATTGAGTCTCAGGACAAACTGGGTACGAGCCAGCAGCGACTCGGAGAAACTGGTATTGAACTCGCACTCGGTGGCATCAAATTCGTTTTTGAGCATGTGCTCAATCGCGGTGCGAATGGAAGTGCGATAGATATCTCGCGGCATGTACACCAGACAGTTGATGAATTTTTCGAAAGGGTCAACCCGAATAAAGAGCCGTACCAGACGCCTTTCACTGATCTGCCAGATACCGACCAACGTCTCGTACAACTCATCGGCAGAGGAATGAAAAAGCTCGTCCCTCGGATGCACTTCAATCAATTGGGAAATCGCTTTGAAGTCGTGACTGCCCGCACTGAAACCGGTGCGATCCAGCACGTTTTGAACCCGCTGGCGAATCAATGGAATCTTGAACGGGCTGACGTTATAAACTGCTGAGGTATATAGCCCCATAAACAGGTATTCACCCATGACAACGCCCTTTTTGTCATAGTGCTTCAGTACAATAAAATCCGGGTAAGCCTGTCGGTGAACCCTCGAACGCAGAGATGACTTGGTAAAAGCCATCGGGGCATCGCCCTTGTAGAATGCCTGGATACCAGGACTGAGTTCGCTAAGCGCCTGTTTTTCAATATTGATCTGATGGCGGCGGAAAATACCTAGCTGCCGTTCCGGAAGGTGTTTCAATGCGGGGGAGCCCCGGTCTTTTAAAAGACGAAACTCGGAGCAACCCTGAAAGATAAAAGCGCCGTCACGCAGCCATTCGAGAAAGGCCGCCAGTTCATCCGCCTCACATGCCGGTAGGTTCGCATGGTTATCCCTGACACCGGCTATTGCGTGATTGAGACGTTCGGCCATCGGGAGAAAATCGTCGGTCACCGCCTCGACATCGCGCAATACATCCAGTATGTCGTGCTCCAGCGACTGATGTTCCTCACTCGACGTACGCAGATCCACATCGATATAGATCAGCGCTTCAGCACGGCTACCGGGCGTTGACGGGTCGGCAAACAGATCGATCAGGACACCGTTCTGATCGCGAACAACCTGAAAGACCGTACTCTTGATCAGCTGAATATTGAGTCCTGCGCGGTTAATCTGGATACGTACAGAATCCACCAGAAACGGCATATCCCGCTGTAATATGAACAGTGCAGTAGCATCATTGACCCAGCCATCCTCCTCCAGGACCGGGTTGAACACGCGAACGGCAGGATGATCCGGCGCCACCCTGCGGGTAAAGTTGTACAGACTGAATACAAAACCCTGGATATCATCCAACTGCTCATAAGCCAGTTCCTGCAAAGGAAACAGTTCGAAGATTTTTCTCGAGAATGGCACTAACTGCTCTGCCAGTTCCGTCGGATATTTTTCGATTATCTGCGCTTCAAGGGAGGCAAAGAAATCGCCTTCAAAAACTCGCTGCATGATTACCTCTTTCCCGTATTTTTATGTGTAAACCCTTACTTGCTGATTCCCTGTGCCCAGTACGGCAGCATACGCCGTAACTGAACTTCATCTGCTACCTACAGTCTAGATTAACCTCATATGATTGCCCTGTTTGGGTTAGCGGCCACCAGGCATTACAATCTCTGACCACCGTTATAACAAGAAGTAAGCATCAGCATGACTCATCAGCAAAAAATTTTGCAGCTCCGCGATTATCTCAATACCCAGATTGTCGGCCAGCCACACCTGATAGACCGGCTGATCATTGCCATTCTGGCCGATGGACACCTGTTGGTGGAAGGGGCCCCCGGGTTGGCAAAAACCAAAGCCATCAAAACCCTGGCGGATGGCATCACTGGAGATTTTCACCGTGTCCAGTTCACGCCAGACCTGTTGCCCTCCGACATCACCGGCAGTGATATCTACCGCCCGGAAGACGGCAGTTTTCAATTCCAACCTGGCCCGATTTTTCACAACCTGGTACTGGCAGACGAAATAAACCGGGCACCGGCTAAAGTCCAGTCAGCGCTGCTGGAAGCCATGGCAGAGCGCCAGATCAGTGTCGGCCGCAGCACCTACCCACTGCCCAGGCTTTTTCTGGTTATGGCCACTCAGAACCCTATCGAACAGGAAGGTACATACCCGCTGCCGGAAGCACAAATGGACCGCTTTCTGATGCACGTCAACGTAGACTACCCCGAGGCAGAGGCAGAGCGACAGATTTTGCGCCTGGCTCGCAATGAAGCATTGAACGAACCGGTAGCTGCCGTCGACAAAGTCACAGAGGAAACCTTGCTGGAAGCTCGCAAGGAAGTTTTGTCAGTCCACATGGCAGAGCCCGTGGAGGAATATATCGTCCAGTTGATCCTCGCCACCCGCAATCCCACCGATTATTGCGAAAAACTGGGCAGCTGGCTTGATTTTGGTGCCAGCCCAAGAGCCACCATATCGCTGGATCGCTGTGCCCGGGCCTGCGCATGGCTGAAGGGCCACGACTACGTTTCCCCGGACGATGTGCGCAGCGTGATTCACGATGTATTGCGCCATCGTCTTATTCTGAGTTTTGAGGCAGAGGCCAGCGGTATTACCCCGGACCGGGCAATCGATACCCTGATCAGCAACGTACCCTCTGCCTGATCAATGGACGATCCCGATCTCAACAATCCGGCCATCGCCGATGTCACCACGCTGGTAGGCATGCGGTTTGGTACGCGCGACCTGAAGTTTTTCCCCCGGCGAATGGCGAAAACCTCGCTGATGGGAGGGCACCACTCGCGGACGCGAGGCCGGGGTATGGATTTTGAAGAAGTCCGGCAATACCAGCCCGGCGACGACATCCGCTCCATCGACTGGCGAGTCACGGCACGTACCCTGACCCCCCACACCAAGCTGTTTCGGGAAGAGCGGGAGCGGCCCATCCTGGTGATCACCGATTTACGTCCCAACATGTTCTTTGGCTCAAAAATGCTGAAATCCATCACTGCCTGCCAGCTGGCTGCGGCACTCGGCTGGGCCGGCCTGAACGCCAATGACCGGGTTGGCGGGCTGATTATAGGCGCAGAGCAGCATCGTGAAATCCGGGCTCGTCGCAGCAGCCACAGCGTCTTGCAGTTAATCCACCAGTTAAGGGATTTCAGTGAACTGCTGACCCACTCAGTGCCCGGCAAATACAGCATGACCGATATTATACGGGACAGTCGCCGAGTGGCACTGCCCGGCTCAACACTGTTTCTGATCAGCGATTTCCATGACCTGAACAAAGACTGCGAACAACACCTTTTCGAACTGGCCAGACACTGTGATGTCAACCTGTGCCAGATCCATGACCCACTGGAAAAACAGTTGCCACCGCCGGCCCTCTACCAGGTGAGCGACGGTAATCAGCAGTTTTCACTGAATGCGCGAAGTCGTGAATTGCGCGAGGAGTTTGAACAACACTTTCTGCGCCACCAGGCACGGCTGCGACAACTGTGTACGCAATTGCGCATGGGACTGATGGCTTTTGAAACAGGAACTTCTGTCATACCGATCCTGCAGCAGACCTATAGCAGAAAAAAAAGCGGACGGCACCCATGAACCCCCAGGATCCACTTTCACAACTGCGAGACATTCACCTGCCCGATCCGATCGGCTGGTGGCCCCCTGCCCCGGGCTGGTGGTTACTGGCACTACTGCTACTGAGCGCAATGATTTACTGTCTCTGGAGGTTGAAAAAGCGGCACCAGGACAATCGCTATCGGCGGGAGGCACTGGATTGCCTGGCCGAGCTGGAGCAATCTCTGGCGGAACAACCGCTCGAACATTGCCATGCCATGCTGACACTCTTGCGCCGCACCGCGAAAACGGCCTATCCGGATCAGGCCCTCGAATCGGAACTGACACCAGAGTTATTACAGCGGCTTAATCAGCAATGCCGGCGAACGCTATTTGATGAAACGCTACAGCAACAGTTGAAAGTCTTGCCCTATCGGGCTGACCCGGAAAATATTGACCATCTGGTTATTTCCCTGCACACCGCCATCAAGCAATGGCTCGCACAGCATCGGCGGAGTTCATCATGCTGACGTTTGAATGGCCCTGGCTGTTTATCCTGTTGCCGGTGCCGATAATTTACCGGCTGGTGCGCAGCCGGGCGGAAGCGACAACACCGGCCCTGAAGGTGCCTGTCTACTCGGCGCTGTCGAGGAATGTAGCAGTGCTAAAAAACGGCGGGGGTTGGCACTGGTTGGCACTGGCACTGCTGACGGCCACCTGGATTGCTCTGCTCGCAGCGGCTGCCCGCCCCACCTGGGTTGGAGATCCCATTGCCATACCCAGCACTGGTCGGGATCTGTTGATGGCAGTGGACATCTCCGGCAGCATGCAAGAGACCGATATGCAGATAGGTGGCAATACCGTTGACCGGCTCACTGCTGTCAAACAGGTAATCGGAGAATTTGTCGAACGCCGACAGGGCGACCGCATGGGGCTGATTCTGTTCGGTACGCGCCCCTACCTGCAAACACCGCTGACATTTGATCGAGAGACCCTGAATGTGCTGCTCAATGAAGCGCAGATTGGCTTTGCGGGCGACCGCACCGCCATTGGTGATGCCATCGGTCTGGCGGTGAAACGCCTGCAGCCTCGCCCCAAAAACCATCGAGTCCTGATTTTGCTGACGGATGGTGCAAATTCTGCCGGCCGGGTTAAACCGCTGGAAGCGGCCGATATCGCTGCCAGGGAAGGCATCGTAATCCACACCATTGGCATTGGTGCAGAAGTAAAGCTGGAACGAAGTCTCTTTGGCACGCGACGGATCAACCCCTCCAGTGACCTGGATGAAGCGACCCTGACTGCCATCGCCGAAAAAACCGGTGGCCAATATTTTCGCGCTCGCAACCCGGAGGAGCTTGAAACGATCTACAGACGGCTTGATCAGCTGGAACCCGTTGCCCAGGAAGCGGAAACCCTGAGACCGACCAAAGCATTATTTTACTGGCCACTGGGGTTTGCGCTGCTCTGCAGCTTTGCAATGGCAGCCCTGGCGAATCGCGGGGATAACAGCTGATGAGCACGATACAAGCCCTGTCCGAATTTCATTTTCTCCGGCCGGCTTGGTTGCTGGCCATTCTGCCGGCGCTACTCACCAGCTGGTGGTTACACCGCTCCCAGATCAGGCGGGGCAATTGGCATCGGGTCATTGCACCGGAACTGTTGCCGCTGCTACTGGATGAATCCACCCATCACAAACGGCGTTCACTGGTGGTGATTTCACTCCTCGGCTGGATCATCGCCACACTTGCCATGGCGGGTCCCACCTGGGACCGGACACCCCTGCCAATCCACAAGCAGGAAAGTGCGCTGATCATCCTGTTCGACCTCTCGCCCTCCATGTTGTCCCAGGACCAGAAGCCCAACCGGCTTACCCGTGCACGGCTGAAACTGATCGAGTTGCTGCAGCAACGCAAAGAGGGGACAACGGGGTTGATCGCCTACGCTGACGATGCATTTGTGGTCAGCCCGCTGACCGATGACGCCAAGACGCTTACAGCACTGGTTCCGGCTCTGGACCCCAATATCATGCCCGGCCCCGGCAGTCATGTTGAATCCGCCGTACAAAAAGCCATGGAACTGGCACTCAATGCCGGAGCCACCCGAGCGGATATATTGTTAATGACCGATGGTATTGCCGAGCGCGCCCGGGATGAGCTGGACAATATCTTTCAGGGCATGGGCGACTTCCGTCTTTCGGTGTTCGGTATTGGTACCGCAGAGGGGGCGCCCATACCCATTGGCGGCGGCGGATTTGCCAAGGACAGCAACGGTTCCATCATTGTGCCGCGTCTGGATGAACGGGGGCTCAAACAACTGGCAAACCGGCATGGCGGCCGCTACAGCGCCATCACGGCAGACAACACCGATATCAACTACCTGCTGGAAGGCTTCAAAATCGGACCGGACGCGTCCACCCGTCAGCTTGAACGCAACTTCGATAGCTGGCATGACACAGGCTATTGGCTGGTGCTGCTACTGTTACCGATACTGGTGCTGGCTTCACGCCGCGGCATAGTCCTTGCCTGCTTGATACTGACACCACTGTTTGGTCTACCCGTACCCGCTCACGCCCTGAGCTGGGATGATCTCTGGCTGACACCTGACCAGCAGGCATTACGGGCACTGCAGGAAGGTGATACAGCCTCGGCCCAGGAAAAATTCAATCACACGCAATGGAAAGCGGCCGCCGCTTACCGCAATGGTCAATACGACCGCGCGACCGAACTGTATCAGGGTGATTCAGCCATCGATCACTACAATCGCGGCAATGCACTGGCAAAAGACGGCAAGCTTGAAGAAGCCATTGCCAGCTACAATCAGGCCCTGGCGCTCGCACCGGAAATGGAGGACGCCCAGTTTAATCGTGAATTGGTGGAACAACTCAAGCAGCAGCAACAGAATCAGCAGCAGGATCAGCCGAAAGGAGATCCCCAGGAAAAACCTGAAGATCAGAAAAACCAGCAACAGCCCGGCGAACAGGACCCCGAAGATACCAATGACGGTTCTGACAACCCGTCCGGAAGCAATAACCAGAACAGTGCCGAGCCACCCGACCCTGAAGCAGAAGATGGGCAACAGGAAGGCGAACAATCACAGCCGGAAAGCCAGCCAGAACCCTCCGATCAGTCGACCGATCCGCAACCCTCTCCCGGTGATGGCGAGAAAAGTGAACAACCATCACAGGGAGCACTGCCGGAAATGAGTGAGGAAGAAAAACAGGCCATGGAGCAATGGCTGAGAAAAATCCCGGATGATCCCGGTGGCTTACTGCGGGAAAAATTTCGCTATGAATCAAGAAAGCGTGAATTCGAGGAACGTCGTGGTATTAACCCGCCCGGCGATCAGGAACAGAGGTGGTAAAAGTTGATGAACGCTGATTGGGGTAGATCACTGCTATGTTACGTGTTTGTTCCGCTATTCCTGTTGCTGGGCAGCACCGGGGCCACGGCTGACAACTTGTCAGCGACAGTGGACCACAACCAGCTCAATCGCGGTGAAACTGTCGAGTTGCGGGTTCGGTTCGACAGCCAGACAACTGGCGAGCCGGACTTTTCTATCCTGGAGGAGGAATTTGAGATCCTCTCCCGCCGCCAGCAAAACCAGTTTTCACTGATCAATGGTACAGCGGTCTCCTACACTGAGTGGCTACTGGAGCTGCTGCCCAGAGGAACGGGGGAAATACTGATTCCGGAGCTTGATTTTAAAGGCGTAAACAGCGAGGCAATCATCCTGCAGGTAGAAGATAGTCGCCCAGCGGCGAGAAACAGGGAACCGATATTTGTTGAAACCGAGCTGGACAAAACCACCGCCTATGTTCAGGAACAGCTGTTGCTGACTTTGCGGATTTTTACGTCAGAACCCCTGCTCGGCCTCAGCAGTGACGGTTTATCAATAGACAATACCTCCATACTGCAACTGGCGGAGAACCAGTACCAGACTCGCGAAAATGGTGTGGCTTATCAGGTCAACGAAATCAAATATGTGTTGTTCCCGGAGGCCAGTGGCGAACTGGTCATACCTCAGGTTCGTCTGAATACGGCCATTCCAGATCGCCGCGACCCTTTCTCGGGCTCCCTCTTCGGAAACCGGGGCAAGCGTGTCCTGCTCTATTCGGATGAGCAGCGAGTGACGATTCTGCCTCGCCCCGCCAATTCTGGCAGTGGGGCATGGCTTCCGGCCAAGGGGCTTAGTCTCACCGAACGCTGGAGCCGCCCGCCCGATGATCTGGTGGCGGGGGAACCGATCACCCGCACCATCACACTGACCGCCCAGGAGCTGGCCGCGACCCAACTGCCGCCTCTGCGCATACCCGATGGCGATGGTTACAAAATCTACCCGGACCAGCCTCAAATGGATAACAGTGGTGATAGCAGTGGTGTGATCGGTTCACGGGTGGAATCCATGGCCATTGTCCCATCCAGGGCAGGAACCATCACACTACCCCCGGTTACAGTCCAGTGGTGGGACACCGTCAGTCAGCAACCGAGACAAGCGGTCCTTGAACAACGCACACTGACAGTGAAAGCTGCTGCAGGCCAAGTGCCGGATGTGAGCGAAACTGATAAAACTGACAGAACCAATGCAGCCGAGCCGATAGTGACTCCCGTTGTAGCTCAGGAGTCCGGACTACTGATATGGATATTGATCAGTGTGAACCTTGTGCTCCTGATCGCCGTCGCAGTATTGTTTTTGCTGTGGCGCAATAGCAGTCGTCAACCGGCATTGAACGTCACCCCAGTAGAAACAGTAGATGAACCCAAAGAAAACACATTGTTTGCGGAGCTCCAACGACAATCCAAAGACGATAACCCACGGGCATTCCGTCATGCCCTGCTGCGCTGGGCAAGGGTCTATTGGGACAGGCCCTTATTGACACTGCAGGATGTGGCCACTACAGCAAACAGCGGCAAACTGGCCGAGACACTGGATGCGCTGGATCGTTCGCTCTACGGCGGCGCCCCGGAGAATGTCAACCTGCCGACAATCTTTGAGCAATTAAAACAGCTAAGAAAAAACCGAAAAGGCCTGGGCAAAGATCAAAAAGGGACGCCACTGGCGCCGCTGTACGGCAAATAAACCGACAGCAGGTTTCTGTTGCTGGGGTCACGCCTGTAAAAAGTGCATTAAAAAGCACAAAATGCTGCTATTTTGTGCACTTTCCCCCCCATTGATGAGCGCTTACCCACAGCGAGGGCGAAGAAGCTTCGCGTCAATCAGGGGATTCCATAAAATGACAATTTGGCATTTTTCATGCAGGATGCTTTACCGAAAAGCCATCCATTTCAACGCTAGGCAAGGATCCAGAGTATGCGTCGAGTTGTTTTCAATCAAAAAGGCGGTGTAGGCAAGTCCAGTATCACCTGCAATCTGGCGGCTATCGCTGCCAACAGTGGGAAACGGACACTGTTACTCGATCTAGATCCACAGGGCAACTCTACCCAATATCTGCTGGGTGAAAACCCCGATACGGCCAACACCATTGCCGATTACTTTTCTCAAACCCTGTCCTTTAATCTCTCACCGAAGAAACCGGCTGAATTTATCACTGAGACACCCTTCGCCAATCTGTCGATCATGGCGTCGGACCCCGAACTGGAAGAGATCGAACAAAAGCTGGAATCCCGCCACAAAATTTACAAGTTGCGTGACTTGCTAAACAAGCTGGAACCACACTTTGATCAGGTGTTTATTGACACGGCACCGGCGATGAACTTCTACACCACTTCAGCACTGGTAAGCGCCGATCGGGTATTGATTCCCTTCGATTGCGACGCATTTTCACGACATGCCCTGTACAACATTCTGCATGTCATTGGCGAAATACGGGATGATCACAACGAAGACCTCTTGATCGAAGGAATCATCGCCAATCAGTTTCAGCCGAGAGCCAATTTGCCGACACAAATCATCAATGAGCTGATTGCAGAAAAGCACCCGGTGCTGCCCATCTATCTGAATCAGTCGGTAAAAATGCGCGAATCACATCAGGCGGGAAAACCGCTGATTCACTTTGCGCCCAGTCATCCGTTGACCCAGCAATTCCTGGCACTTCATGATCACTTGAATAACAAAAAACGAACAAAAAAAACCACTGCCAGATAATCAACTCAAAGGAGTCGTCCAGAACAGCAGGCAAAAAAAAGGAGAGCCAGAGGCTCTCCTAAATATTAACGATGAAAAACCCCTTCAACAGGGGTTGCTGTCACTTCGGAGATATGCCTTTTTGGCACATCTACCTAGCCAGTGTCTGCTTATTCATCACCGTTGTCATTGATCCGCATCAAGTCAACAGAGTGCAGCGGTTATCCCTCAGAGACTCTTCGAAGCGATCTCATACGTATCACGAGACAAACCAGGCGCTGCCAGCACACGGGAAAGTTGCTCCTGCATCAGTGACTGTGCCGACAGGTCATAACGTCGCCACTTGGTCAGCGGCGTCAGTTGACGGGAAGCGATCTGTGGATTCAGTTTGTCCAATGCCAGTACATTATCAGCCAGGAACTGGTAGCCAGCGCCATCATGCCGATGAAAGTTAACCGGGTTACTGTTACAGAACACACCCACCAGGGCACGCACCTTGTTGGGGTTATGAAAGTCAAAAGCGGGATGCTGCATGAGTTTTTTCACCCGTTCCAGGCCACCCGGACGCACACAGGAAGCCTGTACCTGAAACCACTGGTTCAGCACCAGCGGCTCCTGTTGCCAATCCTGGTAGAATTTCTCCAGCGCCTTCTCCGCCAGTGTCACCGCGGCGTCCCGCGGGTCATTAACCAGTCCGGACAACGCTGCCAACCGATCGGTCATGTTATCCGCGGTCATAAACTGGTCATGGGCCAGTGACAGGGAATCCTCGACGCCGCTGTTCAACAGATAGCGCAGGGAAAGGTTTTTCAGACTCCGCTGCGCCATGGCAACACCCGACAGCGCATATTGTGGCTGCACGTTATCCAGATAGGCTTTACGCCAAGCGGTCGCCAGAGTTTTTCCCAACTCAGCACAGACAAAGCGACGAACCTGATGGATGGCTTCTACATCAATCACGTCGGACAACTCTGCCAGCAGAAACTCAGTAGGCAGCGTCAGTACCAGTGCCTGCATGGCCTGATCGGCCTCGATTTCATCCAGCACCTTGGCAAAGGCCGCTGGCAAACGGCTATCCAACTGCAGTGGTTCACCGCTACGAAAATCTTTAATCAACGACTGCATTAACTCGATGGAGAGCCGCTGACCGGCATCCCAGCGGTTGAAGCCATCGCTATCATGGGCCATCAAAAAACCCAGCTCATCAAAACTATAGGGATAATTCAATTTTACGGGGGCCGAAAAACTGCGCAGCAGAGATGGCACCGGTCGACAATCGATGTGCTCAAAAACTACCGTCTGCTCGGTTTCGGTAATTTCCACAACCTGGCTGGTTTCACCCGCAGCACTCAACGGCAAATCCCCTGCGTCTGTCATCAGCCCCACCGTTACCGGAATATGAAAAGGCTGCTTGTTCTGGCTCTCGGGAGTGGGCGGACAACTCTGTGAAAAATGCAATCTGAACTGTCGCTGCTGTTCATCGTAATCACTGGTGACAGTCAGGCGGGGGGTGCCGGCCTGGCGGTACCAGTTCATGAATTGACTGAAATCCCTGCCACTGACCTCGGCCATGGCGGCGACAAAATCTTCGATGGTGACAGCCTGACCATCGTGGCGTTCAAAGTAGAGATCAGAGCCACGACGGAACAGTTCCGGACCCAGCAGCGTATGGATCATTCGCACTACCTCAGCCCCCTTCTCATAAATGGTGGCCGTGTAGAAATTGGAGATCTCCATATAGGATGCAGGCTGCACCGGGTGGGCCGTCGGGCCGCCATCCTCAGCAAACTGCACCGTGCGGAGCATATTGACATTTTCTACCCGCTTGACCACCGGAGACCCCATGTCCGCAGAAAACTGCGAATCGCGGAACACGGTAAAACCTTCTTTCAGACTCAACTGAAACCAGTCCCGGCAGGTAACACGGTTGCCGGACCAATTGTGGAAGTATTCATGAGCCACCACAGCCTCTACCCGATTGAAACCATCGTCGGTGGTAGTGGCCTGATGGGCCAGCACGCAGGAGGTGTTGAAGATGTTGAGGCCCTTGTTCTCCATGGCCCCCATATTGAAATCGTCCACCGCCACGATCATATACAGATCGAGATCGTACTCGCGACCGTAGACCTCTTCATCCCAGCGCATGGCGTTTTTCAGGGAGGTCATGGCGTGATCACATTTCTCCAGGTCCTTGGCTTCCACATAAAGCTGCAGTAACACATTGCGGCCACTGCAGGTAGTGAAATTGTCTTCTACCACAGACAATTCACCCGCCACCAGTGCAAACAGATAGGCGGGCTTGAGAAAGGGATCGTGCCAGGTTGCCCAGTGGCGACCATCCGGTAATTCACCGGTTTCCATCAGATTGCCATTAGACAGCAATACCGGACATTCGGCCTTGTCAGCCACCACCGTTGTGGTAAATTCCGACATCACATCGGGGCGATCCAGGTAGTAGGTAATACCGCGAAAACCTTCTGCTTCACACTGGGTGCAGTAGATGGTGCGGGATTTGAATAGCCCCTCCAGGGACGAATTTTCCTTCGGACGAATAATCACTTCCGATGTCAGGGTGAACTGCTCGGGGACGCTGTGGATCAACAACTCGTCTGCCGTCGCGCTGAACTGCTCGGGCGTCAACGGCTTTCCGTCGATACTCAGAGATTGCAGCGACAGGCCCTGACCATCCAGTACCAGGCTGGTTTCCCGGTCACTGGTATCCGGGTTGCGCCGCATGTCCAGCGTAGCCAGAACAACGGTGTCATCCTGGCGAATTTCTACCCGCAACACTGTTTTATCGATCAGGTAGCGTGGGGCCGTGTAGTCTTTCAGGTAAATATTGCCCGGCTGGGCATCTCTCATCATCATAATTAATGGGTCACTTCTACATGGTAGGCTGTGTATTTGCGAATATTGATGACCCCGCTGTCAAAAATCAGATACTGGCCTTTTATACCCAGCAGGGTTCCCTCTAACGAAGGCACCTTATCCAGATTGAAACTGGTCACTTTTGTTGGGTACTCCAGCACCGGGTAATCAATATTCATGGGGACTGCATCATCGAGCCGCTGAAGGGCCTGAACACCAAAACGGTTTTCCAGAGCAGTCAGTTGTGTTTCAGTCCGATCAAATAGTGCATCCCGAATAGCCGGCAGGTCGGCGGGAACAATCTCGCCCTTCAGCATGGTTCGCCAGTTCGTCTTGTCTGCCACATACTGGCGTAAAACATCCTCCACCAAGCCGGACTGCTGGCGAGTCTTGACTCGCATGATGGGCAGCGCCTGCAAGGCTCCCTGATCGATCCAGCGGGTGGGCAGCTGGCTCTCGCGGGTAATGCCAACTTTCACCCCGGATGAATTGGCCAGGTAGACAATATGATCCACCATGCAATGTTGTTCACCCCATTCCGGCTCCCGGCAGGTACCCTCGAAATAATGGCATTTTTCCGGGCTGACAATGCAGGTATCACACTGCGCCAGTTTCGTAAAACACGGATAGCAGCAGCCCTGACTGAAACTCTTGTTACTGCGCCGACCACAATGAATACAGTGAATCGTACCGCTGTACTGAATACGTAGGGTTTGACCAAGCAGATCGTTCAACGGCAGGCACTCGTCGTCCAGCGGCAAACCGTACTGCACCGGGCCGTCCGCCAGAGCTGCCCGCATTTTCTTGAGGTGTCCCGAATAATCAGGCATAAATTACGACTGCCATTTGAGAGGCTGTAGATCCTCGCTGTGATCAGGCCGCTTATTCGTATCACAGGGTTCAGTTTTTTTCTTGGGCGGAATATAGCCAACGCGCTGATCTTCAGGTATGTGGCGGAGATCATAGGCAATAATTGCCTGCATACTGTGTTCCCGCTGAGTTGCGGTAAGCTTTTTGCCATCGGGCCATTTGCCCCGCTCCACAGCCAGCTTGAGACTTTCGTAAATATCGGGGGTGATGGAATCGATCAGTTGCTGAAAATCCATGGTTTACCTCAGTGACAACTCGGTAGCCGCTGTCACCCAACCACTACCTTAAGGATTTATGTCTGTGCAAAATTATACCAGCTACTGACGATGCCCGCCGGTAGCGATAGCTCCAGCCCAGCCCCCCAGCACCATGCCGCTAATCAGGCCGATCGCATGGGCGGCATTGGCGATATTGACTCCCATCAATAGCTCCATAAAACCGCTCATCCCTGCCAATAGCCAGATCAACATGAAGCCCAGCAACCCCCCGGGAAGAGAGAGTATTGGACTGGGATATACCCGGTTTCTTATCCAGATATAGCCGAGCAGACCATAAACCACACCGGACATACCGCCAAACAGTGCGGGGCCACTCCAAAGGTATTGCCCCAGGTTAGAGGCAATCGCCATCAACAACACAATCATCAACATGTGCAGACTGCCTGCAAGGGTTTCGATTCGTCGTCCCAACTCCCACAGCCAAAGGCCATTAAAGGCTAGGTGAAAAATACCAAAGTGCAAGAAAACCGGCGTTACCAGCCGCCAGTATTCGCCCCGACCCAGTGCGATCTCCGCATACTCAAAGCGGATGCTTTCGCCGACCAAAAGGTAGTCCTGGAAGGTCAACCAGTGCACCAGTGGAAACGCGTGACTGACCAAAGCAGCACCGGTGACACTGAGTAACAGCAGAATCAAGACTACCGGGACTTTGTGTAACTGTTGCTGAAAACTCAAGGCGGGAGGACCTGACATGGCGGGAGAAAATGTTGACCTCGCTTCCTCCAACAGACTGATAACCTGCGGCAACTGCTCGGGTTGTTCTATCCACAGTTGAACCCACTCACCATGGAGTTTGAGCTGATGGGATATTCCCAAGCTGTTTAACCGGGTATAGAGGTCGCCCATATCAAGCTGAGCGGGGATGTCTGCCACATGTGTCCAGGTTGAATCCAGTTCACTCATGGCAATTAGTTGACCGGCTTACTAATGCGTTCACTGGTGCGTTCATCAATACCCAGTCGACTGCCCCACCCAAGCTTGGTCCGACAGGTTTCATAAAAATTGTGTGCCACCGGATGAATCAACTGCACCTGGCGGGCTTTCTTGTGGATTTGAATGATATCACCGGGCTCGGACTGCAGGTCAGTCTGACCGTCACAGGTGACCAGCGGATGCAGCTCATTGCGGGAGCCCACCCTGATCTCGATATCGCTCTTACCGCCCACGACAATGGGTCGACTGGACAACGTATGGGGATTCATCGGCACCAGAACAATCGCATCCAGATTGGGATGCATGATTGGCCCACCCCCAGAGAGTGCATAAGCTGTAGATCCCGTCGGGGTGGAAACAATCAGACCATCGGAACACTGACTGTAGACAAACTGCCCATCAATATACAGCTCAAACTCCATCATCCGGACGGATTTCCCTGGGTGAAGCACCACATCATTCAGTGCCGCACCGGTTCCGATAACAGCACCTTTTCTGCTAATGGAGACATCCAGCAGAAAACGACTGGAAACAATATACTCGCCGGCCAGCACGCGTTTCATCTGTGATTCCATTTCATCCGGCAGGATATCGGTAAGAAAACCCAGTCGACCCCGATTGACACCCAATAAGGGGATATCATATCTCACCAAACTGCGCACAGCGCTCAGCATACTGCCATCGCCCCCAACTACAATGATAAGATCCACTGACGTCTCTAGACTGTCACTATCAAATACCGGCAATTGGCTATCACCGACCAGTTCCGCGGTTTTCTGCTCAAGCAACACCTGGTAGCCGGATTGTGTCAGAAAAGTGATCAGTCGCTTCAGGGAGTCGATAATCTCGGGCAACTGGATATTGGCCACCAGCGCAATATGTTTGAAGTCAGTCATGGAGTAACCGGAAGAGCCCCTTTAGAAATACCGTTGGATTATATACCCAGAATCATATCGGTTTCGCCCAAAAAGGGTGATAAAGATTCGTTGCGGGAGTAGAGACCGGTATCGCCAGGAGTCACTGAAGGACCAAGGCAAACAGTCGAGGGTGAAACTTATTATGAGCAGCCCGGCAACCGAAACCCGGGCCAAACGGGTTTTAACGAGGGTGTCTCCATGACGTGAGACAAGGTCGACACGGGAGCCCGCACAGTAACGTTTGCTATAACCTTATGGGTATAATCTGGCGACCGAGAATTATTGGGAACAAGGTCACAATAAATCTCAGCGCACCAGATCAGTCATTTCCTACCAGCTCGTTTAAAGCGGGCGACTTGAAGTTGAAATATTACTTTTTTTACTGTTGTCTCGCGGCACAAACAACACGTGCGGCAAATCATCAGCCGTCGCCCAGCAGAATCCCAGCCTGTTCAGTTTTGACAGCTTCACCTGTGTAAGATAATTATGTGCCAAATCTGAACGCTGCCTGGTTACCCACATACTGAGATCAACGCCCCCCTCGACTATATAGCCCGCCGGCACAAGGCAATCACCGTACTCTTTCTGATAGGCCTCAAGCGCAGCGTACATCCGATCCCACGCGTATTCGCGCAAATCCCAGACAAAGCCAAGATCGGCGAGTCGGTGATATTTTTCTCTGGGGTAATTGCCCTCAAAATAGCGTTGCTTCCATGTCCACAGGCCGAGGGGATAATTATCTCTGGTCACATAACCATCGGGAACCAGGCAATCGCCGAACTCTGCCTTGTAGATCTGTAATGCAGCAAATCCCTTCTCCCAGGGCAGGTCCTGCAGGTCCCATACGAACTTCAGACTGTTAAGTCGTTCAATCTGATCTTCTGAAAGTTCGCCCTTGGCTTTGTCCCGGCACATTTTCCGCACCCAGTACCAAAGAGGGTAACCCTCCGGGGTCTTGTAATTATGAGGTACCAGACAGTGGCCCTTTTCCGCTTTAAAGGCCGTTAGCATTTCAAACCACTGATCCCAAGGGGTCGCAGTGGTCTCTTCCATTTTTGTATCAAGATCTTTCATGAATATACCTTTCCAGATTAACTGGGTTAAATCAAGGGAACGAATGGCATCAAGGTAGAGTAAAAGAGGCTGAAAAGAAAGAGATCATTTACCCACGCGGACTTAAAAAAGCAATAGGAGAAACGCTATGGTTCAACAACAACAGGATAAAAAACCCGCACGCCTCTTACCGTCACCCTGGTTATCCAGGCCTGACCTGGTAAGGCAATATGGACAGGGGCAAGAAACGGACCGGCCTGACCCGCACTCTGGATAAACCCCGCCCGTCGTTCCTCCGGCCCTGATTGGCTGCGCCAATCGGTCGAACCCCTTCGCGGGTTCTCGTCCCTGAAAGTTCTTCCCATAAAAAAACCACCCGGGTGGGTGGCTTTTTAAAATATGGCGGACCGGACGGGACTCGAACCCGCGACCTCCGGCGTGACAGGCCGGCATTCTAACCAGCTGAACTACCGGTCCGCAAAATGCTACTTTTACACTGGTGGGTGGTACAGGGGTCGAACCTGTGACCTACGGCTTGTAAGGCCGTCGCTCTACCAACTGAGCTAACCACCCTCCTCAGAGAGAGGCGCATTCTACCGAAATATCGGTCGGTGTCAAACATTTCAGTTGCAGGTTTGTGTACAAGGAAAGATCCGCAAATTACCATAGGCCAACTTTTCAAATGACCGGTATACCCATGGAAATTTTCAAGGAATTTACCTTTGAGGCAGCACACCTTCTACCCAATGTGGCAGAGGGACATAAATGTGGTCGGTTGCACGGGCACTCCTACCATATCAGGCTTTATCTGAGCGGCACCGTCGGCAAACAAACCGGCTGGGTAATGGACTTTGGCGATCTTAAAGATTACTTCAAACCGGTCTATGACCAACTCGATCATCATTATCTCAACGAGATCGACGGACTGGAAAATCCCACCAGTGAAAATATAGCCAGATGGATCTGGGCACGGTTAAAACCGACGCTCCCCTTGCTGAGCAAAATCGAGGTTCGGGAAACCTGCACGTCCGGCTGCATCTACTGCGGCGACTGACTTGGTAATCCTTGTGCGACTGTTCATCGCCCTGCCACTCACAGAAACAGTAAACCGACTGCTGGATGATATTTGCCAACAACGGTTGAACGATGCCAGTCGCTGGGTGCCTGCACAACACCGCCATCTGACATTGAAGTTTCTCGGTGAGCAAACAACCGAGCAGACCGCCATTGCCGAACGGATCGTCCAGGCCCTCTGCGCTGAACAATTTGACTTATTGCTGAAAGCTGTGGAGCGATTTCCAGGCAGGGAAAGTCGGACTGTCGCCGCCATTCCCGAATATTCGACGTCATTGATGGCACTGTACCAGCAGCTTTCCACATCCCTTGCTGCCAGCGGCTTTGAAACGATGCAGCAGGCATTCAGGCCGCACATTACGTTGGGAAAAGCCTCCGCTAAACCCAGTGCAAAAATCAACCTGGATATCGATATCTGTTTACCTGTTAGGCAGATAACCCTGTTTCAGAGTCAACTGACAGCCAATGGACCTTTGTACAGCCCTCTGGCAACTGTAAACCTGCGCTAAACAATATCCCCAAGCGCTTCATCCAGTTCGGAAAAATGGAAGGAATAGCCGGACTCGAGCAGTTTTCGCGGGCACGCCCGCTGCCCCGTCAGCAATAACTCCCTAGCCATTTCACCAAACAGCAGTACTGCCACGGGTTCCGGCATGGGGAAGATGGTCGGACGGTGCAGCGCAGAACCGAGCGCCGTGGTAAATTGACGATTCGTCACCGGATTCGGGGCCGTGGCGTTGACCGCTCCCTGCAGAGCAGATTGTTCTAGGCAATAAAAAATGATCGCCACTTCATCGGCTATATGAATCCAGGGCATCCACTGCTTACCAGAACCCAGGCGGCCGCCCAATCCCATACGGAAAGGCAACAACATTCGACTCAGTGCGCCACCACCAGCCCCCAGCACTATGCCGGTCCGCAGGTAGCATATCCGGGTTCCCAGCGAAGCAAACTGTGAGGCACTCTGTTCCCATTCCAGACAAAGACGGCTGGCAAAACAATCGTGCTGAACACCATCCTCCCCCAGCGGCTCGTCTTGGTGAGGGCCGTAATAGCCTACGGCGGAACCGCTGACCAATACCGAAGGTGGTGCAGACGCTTTCTGGAAATGCTCGAATAACCGGTTGGTAGTGCCGACCCTGCTGTCTATGAAGGCCTGTTTGCGCCGGTCATTCCAGCGACCGGCAACCAGCGGTTCACCAGCCAGATTGACGATATAGTCGATGGGTTGTTCCGGAGACAGGGCGTCAAGATTCCCAATAAACTCGACACCGGGAAGTTTTTTTAGTGCCTGTTGTGGGTCACGACTCAGACCAATTACCCGGGCACCCCTGGATAGGGCCTCACGGCAGAATCGGCTGCCGATAAACCCGGTAGCACCGGTCACCAATACTGTTTTATCCTGCATGACACGCTCCCGGAAATGATTGGTTGATTTACTGATTCCGAACCGGCCAATCGCACTCAGTGCGCCATACCAGTTACCTCAATCGGCACCCATCAGGCTGAGTAGCTCAAGGGTTTTCTGTTCCATCAAGGCCCGGTCACTGGCTTCCACATTGAGTCTGACGACTGGCTCGGTATTACTGCTGCGCAGATTAAACCGCCAATTAGTATAGGCCACACTCAGTCCGTCCACCCGTTCGATGCTCACTGCGCCATTGCTGTAGTGTTCTTCAAGTAGTGTCATCACTTGTTGGGGATCATCAATACGGCGATTCAGTTCACCGGAACAGGGGTAGTCTTCCACCATTGACTGAATCATGGCCGACAGGGGCTGACCGGTCACACTCAGCAACTCGGCCACTAAAAGCCAGGGAATCATGCCACTGTCGCAATAAAAGAAATCCCGGAAATAATGGTGGGCACTCATCTCACCGCCATAGATGGCATCCTGCTCACGCATGACCTGCTTGATAAAAGCATGACCACATTTACTTTGCACCGCCTCACCAGCAAATTCCCGGCAGACCGCCTGGGTATTCCAGATCAAACGGGGGTCATGGACAATCTTTTCTCCCGGATGCTTGCGCAGAAACGCTTTTGCGAGCAACCCGACAATATAGTAGCCCTCAATAAATTCGCCCTGCTCATCGAACAGAAAACAACGATCAAAATCCCCATCCCAAGCCAGGCCAAAGTCGGCGCCAGACGACTTCACCAGATCACTGGTGTGATGGCGGCTCTCCGGCAACAACGGGTTTGGAATACCGTTGGGAAATTCCCCGTCCGGGTCATGATTCAACTTGATCAGCTCAAAGGGCAAAAAGCTTTCCAGCGCATCGAGCACAGGACCGACTGCACCATTGCCGGCATTGACGACGATTTTCAACGGCCGAAGTTTGTTTCGCTCCACATACGAGAGCAGGTGTTCAATATAGGCACCGGAACAACTGATACGACGATAGGTCCCACGTTGACTGGGCTCTACCGGAGAAAAATCTGTTTCTTCGGCCAATGCCTGGATCGCCTTCAGCCCGGTATCGGCACTGATCGGCCTAGAGCCCTCCCGCACCATTTTCATGCCATTATAATCAATGGGATTGTGGCTGGCCGTCACCATGATGCCACCAGACAGATTGAGGTGCGCCGTCGCAAAGTAGATTTCCTCGGTGCCGCACAGTCCAATATCCAGCACATCGACGCCTTCATCGCGCAACCCCGAGGCCAGCGCACTTTTTAACGTCGGGCTGGAGGTGCGGATATCCCCGCCAACCACCACGGTTTCAGGTTTCAACCAGCGGGCATACGCCCTGCCAATACGGTATGCAATCTCTACGGTCAGCTCGGAACCGAGCCGGCCCCGAATGTCGTATGCCTTAAAACAGGTAATTTTCATAATACTCACATCACAGGGACACCCACCCCACACCGGTATGGTGTCATCACAAAGGGTCAGACTATTGGCGCGGTTTTTCCAATGTCGCTGGAGCATCAACATGGCGATTGTTTTTGAGGTATTCTTTAACCCCTTCGCCAATTTCATCATGCTGCAGGGCATAGGCAATATTGGCCTGTATGTAGCCAAGTTTACTGCCGCAATCATGACTGCGGCCAACAATCCGGTAGGCCTCTACCACCTCCTGTTTGAGCAATTCTTCCAGAGCATCCGTTAACTGGACCTCGCCACCCACCCCGAGCGGCGTTTTTTCCAGCAGTTCCCAAATGGTCGGCGACACCACATAGCGCCCCACAACAGCCATGTTAGACGGGGCATTCTCCGGTTTCGGTTTTTCGACCATGCTGTGAATTCTCGCCACGCCGCCGGCCATCAACTCGACGCCCTGGCAATCGACAACACCGTATTTGTTAACGTCTTCCCAGGGAACCGCCTCCACCATAATCTGACTGTGACCTGTGGCGGTAAAGTTATTCACCATGGACGATAAATTGTCTTTTTTCGAGTCCGCCCGATATTTGTCCACCAAAACATCCGGCAACAGAATGGCAAAAGGCTGATCACCTACCACCGGCCTCGCACAGCTGATCGCATGTCCAAGGCCCTTTGCGTAGGGTTGCCTGACCGAAATGATGGTCACCTCCTGGGGCACGATCGAGCGGACATCGTCTAGCAACTGGCGCTTGACCCGCTTTTCCAGCTGCGCCTCCAGCTCAAAACTGGTGTCGAAGTGGTTCTCAATGGAGTTCTTACTGGCATGTGTGACCAGTACGATCTCGGTAATGCCCGCCGCAATAGCTTCATTGACGACGTACTGGATAAGCGGCTTGTCCACCACCGGCAACATTTCTTTTGGAATAGCCTTGGTGGCCGGCAACATACGAGTGCCCAGCCCGGCGACAGGAATAACAGCCTTGCGTACAGTTAGAGTCATATCGGGGGAAATCCATTTTTGGGTAATTAAAGGTGCTGCACCATTGCATACACCGTATTGATGAGTCGAGCATCGGCAGTTGACAGCACCAATCGGTGGCTATTATGCCTCACTAGTCCGGCCTTTGCAGGCAACAGGACCGCGAAACCCAACCTGGTTATCAACGACGACCGGCCCCACCAGAAGATTACTATCCTCCCGCTTTACCGGGTAAGTTGCTACAGCAGCCCCGACAGCAGTGCCGCGATCCCCAGAAAGGCAAAAAAGCCGATAATATCGGTGACCGTGGTAAGAATGATGGAAGATGCCTGTGCCGGGTCCTGACCCAGCCGCACCAGCACAATCGGCACCACCGCACCGGCAAAACCCGCCGCGATCATCGCCAGCACCATCGCCGAACAGATCACCAGCACCAGCCCGATTGACTGGCTCCAGACGAATACGCCAATACCGCAGGTCACAGCAATACCAATACCGTTTATCAGGCCCACCCGCACTTCCTTGAACATCACCCTGAACCAGTGACGAACCGTGATTTCACGCAATGCCAGACCGCGCATGGTAACCGCCAGAGCCTGTGCCCCGGCATTACCCGATTGGCCAGCCACCACCGGCAACAGCACGGCCAGAGCCGTAAAGCTGGCAATCGTGCTTTCGAATATTCCCACCACCGATGCGGCCAAAAAAGCCGTGAGTAGATTGACCTGCAGCCAGGGCATGCGCTTTTTCACGGCAAACAGTGGCTTCGACAGGGCGCGTTCTTCACGGCTGGCACCCACCATGGCCAGCACATCGGATGACATGTCCTCCTGGGAAACCTGAACCAGACTGCTGTGGTGGATAATACCCAACAGACGACGATCAATATCAACCACCGGCAAGTCGAGCAGTTGATGTTTTTCAAACAACTCGGAAATCTCCTCTTTTCCTGCGGTACCCGCAACCACCGCCGTAACCGGTTTGGCAATCGCCCCCAGGGATGTGCCGGGATCGGCGATAGCGATGTCCTGCAAGTGAACCTTGGCGCTCAGGCGACCCTCGGCATCAACCAGAAAGACACTGCGCGCAGTCTTCAGTTGGCGCTTGCGGAGAATTTCCAGCGTCTCTGAAATGGTCATGCTGTCCCGAAACACCAGGGCACGGGTATCCATCAAACGGCCGGCACTGTTTTCCGGGTAGCTCATCAGTTCAGCCAACTCCCTGCGGATTGACTCGTCCAGGGTCTTCAGCAGGGCATCCCGTGATTCGTCATCCAATTGACCAATCATCCGCACCGAATCCAGAGGTGGTAGTTCGCTGAGCAGTTGACGGCTGTGCCCTTCTGGCAAACAAACCAGAATCTCGGCAGCGACATTGGGCGTCAAATACCGCCACAGGGATAAAAGCACATATACGGGCTGCAGGCTCAGCACTGCGGCCACATCCCTCGGAGCCAGCGCTTCAATTTTCAGGGCTGCATCCCTGGGATAATCCAGCAGAAATTTGCGGGTCAATGCCATATCAACCGCGCGGGGATCCGGGGAAGCATTAGTCGTCATGGTATGCCCCTTCTTTATCAGACAACCAGGTTGCATGACTGCCCGGTGCCATTTGTACCATACCGGTCGCAGTGACAATCATGGCGCGGGCAAGGTGGGACAACAGGGAATCGCCCAGTGAGGCATCCGCTGAAGGGGCCTTCTCCAGTGCCGTACGCAATACTGAGCGCGTCACAGTCCCAAGGTAAACACCACTCGAATTGCGGACCGGTAAAACGGGGTAACAGTGCCAATCAGACAGATTGACAGCCATCTGGATGCTCATCTCTGCGGCCAGCGGTTGCTGCGCAGAATCCATCAATTGACCCAGCATTTGCTCATCGGAGCTGGCCAGCAGCTTATCCAGGCCGATCATGCCAATCACCTGATGGGATTGATTGATAACCACCAGGCTGGTACCAAACGAATCCGAAGACTTTTTCAGTAACGCCAGACACTCACCGGCCGGGAGCTCAGAGTAAAAACCCGGTGTGGACATATCCATCCAGGCACCAACCGTGTTTTCCTGATAAATCAGCGACACACTCAAAGACCGGGAAAGCTTGGCGGGCAGCACCGCCAGCAGCTCGGTGCGCCGTGCGCGCTGCTGCAAGCGCAACAGGGCAGCAACCGTCTGGTAAGGGAGCTGCGCAAAAATCGCGGCATTCTGTTCCAGTGATAACTGGTCGAGAATGCGCGATGCCGGCCATACCTGCATTTCCTGCAGCACAGGGGCAACAATCCGGACCGGCACCTCCTGCAGGTAAATTGCCGCCTCTTGATCCTCCAGCGACTGCAACACCTGGGCTGCGGCCTCGGGCTTACTGATGAGAAAATCCAGACTCAGGGGATTAGAGTTCGTCATCCATCGTCTCCCGGGTAATCACACTGAAAGACTGTTGCATACAGAGCCGGGCCGGAATCAGTTTTCGGCCATCAGCCGTTTCCACCACCATTCCGGTGGCAGTGAACTCCAATACCCTGCCCCGCTCATTGCCGGTCTCGACAATCTGCCCGGGCCGGACAAATTCCTTGAGATGACGCGTTGCGATGAGATTCTCCACCAGCGGTCTGGCACCGAGGCCAAAGGCCAGAGAAAATCCCGTCAAAACGGCAGCAAAACCAATACCAAACAGAATGACCAGGAAACTGACATCGACGCCCACCTGGCCAAGCCCCATGACCACGCCGACAATAACAAAAGAGATCTGCGCAATCTGACCGAGCAGCGCTGCCTGGGCAATATCGGCTGAGGCCGCCGCATGGGTGATCAGATGGCGTACCACACTGCCGAGAATAAAGCCGCTGATAATAATCAGGCCACCCGCCATCAGAGAGGGCAGATACACCATTAAACGGTCGAGCCAGACAGTCGCCCCGGCAACGCCCACCACCCTAATGGCGACAATGGCAAATATCAGAATAGTGGCCCAGAACACCACAAAACCAATCAACCTTTCTGTGGCAGCCGGTATGCGGACAAAGTGAAGGTTTAAGTTTTGTAACTGGCGATCCAGCAGATGATTGAGGGTGCGGATAAAGCGGGTAACCAGCAGATGTAAAAAACGGGCCAGCAACCAACCGGCCAGCAATAACAGTAATCCACCCACCAGATTGGGAATATGAACGATCACCGAAGTTAAAACATCCAGAATTTGTTGCTGGATTGATTCGAGCATGGAGTGCCCCTTTGTCAGATTCAATCTGCCTGTTGAAACCAATCTGCCTGTTGAAACACAACCGCCTGTGTCAAAACTGACCGGAAACCCACCAACCCGGAATCACTGTCAACAGGTACCTTCAACCTTAGGTGAGACTAGCACTGTTTATATGACCAATGGAAATATCCCGGCAAGCCGAAAATAGCGCAAGAGATATGGTTTTACCCCATTTACCATTTTCTCAACGGCACTTCCAGTTGGAACAAATACAGATTATGAACTAGATTTTTATGTGTGTAGGGCAACAGCAGCATTATCCAGCAACATCGTTTCATCACTGCATATATGACGTCAGTGGCGTCGGGCGGGTGAAAAAAGCCCGCACCATGTCAGTCAATACAATTTGTAGAGAGGACCCTTATCAAGAACACCAGGCAAAAGTCATCTAACAAACCCATTGTTGTTATTACCGGTGCGGGTGGAAATATTGGCACAGCCCTGACAAAAAAGCTCAAGGCAAACTATCAGGTTGTGGGGATGGATTTGAAGCCTGATAAATGCGATATCGTTGCCGACCTCACCTCTGCAGATTCTCTCCGTCTGGCATTCAATCAATTGCATCGAGAGCATGGCGACAAAATTGCGGCAGTTATTCACCTGGCGGCCTACTTTGATTTCACCGGTGTCAAATCGGTTTTATATGAAGAGGTCAACGTCGAGGGAACACGCCATCTACTGGATGCCCTCGAGCCCTTTGATGTGGAGCGCTTTATTTATTCAGGCACCATGCTGGTTCACAAGCCGGTGTCGCCGGGTGAATATGTAACGGAAAGTTCCCCCCTGGCCCCCGGCTGGGCCTACCCGGAATCCAAGGCTGAAACTGAAGAGGTGATCCAGCAATACGGTGAGCGTATCCCCTACACGCTTTTGCACCTGGCAGGCCTCTACGACGAAAACACCGCCGTGCCAACACTGACACACCAGATTGCTCGCATCTATGAGCGCGCCATGGAGTCGCATCTGTATTCCGGAGACCTGGATGCCGGTCAGGCATTCATTCACCTGGAAGACATGCTGGAAGTCTTCAAACGCTGTGTCGACAGGCGTAAGGAGATGCCGGCTGCCTGTACCCTGCTGGCAGGAGAATCCGAGGTGATGAGTTACAGGGAACTACAGGACACACTGGGGTATCAGATCCACGGTGAAAAGCAGTGGAGTACATATACCCTGCCTGAGTCTATTGCCAAAGCGGGAGCCTGGGTTCAGGAAAAAGCCGAACCTGTGGTGCCCGATGCACTGGACCATGGTGAAAAGCCTTTTATCAAGCCTTTCATGATCAACCTCTCTTCCGATCACTATGCTCTGGACCTGAGTCGGGCCAAACAGCTTCTCGACTGGGAGCCCCGACATTTCATAGGTGATGAATTGCCCAATATGGTTGGAAACCTTAAGAAGGATCCGGCTGCCTGGTATCAACACAACGGTATCCGGCCCCCCGACTGGATGCTTGATGCGGCAGAAAAAACCGACAAACCTGAAAGGCTGCGGCGTCGGCACGAACACTGGTACCGTGAAGAGCATGCCCGCAACCTGTGGGGACATCTGTTCAATATCGGTCTGGGTTTCTGGCTGATAATGTCCGTTGTACGCCTCGATTACCAATCCACAGGCATGATTTACAGCGACATTCTCGCCGGTTGCGCCATTGTTGTGTTTGCCTTTTTATCCCTGTCCTGGTCTCTGCCAGCAGCGCGCTGGGCCACTGCTGCTGTGGGCCTCTGGGTCATGTCGGCCCCCCTGCTGATGTGGGCCCCGGAGCCTTCCGCCTATCTCAACGGCACTCTGGTAGGAAGTCTGGTGGTCGGCTTTTCAGTATTACTGCGGCCCGCCCCCGGCGTGTCACCACTGGCAGCCATGACAGGGCCGACCATCCCGCCGGGCTGGCACTATTCCCCGTCCGGCTGGTTCCAACGACTGCCCATTATTGTCCTGGCATTTATCGGGTTTTTTATTTCCAGCTACATGGCCGCTTATCAGCTAGGTCATGTGGATGGGCTGTGGGAGCCCTTCTTTGCCGGCGCTGTGCCGGGGGACAGTAAGAACGGTACCGAAGAAATCACTACATCGTCGGTTTCCGAGGCATGGCCAGTGCCCGATGCCGGCGTCGGAGCCCTGGTGTATTTAATGGAAATTCTCGTGGGTGTGGCCGGTTCAGCCCGGCGCTGGCGGACCATGCCCTGGCTGACCACACTGTTCGGCATTCTTATCGTACCGCTGGGGGCGGTATCCATTACCTTTATTATTATCCAGCCAATCCTGCTGAATACCTGGTGCACTCTGTGCCTGATTGCCGCCACGGCCATGCTCCTGCAGATTCCACTTTCCGTGGATGAACTGGTAGCCACTGGTCAGTTCCTGTGGCGTCGCAAGTGCCAGGGCCACTCCCTGCTGCGAGTCTTTATCTTTGGTGACACCGATGAGGGCCGCGTACAAAAAAACGCCGGGGATAGTTTTCAGATGGTCTCACTCAGAACAGCAGCGAGAGAAGTTTTCAGTGGCAATGTCAGGTGGTCCTGGGGATTGGGAACCTGCATTGCCGCAGGTGGTTTGCTGATGTTAAGTCGTATTCTATTCGGGGTGGAGGGTCCTCTGGCGGATGCTCATCACTTGATAGGAGCTTTACTGATCACTCTTTCAGTGACTGCTTTGGCGGAAGTGGCAAGACCTGTTCGGCTAGTCAATATTTTCCTTGGGCTAGGGCTCCTGATTTGCACTTTTATTCTTGAGGCCGGGTTGCTGGCCACCATGGCGAGCCTGGTACTGGCGATAGTCATCATAGTTTGCAGTATTCCCCGTGGGCCGGTGAAGGGCTCGTATGGTAACTGGAATCGGATTATCTTCTAGGTGAAACCATGGAAGGGCACTGCAGTGCTGCCGAAAACATCCTGAAGAGCCAAGTGTAGTGGAACAACAAGAGTCCTGGCTTTGGTTGGGCAACTTCTCGGTGAGGTGAGGGACATCTAATGTACTTGCTGGACAATATTTTTACACTTGCAATTCCTTGACCGTCCAGAAGAATTTTACTAAACCTCTCTGAACAAACTACAAATTTTAAAAATCAAAGTAACAGCGCAACAGATAAAAATACTGGATTGCCAGTAATGTTTTTATCGGGCGTTACACCATGCCTTTATTCCCATAGATTGGAAAACCGGAAAAACTAGCGTCGTTTTTTCTGATGTTATATATGGCATTTTCTTTTCACCATCAGGCAATGAGGAGATCTTATTATGCAAGTTCAGCAAATCATGAGCACTAGTGTGGAATACGTGCCCACAGACACCACGCTCGCGCAGGCGGCAAAATATATGCGTGATCTAGATACCGGGTTTTTGCCTATCGGTGATTCACCCCAAGGCAGATTGCAGGGAGTAATTACCGACAGAGACATCACTGTTCGTGGCGTTGCAGCAGGCAAGAATCCTGAAAACACAACGGTAGACCAAATGAAAACGGACAAGATACTTTATTGTTTTCAGGATGAACATGTAAATGCTGTCGCAAATAATATGCAGGATCAGAAAGTCTATCGCCTGATTGTTCTGAACAATCGCGACGAAAAGCGTTTATGCGGTGTTGTCAGCCTGGGCGACATCGTACGCCATGACAGTGCCAAACTGGGTGGCGAAACCGCTCGGGAAATCAGCCAGCATTAGGCCCGGTTTACAGTGCAGCCGCCGCCCTAATCAGGGATGGCATTTTGTTCAGCGATGATTTTAGGAGTAAACCTATGCAAACGATCAGTCGAGAGGAACTGGAAGCCATGAATGGCAGTGAAAAAAGGGATTTTGTCTTGATCAACGTGTTACCTCGCGAGGACTTCAGGCAGGAACATATTCGCACCTCCATCAATATTCCAAAGGCTTCCGAGGATTTTAGCGATGAGGTGGAACGTGTGGCAGGTAGCAAAGAGCGGGAAGTGGTACTTTATTGCGCCAATTTTGACTGTCCGTTATCTACCGAAGCGGCCAGAGAGCTGGATGAGAAGGGCTTTAATCATGTATATGATTATGAAGGTGGTAGTGCTGACTGGTTAAAACACCGCCACTGAGACCCTATCTTAAACTCACCTGACCGGGGGCAGGCCTCCGTGAGGCTGACCATATTCTGTCGGCGCAGTTTACATATCATGAATCGAGTCGGCCCTGCGGGTAAATGCCCGGCCCTCGGCTTTTTCCAGTTGCAAGAGATTTTCCAGTAACTCGCAGGCCTCTTCTGCGGCCACCTCATGCAAGGCTCCCTCCATTAAATTAATCTGGTAGCCGTGTAACTTCTGACCCAGTTGGCCGATTTGCTCAACCGTACCGGCTCCTTCTGCCCTGGCTGCAGCCACGAGATCCTGTGGGTCCTCCTCCAGGGTGAACTGCATATAGGTATTGAGGGTACCGGTTGGCGTGCGATGGAGAAATTCTCCTAGCAATTTCGCCATCTCTAACTCCTTGTCGGCCATCTCCCCCAGTAGAATCCTGCAGCGCTCGTCAGAGCTCTCATTCTCCAGTGAGCGGTACAATTCGGCAGCCTGATGATGAATCTCGATGGAATTGTGAATCAGGCTTTCCAGCGTTTTAAACGTCGTGTTCATTGCTTGTTGCTCCTCGTAGTCATATACACTTCTGCCAGTCGTGCTTCTTATCCAGCAAAGGCTCCGGAGCCTCCCCTAAGGGATGGCCAGTCGTCCATGGTTCGCTTCCGAACAAGTCGCAAGCTATCCCGGCTACTTTGTCCAGCCTGTGATTATTATCAGCTATTCAGGTGGCGAACCAGCATCAGATTGTCGAAAAGGTCTAAAGTCTGAGTTTGGGACATTCTAGTATTCTATGCCTGATCGAGACAATGTAACCATTGTGGTGACCACGCCACTATCCGGGAATTAGTGAAGACTTTCCCGGGGTGGAGATACCGATACTGTGCGGTCAGGACACGGCTGAAAACCCTGAGCGCTACGCTTACAGTTTGCAAGACCCAGTCGCTTGAACTACGTTTACAGGTATGTCTCGCGGATCAACTAAACACTGTCGGGAACAAAATAAATCAGAAAATGTCGAGAGACTTAACCACACTGTTTAATTGATGGAGGAATTTTTAAACAGCCTATGCCAAGCAATCGATGCCAATGTATAGCAGCACAATTGTTCGAAGCATCCAATCAATCATTTGACTCAATACGCCTTACCAAATACAGGTGGGCTTCCGAGCACCCTACATCCGATAAGTCCCCTGTAAAACTCTAATCAGATTTTTTATGACAGGCTGAAGGTCCAGCGGCCTGCCCTGTCAATGTCTTTCGTGTAACTGTTAATCACTCAAACGATACGGAGGTATCATTATGATTTGCCGTACTTTTAATACCCTGCTAATGATGTTGGTCATAGTGTTTTCCATCGGTGCTTACGCTGAAAAACCAATGGAAAAACTAACTGAAAAACCAAAGAGCTACCCGGATGGCACATGGCTCAACATTGACGGGACCGTTAATCGTGTCGGTCCGAACATGTTTGTCCTCGACTACGGTGAAGGCAATATCACTGTCGAGATGGACGATGTCGATAGGGATGCCGATGCCTACGTGCTGAAAAAAGGTGACAAAGTACGCGTCTCCGGCATGGTGGATGATGACCTGTATGAAAGCGCCACAATTGAGGCCGGCAGTGTCTATGTGGAAAATCTTGGAACCACCTTCCACGCCAGCTCCATGAAGGAAGAAGATTCGTACCTCTCGGGGAACACGCCCGTGGTTGTTTCCCGCGGTACGGTACAGGGGCGTATCACTATCGTAGCTGATGACAGTTTCACCCTGGATGCTGACGATAGAAAACTCACGGTTAAGGTAAACACCATGCCCTATGATCCGCTTGATAACGCAGGCTACCAACAACTTAAAGTGGGCGACTACGTATCGGTTACCGGCACCATTCAGCGTGGCTTTTTTGACCACAAAATCCTGAAAGCCACCTCCGTCACTACTTTTTTTGACGGATCAAAGCCACGTACAACCCCACAATTCTCGACAGATCCCAATCTTTAACGGGTCCTGATCACGGTAACAATGGGCTGCGTAAAGCAGCCCATTTTTTTGTGCAGAAATGAAAAAACAAAACTGAGGTCAGGTACAAATTTCCTGAAAAATCACGCAGGCAATGTCAGTTTAGAGCAGTTAAGAAGTTGTACCTGACCCCATTTATCTGTGTGAACTGCCTTGCATTCCTTTCACCCCTTTGGCCACAAGGCTCGTTTGTAAGCGAGATGCTCCGCTGCATTTTCAAATGACGGCATGACAGTGAGCTTTGAGACATCGAGCCTATAAAGCAAACGCAAAAGGTTATCTGCTTCATCCGCTGGCAATGAAAGCCGAATCAAGGGAGAACGTGTGTATAGTGTTCCCAGGTCCCGCTCATTAGCTACGGCATCCTCGATGCTAGGCCACTTTCCATTTTCAAGGAAATACTGATTGGCATTTTTGATTAGCGTGAAGGCACCACGCTGAGCCCTTAGAAAGTGATTGCCTGCTCTTGGAGCGGAGACATATTTCAGGCTGCTCACTTCGCGAAGAAGCTGTGTGCCGAGACAAATAATTGAGAACTCTGATTGCACTCGGTCAGAACCGGCTAGTGCTGATGCCTGCTCGGCAGCGAAATAAGCTGCTATTAGGGGCGATTCAGTCCAGTCCAAAAGTCTGGTTGGAACACCATAATGTTGTGCCATTGCCATACTTGTCAGAAACTGCGGGGCTGGAAACTCTGAATTCAATTCAATTTCTTGGCCTGAATTCAAATCTTCAAAAATTTTCTGGTGTAGCGCCAAAGAGTTGTAGTCAAGCGGGGTATTAATCCCAACCTTATCAGCTGACTCTAAGAAGAGTTGAACAGCTCTTAGTTCCGCATGAATATGTAGTGCCAAATACTCCCTTCGCTCACTTTCCTCCGGAATCGTCTGGCCAGGTGGTTGAGGCGTGTAATTCTTGAGCACATCAGGCGTGCGATGCGCTGATGGTATAAGAGACCAATCCTTTCGCGCCTGCCCACGAAATAGATACCCTCTTGTGAGTCGCTCACTGACATCAAAAAGGCTTTGGGGAGCCAGAATATTTTCGTCGAGAAAACAATCAATTAGCTCTCTAGCACTTTTGAATGAAATATCCTCGTCAAACATCTGTGTTCCTTGTTCTAGCCCTAACATTTGTATATGGCGCACTCGCGCTTTGCCAAAACTGATATTCGGCACTTTTTGATAACGGATTGATACAGAAAATAAATGGGGTCAGCTACAACTTTTCAAAATAAGCGTGAATATCAACTAGAAGCAGCTTAAGAAAATTGTACCTAACCCGAATTATCACTTGTTATTGAAGCACGACTATTAAAATCCTGCGATCTTGATTGTTAGTGACAGTGATATGGCTTTGAACCTGCATGGCAGCATAGTCCTGGAGGACTATCTTTGCGGCAACCTCCACTGTGAGCTAGAACCGCTGACGAAAAAACTACAATTGAGATGATTAGGAAAAACTTTTTCATGGACGTTCTCCGGTATAGCTATTAGTGAATAACTAAACGTCCATATTTAATGGTACAACAATACCATTTGTGGGTGCTTTTGGTTCCCATTCAAAAAAGACAAAGAAGTCCGGCTAATATTCACCCTGCCTGATCCACAAGCTCCCGCTTGCCGGATGGCACGAACGGGCACAAAAAAGCCGCTCAAGCTAAGCTGTAAGCGGCTAATTTATTTGATTTTTGGTCGGGACGACAGGATTTGAACCTGTGACCACTACACCCCCAGTGTAGTGCGCTACCAGACTGCGCTACGCCCCGAAGAGGAAGGCGCACATAATACCGGATGCACCCCACAATTCAAGAATAAAATCAGGCCTTCAGGACCTGTAACAGGTCTTCCAGCTCGCCGACTGTCTGGTCGATCAGCTGTTTCACCTGCGTGGCCTCTTCCTTGGCATCCTCACCGGTCATGCGCTGACGGGCACCGCCAATGGTAAAACCCTGCTCATAGAGCAATGAACGAATCTGCCGGATCAGGATGACATCCTGGCGCTGATAGTAGCGGCGATTACCACGGCGTTTTACCGGGCTGAGAGTGGGAAACTCCTGCTCCCAGTAACGAAGCACATGGGGTTTGACATCGCAGAGTTCACTGACTTCACCGATGGTAAAGTAACGCTTGCCGGGAATGGCCGGCAACTGATCGTTATTGCTCGGTTCCAGCATAGCTTTCTACTCTCGCTTTAAGTTTTTGTCCGGGTTTGAACGTCACTACTCGTCTGGCAGAAATGGGGATCTCTTCACCGGTTTTTGGATTGCGACCGGGGCGGGTTTTTTTGTCGCGCAGTTCAAAGTTACCAAAGCCTGATAGTTTGACCTGTTCGTTTTTCTCAAGGGCGGTTCGGATCTCTTCAAAAAACGATTCGACGATTTCCTTGGCCTCGCGTTTGTTCAAACCCAGGTCTTCGAAAAGCATTTCTGCAAGGTCGGCTTTGGTAAGTGCTGACATAACTCGCTTAACCCCTGAGACTCGCTGAATGTTGTTCTTTTATGGCGCTGACCACTTGATCCACAGCCACCGTTATTTCTTCTTCGGTAAGAGTGCGCGAACTCTCTCTAAAGGTCAAGCCAACTGCAATACTTTTTCTATTGATTTCAACACCTTTCCCTTGGTAGACGTCAAATATCTTTAAGTCAACGAGGTAACAACCCGCCGCCTCTCGAATGGTTTCACAGAGTGTGCTGGCAGAAAGGTCCCGATCCACAATCACCGCCAGGTCGCGGCGGACTTCCGGGAACCGGCTGACACCCCGAAAAGCGGGCAGCTCACCCTCGACCACAGCACCCAGGGCAAGCTCAAAGACATACACCGGCTGGGATATATCCAGCAGCTTCTGAACACGCGGGTGCAGCAGACCGATATACCCTACCGGCTCACCATTTCGCTCAATGGCGGCACATTGTCCGGGGTGCAGCGCGGGATGTGCAGCAGGCACAAAGCGGTACTGATCAAACACATGGTTCTGCTTGAGGAGCGCTTCCACATCGGATTTGATATCAAAAAAATCCACCAGATCACGCGGGTTTGACCAGCGTTCCGGCAAACGGGTGCCGGTGACGGCACCGGCAATCATGGATTCCTGCTTCACGCCACCCGCTTCGGGCATGAAGCTCAATCCGGACTCAAAAATCCTGACACGGGATTGCTGGCGATTGAGGTTGCGGCGTACGGCCGGTAGCAGACCGGACCAGAGGGTGGTTCTCATCACCGACATATCACTGGCGATGGGGTTGGCCAGTGCGACACCCTCTATGTCTGGAAGCAGGTGTTTCTGGACGTCGGGATCGACAAAACAGTAGGTAATGGCTTCGCGGTAGCCCCGGGCAACCAGCTGCTGGCGCAACAATGACAAACCGGTGCGGGTTTCGCGACAGACTTCAATCGGCAGACTGGCGCTGATCGTAGCGGTCGGCAAGCGGTTGTAGCCGTAGATGCGGGCCACTTCCTCTATCAGGTCCACTTCAATCGCAATATCGAAGCGCCAGCTGGGAACCCTGCAGCGCCAACCGTCTTCATCCTCGGCAAGAATTTCCAGACCGAGACGCTGTAACATGCCGCTAACCAGCCCGGCATCCAGTGACAGACTCAACTGCTGTTGCAGTTTGCGCCGGGTCAGCCTCACCTCCCCGGATCGGGGCAAGTGCGCTTCTGACTCGGCCACAGTTACCGGACCGGCCTGCCCCCCGACAATGTTCAGCAGCAGTGCGGTGGCACGCTCAATCGCAAGAGACTGCAACTGCCAGTCAACGCCGCGCTCGAAGCGGTGGGATGAATCGGTATGGAGCCCGTAATTGCGTGGGCGACCGGCAATCGCCAGCGGATCAAAATAGGCGCTTTCTAGAAAAATATCCCGGGTATCCGCCGTGACAGCAGACAGTTTGCCGCCCATGATTCCGGCGATAGCCAGCGGTTTTTGGTGATCGGCAATCACCAGTGTGTCGTCGTTCAATGTGGCCTTGGAACCGTCCAGCAATTCGAGTGACTCACCCTGCTCCGCCATGCGCACCCGAATACCACCGTCCAGCGTGGCAAGATCAAAGGCGTGCATCGGTTGACCCAGCTCGAGCATCACATAGTTGGTCACATCGACCACCGGGTCGATACTGCGAATACCGCTGCGGCGCAGTTTTTCCTGCAGCCACAGGGGAGACGGGGCAGCCAGATTGACGCCGCGAATCACCCGACCGACATAACGGGGACAGGCAGCGGAGGCGTCCAGTACGACGGGCAAATGGTCGTCGACCGTGGCCGATACCGGATCAAGGGAAGGCCCGGCCACCGCAACCGTATTTAATACGCCCACCTCGCGGGCCAGACCCCGAATACTCAGACAATCGCCGCG
This sequence comes from uncultured Porticoccus sp., assembly GCF_963975625.1. Lineage (NCBI taxonomy): Bacteria > Pseudomonadati > Pseudomonadota > Gammaproteobacteria > Cellvibrionales > Porticoccaceae > Porticoccus > uncultured Porticoccus sp. The sequence goes on from NZ_CAXBHS010000012.1 coordinate 102,057, forward strand.
ATTGGGGGTTAAGTCGACCTCGATCAATTGATCATTGAGGCTCAGATAGTCGCGCAGATCCGCACCCGCTGGCGCATCGGAGGGCAGCTCCCACAACCCGGAACCATCACCGCCCAAACCAATTTCATCCTGACCGCAGAGCATACCGAAGGACTCCACGTCCCGCAGTTTGGCTTTACGTATTTTCATGTCGCCGGGCAACGTGGCACCCACCGTTGCGAAGGGCACTTTCAGACCCTGGCGGGCATTGGGTGCGCCACAAACTACCTGGACCGTTTCACCGGCAGCGCCGGTCACCTGACAGACTCGCAATTTATCGGCATTGGGGTGTGGATCCACCGCGCCAATTTCACCGACCACCACGCCATCGAACGCCGGGGCCACGGCGTCAACCGCATCCACTTCGAGACCCGCCATGGTCAGCTGAGCAACCAACTCTGCCGTGTCAATACTCGGACTAACCCACTCACGCAACCAGGATTCACTGAATTTCATTGCTCACCAAATCAAATTATTTACTTTATATAAATAATGTATCTATTTGTTTTAAAACTGTTTTAGAAACTGAATTTCGTTATCAAAAAACAGGCGAAGGTCATTGACCCCGTAGCGCAGCATCGCCAGCCGCTCGACGCCCATACCGAAGGCAAAACCGGAATATTTCTCGGCATCAATGCCACAATGACCGAACACATTGGGATGCACCATGCCGCAACCCATCACCTCCAGCCACCCGGTATTCTTGCAGATGCGGCAACCGGCACCGCGACAGTTAGTGCACTGGATATCCACCTCGGCAGAGGGTTCAGTAAACGGGAAATAGGACGGGCGGAAGCGCACCGGCAGGTCCGCCTCAAAAAAGGCTTTCAAAAACTGATCGATCGTTCCTCTGAGGTCCGCCATGCTGACATCGCGATCCACCACCAGACCTTCCACCTGATGAAACATCGGGGTGTGGGTCAGATCGGAATCGCAACGGTAGACGCGCCCGGGACAGATAATGCGGATAGGGGGCTCCTGCGTCTTCATGGTACGAATCTGCACCGGCGAGGTATGGGTGCGCAACACGGTATTTTCCGTCACATAAAAAGTGTCGTGCATGGCTCTGGCCGGATGGTGTGATGGAATATTCAGGGCTTCGAAGTTGTGATAATCATCTTCAATCTCGGGGCCCTCTTCCACGCTGTAACCAACCCGGCTGAAGAAAGACTCAATCCGCTCCATGGTATGGGTAATCAGGTGCAGTCCGCCGCTGTCCTCACCGCGACCGGGCAGTGTCACATCCAGTGCTTCGCTGGCCAGCCTGGCCTCCAGATCCGCATTTTCCAGATCAGTGCGATGGCGATTGATCTGACTCTGGAGCTGCTCTTTTACTTCATTAATTTTCGCACCCGCTGCGGGGCGCTCTTCAGCCGAGAGTTTGCCCAACCCTTTTAACAGATCCGTCAGCCTGCCTTTCTTGCCAAGATATTCGACCCGCACCTGATCCAGTGCTGCCAAATCCTGTGCCTGCTCTATGGCCTGCTGCGCCTCACGGGCCAGAAGCTCAAGGGTTTCCATGCTCACAACCTTATCAAGCGGTTCATATCAAAAACAAAAAAGGGAAAGAGCTGCGGCCCTTTCCCCTTTCAATCTGCATTATTTGATGCCGGGAAAACCTCGGCACAAATATATCAAGCCAGGGCAGCCTTCGCCTGTTCTGCGACAGCAGCAAATGCCGCTTTATCGTGAACAGCAAGGTCAGCCAACACACGGCGATCCAGCTCAATATTGGCTTTCTTCAGTCCAGCGATCAGGCGGCTGTAGCTGATACCCTCAGCGCGTGATTGCGCATTGATCCGGGTAATCCACAGAGCGCGGAAGGTACGCTTTTTGACACGGCGGTCACGGTAGGCGTACTGACCTGCCTTGGTGACAGCCTGTTTGGCAACGCGAAATATACGACTGCGAGCACCGTAGTAACCCTTTGCAGCCTTCAGAATTTTCTTGTGGCGACGGTGTGCGACAACACCTCTTTTTACACGTGACATATCAATATCCTCTCAAATAATCGGTTAATCAGGAGCGCAACATACGATCGACCAGGGGCGAATCAGAACCGTTCATGGTGCTGGTGCCACGCAGGTGACGCTTACGCTTCTGCGACATTTTTGTGAGGATGTGACTTCTGTTGGCGTGTTTGTGCTTGTAGCCAGCGCCGGTTTTCTTGAAGCGCTTGGCGGCACCGCTATGTACTTTTGCTTTTGGCATTTTGTGTCTCCGTTTATAGACGGGTTAAATAATGAAGAAGTCACTCCCGGACAGTCTGCCAGGGGCTGCGCGCGGGTAGTGCCCGGTGAATCCTGATATGGCCGGAGGCCAGAGGGGGTCGGGTTACTTCTTCCTGCTTTTCGGGGCGATCACCATGGTGAGTTGCCGCCCTTCCATTTTGGGGAATTGCTCGACAGAACCCAGCTCCTCGAGATCCTGCTCAATACGCTTGAGCATTTCCATACCGAGTTCCTGGTGAGCCATCTCGCGGCCGCGAAACCGGAGGGTTACTTTGGCCTTGTCCCCATTTTCGAGAAACCGGATCAGGTTACGTAACTTGATCTCGTAGTCTCCCACATCCGTTCCCGGACGAAACTTCATTTCCTTGACCTGAGTCTGCTTCTGCTTCTTGCGTTGTGCAGCCTGCTGCTTCTTCACTTCAAACAGCTTCTTGCCGTAGTCCATGACCTTGCAGACGGGCGGCTCGGCGTCCGGAGCGATTTCCACCAGATCCAGACCGGCGGCCAGGGCTGCACTCAGGGCATCTTCAATGCTGACAATGCCAGCCTGTTCGCCATCGGCGTTAACCAGTCGAACCTCGGGGACGTCGATCTCCTCATTCATTCGAGACCGTTTTGCTGCCCCCTTGCCATAATTTTTCTTGATAATTTAATCTCCGACTATTGTCTTTAAATAACGCGACCGCGGCGCTGTACGTCTTCTGCGAGGAGTTCGGCAAAATCTGAAACCTGCATGATGCCCAGATCCTCACCACCTCGCGTGCGCACTGCCACGGTCTGCGTTTCTACTTCCCTATCTCCGATTACCAACAGGTAGGGAATCTTCTGAATTGTGTGCTCGCGGATTTTAAAGCCGATCTTTTCGTTTCTCAAGTCATTTTCCACCCGGAAGCCCTTGTTTTTCAAGGTATCAGCCACCTGATGGACATAATCTGCCTGCGCATCGGTAATATTCATCACCACCGCTTGCTGGGGCGCGAGCCAAACCGGGAAAGCGCCCTCAAAATGTTCGATCAGAATACCGATAAATCGCTCGAATGAACCGAGGATAGCGCGGTGCAACATCACCGGCACCTGGCGGGAGCCGTCTTCGGCCACATACTGGGCATCCAGCCGTCCCGGCATGGAGAAATCCACCTGGATCGTACCGCACTGCCATACCCGTTCGAGGCAGTCCTTCAGAGAGAATTCGATTTTTGGACCGTAGAAAGCGCCCTCTCCCGGCAACAACTCATAATCCAGCCCTTTTGTAGACAGCGCATCCGCCAGCGCCTGCTCCGCTTTATCCCAGACGGCATCACTGCCGACCCGTTGCTCCGGGCGGGTGGAGAGCCGGATAAGCACGTCTTCAAATCCGAAATCCCGATAGACCTGAAACAACAGATCCACAAAGGTTGAGACCTCGTCCTGAATCTGTGCTTCAGCACAGAAGATATGCGCATCGTCCTGGACAAAGCCCCGCACTCGCATCAGGCCCTGCAGGGTACCGGAAGCCTCGTTGCGGTGACAGGAACCGAACTCCGCCAACCGCAACGGCAGATCGCGATAACTTTTCAGGCCCTGATTGAAAACCTGAATATGGCAGGGGCAATTCATCGGCTTTACCGCGTAATCTCGCGATTCGGATTCCACGGTAAACATGTGTTCCCGGAAAATATCCCAGTGACCAGACCGCTCCCAAAGGGACCGATCCACCACCTGGGGCGTCTTGATTTCCCGATAGCCATTGCTGCGCTGCACATCGCGCATGTAGCTCTCAATCTGAGTGTAGATACTCCAACCCTTCGGATGCCAGAACACCATCCCCGGGGCTTCTTCCTGCATATGGAATAGATCGAACTTCTTGGCCAGTTTACGGTGATCGCGCTTTTCCGCCTCTTCCAGCCTGAACAGGTAGGCATTTAATTCCTTCTTGCTCGACCAGGCCGTGCCATAGATGCGCTGCAGCATTTCATTGTTGGAGTCACCTCGCCAGTAGGCCCCGGCCACTTTCATCAACTTGAAGTGTTTGAGCTTTCCCGTTGAGGGCACGTGCGGTCCGCGGCAGAGGTCTTCAAAATCTCCCTGCCTATAGAGAGAAAGTGTCTGGTCCGGGGGAATACTTTCAATGATTTCCGCCTTGTAGGCTTCACCGATGCCGCGGAAATAGGCCACAGCCTCGTCGCGGGACAATTCACGGCGCACCACCGTTGTATCCGCCTGGGCAAGCTCACCCATTTTGCGCTCGATGGCATCGAGATCTTCCGGGGTAAACGGCCGCTCATAGGCAAAGTCATAATAGAAGCCGTTATCAATCACCGGGCCGATGGTGACCTGCGCACCCGGAAATAACTGTTTTACAGCCTGGGCAAGCAGGTGGGCAGTAGAGTGACGAATTACCTCCACACCCTCATCAGACCTTTCGGTGATAATGGCCAGCTCGGCATCTGAGTCAATCAGATAAGACGTATCAACCAGTTCACCGCCGACTTTGCCAGCCAGCGCAGCTTTTGCCAGTCCGGGGCCAATATCGGCGGCCACGTCATGAATAGTCACAGGGTTCGGGTAATCGCGTTGACTGCCGTCAGGGAGGGTTACTACGGGCATGTTCAGATCCTTTCCAGTGGTGGCCCCTACCAAAGGCCACATGGTTTATGCTGCACGGGCAGCGCCAATTCGTGAGCCGGCCATTTTACCGGCTTGACCTGCATAAGCAAGCCGCCTTCAACAGCGGAAAAAGCGGCATAACGCTTGTCAGAGCCCCATAAAGCTTGTCAGAAGAGATGCTCGCTGGTAAATTACGCGCCTTCCTGATCATAGCAAGTCAGCAGGCACGTAGCTCAGTTGGTTAGAGCACCACCTTGACATGGTGGGGGTCGGTGGTTCGAATCCACTCGTGCCTACCAAACAGAAAGCCCATCGGCAACGATGGGCTTTTTTTATCTCTAGACAATAGATAAAAATAAATATAAGTCAATATTTTCAATTTGATAACACAATTACTTAATGCTAATTATTTTATAGTTACTGACTACCACTACGCCCACCAACCAGCTGATCACCCCATACTCCACGCAACGCCACCTATCAACAAAATACCCACAGCCACATACAGACCTGATCCAGTGCGGTAACATGTCAGTATACTTAATACTTGAGCTCCCAAACCGGGAGGCCATCAACTTGACAAAAGGTTTGGTCATTATGAAAAAAGGTATATTCGTTACCTTGTGTGCGTCACTGCTGATGAGCGCCAACCTGTATGCAAACGATAAAGAGCTCCATCTCTGCAGATATGTTCATATCTATCAGATAGCAACCGGCTCAGGTGTCAGTACAGACGGTGGCGACCTGGAAGTAACCATTGATGGCGATAATTTCCGGATTCATGGTGACAACAAAGATGCATCCGGGACCTTTGATCTCAAGATAACAGAACAATCGGGCCGGAGTATCACTGCCAAAAATGAGTCAATGATGTTCATTTTGAAGCCGCTTACCGGTGATTTCATGCTGAATACCGGCATCGGAGAATTCGGATTTAATGTCAACCAGGGGGGCCATAAAGGCCGTCAGATGCGGTACGCCGGCACGTGTGAGCGCGTTAAAAACTTCTGAGGAAAAACCGATGGGCAGTGTTGCCCTTCAGGCAACCCCGTCCGCCAACCGCTTGAGCTGGCCCACTTCGTCCCGTAGTCGGGCCGCCTCCTCGAACTCCAGATTCTTGGCGTGTTCGAACATCTTGTCCTCCAGCGCCGCTATCTGGCGCCACACATCACCGCTGCTGACTATCGGCCTGTCCTTGAGTGACTTATAGGTGGCCTGCGCATCCGCCACCTTGCGCCCCCCTTTACCGGGGATCATTCGGGCCCCTTCCATAATATCCGCCACCGATTTATAGATGCCCTTGGGTGAAATACCCTGGGCAAGATTGTGGGCAATCTGCTTATCCCGACGACGTTCGGTTTCATCCATGGCCCGCTGCATGGAGCCGGTAACCTTGTCCGCGTAGAGAATAGCGCGGCCCGCCACATTTCGCGCCGCCCGGCCAATGGTCTGGATCAGCGATTGCTCGGAGCGCAAAAAACCTTCCTTGTCAGCATCAAAGATAGCCACCAATGCCACCTCCGGCATATCCAGCCCCTCCCGCAACAAATTGATACCCACCAGCACATCAAACTCACCGAGCCGCAGGTCTCGGATAATTTCTACCCGCTCCACCGTTTCAATATCCGAGTGCAGGTAGCGCACGCGCACCCCGTGTTCCGCCAGATACTCGGTGAGGTCCTCCGCCATACGCTTGGTCAGCACGGTAATCAGCACGCGCTCTTCATTGGCCACACAGCGGTTGATCTCGGAAAGTACATCATCCACCTGGGACGTTGCCGGACGAACCTCGATCAAAGGATCCACCAGTCCTGTGGGTCTGACCACCTGCTCCACCACCTGCCCCGCTTTTTCCGCTTCATACTTTGCAGGGGTGGCGGAGACAAAGATCATCTGTGGCGCCAATCGCTCCCATTCATCAAACCGCATCGGGCGGTTATCCAGCGCCGAGGGCAACCGGAAACCATATTCCACCAGGGTTTCCTTTCGCGAGCGATCACCCCGGTACATACCGCCCAACTGGGGAATCGTCACGTGGGACTCATCAATCACCATCAGGGCATCTGCGGGCAGGTAATCGTAAAGCGTGGGTGGGGCTTCACCGGGTTCCCGGCCCGAGAGATAGCGCGAGTAATTTTCAATGCCGGTGCAGTAGCCAAGTTCCTGCATCATTTCCAGGTCGTAGCGGGTGCGCTCGTGCAGGCGTTGCTCCTCTACCAGCTTGCTCACTGAACGCAACTGCTCCAGTCGCTCGGCCAGCTCGGTTTTAATGTGTTCCATCGCGTCAAGTATGGTCTGGCGCGGTGTCACATAATGGGATTTCGGGTATACGGTGACACGGGGCACCCGACCAAACACCTCGCCGGTCAGCGGGTCGAACATCGACAGGTTTTCCACTTCATCGTCAAATAACTCGACCCGGACGGCTTCGCTGTCCGAATCCGCTGGATAAATATCAATCACATCACCCCGCACCCGATAGGTCGCGCGCTGAAATACAGCATCGTTTCGAGTGTACTGCAACTCGGCGAGGCGTCGCAGGATAGCGCGCTGATCCACCCGGTCGCCACGCACCAGATGCAGGACCATCTTCAGGTAGGACTCAGGATCACCCAAACCGTAAATTGCCGACACGGTCGCGACGACAATCACATCCTTGCGCTCCATCAGTGCTTTGGTAGCCGACAGACGCATCTGCTCGATATGCTGATTGATTGAGGCGTCCTTCTCGATAAATGTATCCGATGAAGGCACATACGCCTCGGGCTGATAGTAATCGTAGTAGGAGACAAAATACTCCACCGCATTGTCGGGAAAAAAGTCCCGAAGTTCGCCGTAGAGCTGAGCTGCCAGCGTTTTATTGTGCGCCAACACAATGGTGGGACGCTGTACCCGGCTAATCACATTGGCAATGGTAAATGTCTTGCCCGAACCGGTGACCCCCAGCAGCGTCTGTGCCGCCAGCCCCGCTTCAAGCCCGGCCACCAGTTTCTCAATCGCTGCGGGCTGGTCGCCCGCTGGCTGGTAGGGGCTCTTGACCGTAAAGGGTTTTGACACGTTTGAATCGCTCCGAATCAGTGCAGAAAACCGCGTATTATACGCCAGAAAAGGCCCCGGCGGCGCGGCCCCGGCAGGGGTTGACTACCCCAAAATCGATCTATAAGATACGCGCCTCTTGACCGTTCCGCCTTAGCTCAGTTGGTAGAGCAAATGACTGTTAATCATTGGGTCGCTGGTTCGAGCCCAGCAGGCGGAGCCATATAAATTAAAGGGTTGCAGAAATGCAGCCCTTTTTTATTGCTTCAATTTATTAACCTGCCACCATTGTGCAACCGTTTATCTGTTCTTCATATGACTACCCTGACCACCCTCTTCGCTCTTCAACCATAATTAACCTCTTTTGACAGCCGACAATATCCGGTCAAGAAAGCGTAATGGTGTATTGCTATCCGACTTGGTCGGTCTTATCTACAATGAAAGCTCAAAGCAAGACATCGATACGTTTGGCGCGGTTACAAAATGCAGCCCAGAACAACTGACGAGGGAATACTATGGACAAGCCGAAAGTACCGGAGCAATCGAGAGCGGTGTTATCGACGACAGCTGGGCAGGAGCTAACGCGGCAAATGCTGTCGGGTAAACCCCTGACGGACGAAGCGAAAAAATCACTGGCACAATTGCGCCCGAATCAAGGGCCAGCCAAGGAAGTCAGCCCACTGCTGAGGGCATGGTTCAGCCCGGAGGAGCTAGAGTCGGAACCGAAATTTTCGATCAGAGGCTGGCGCAATGAGCCGCATTAGAGAATTTTTCCGGCGCCTGAATCGTAAGCTTCCCCAATAGCTGGACAGGTAATAAGTAGAGCTTTCTGGAATAATA